>JBEANH010000020.1:0-35604 GCA_041165505.1 Chloroflexota bacterium | reverse complement strand
TGGGCATGGAACGATGTACGGAAGTTGTGCGTGACAATCTGCGCCAACGTGCCCTGCACCATGTGTACCGGCACCACATCGCCCAAGTCGAGCAGTGTGGCATGTAAGGCACCGAGCAGTTGATCCGTCAGCACACCTTGACCGTGCTGATAGCGCTGTGCATCGACATCGTCCATGGCCTGCACGAAGTACGTACCGTTCCAACAGAGTGCAATGAAACGCTCGCGCCCACGGGTCACAATATCTTGCCAGCGCACGGCGTTGGCGGTATCGCCCATCACACGAGCCAGCGCCACCGCTGCTTGCATCCCGGCTAGGTAGTAGAGGGTGCTGAGCGGATTAGCACCATAGAACTCGATATCGTACGTGTTGTGCTGACGACCATCGGGCACGCCGTCGCGGTCAGTATCCCAGTGGGCATCGGCGTAGTCCACGGCACGCACCAGCCCGGGGTAGAGGGCAGCGAGCCAGTTGCGGTCGCCGCTGAGCTGCCATTCACGCCAGACACGCAGCACGGAGCCCATCTGGCCGTCAATACAGGCTTCGGGGCGTTGGTCACCCCAGCCCCACTTAAATTCTTCGTTGAAGTTTTTGAAGGTGCGAAAGAGCATGTAGCCGTCGGCTTCGGTTTCGACGGTGAATTCGATGGTACGCATCACGCGCTCGAGCTGCGGAAAGAGATAGGCCATGGCATAGGCGTAACTCCACACGTGCGTACACGAGCCGGCACAACAACCGAGGTCGTCGAAACACCCCTCCCAGCCGTAGAAATTGCCATCAGCGAGCCAGAAACAGGTGGTCGAACGCATCGGCACAATGGTGGCCGCCAAGGCATCGCGGATGGCTTCGGGGAGGGTCGCGTGCTGGATGGCATCACGGAACTGGCGCGTGGTGGTGGTCAATGTATCGTGACGGGTCAGTATATCACGCACCACTGCCAGCACGGAGTCGTAGTGTGTGGCGTAGTGATTCTGCGTCAGTGGTGCCTGCGGTTTGTCCCAGGTCAGGCGGCGGTTGGGCACATACCAGGCCAACACAAAGGTGATGGTCTGGCTCGCACCCGGTGCCAGCGTGACATGGGCGGCCAGCGAGCCCGTGTCGTTGGCGCCTTTAGGCGTGGGGTCGGGGTAGGCGGGGTCGGTGAGGGCGCCATCGCCGTGCAAGTCGTCCCAGAAGTCCTGCACGTAGTCCCACCAGCCACCACGCAACCAGGATGTGCGGTAGCTGACCTGCGGGTGCGTGGTGGCAAGCGCAAGTTCGGCGTAATTGGCGTCATCACGGGTCACACCGTTGTGGCGCATGTGCAGGGCTTGCCATCCTGCATCAACATGGCGTTGGATGCGACTGCCACCGTTACCGATCAGGTTGCCGTATTTATCGAATTGCACGGGGTCACAGGCGTCGTACAGCGAAAAGACCAGAGTGGCATCACAGGTGACGGCACTGGTATTGGTCAGCGTGTAATGAAAGATGCCACATGGGATACCAGAAGCGACAGGGTCGAGGGGCACGAAGGGCGTAAATGCCTCGAGCGTCACTGCGACGGGGACGGCATCGTCGTGCACGGCAAACTCTGCGATGGGATAGGTGCCCCCCAGTGACGAATGCGCAAAGCGAGGCAACCCGATGCCGGTGTGTGGGTGGTAACCGTGGGAGAGGGCGTGTGTGCCACGTACGGCACCCTCAACCACACGCGTGACGCGCTCGCCGCCATGCGGGTATGCACTCAATGCGACAAACGTATTGGGTAAGTAGGTGCCTTTGGCCGGGGTATTGTAGATTTCCCAATCGCGTAAATCACCCCGTACACCAATTGAAACATTTCCTGTGCCAACGCCACCAAGGGGAAATGCAGCTTGCGTGGCATCTACACCGTACCGACGTGAAGCATCATTGCGCATGTCGTCCTCGTTCATTCGTAATTACACGGTTACACATATTATACGTGATGCACACATCATCGAGTAATGTGCTCCTTATGCGCAAAACACGAAATACGTATAAATTTGAGTGATTAACAGGCAAAAAAACGCATTGACATCAATCACTTGTCAGAGTATAATCGTGAAATCTGTAAGACATCTCAACGAACTTCATACTCGTTACGCAAGGAGTCTATGCATGCCAGTGTCACGTGGGACCGTGGTTGTACTCCTCACCGTACTTGTGAGTATTCTCGTCAGCGCATCCGTGCTTGTTGTACAAGTAGCACGTACCCTAACCCCCACTCAACAAGTCAAAAACGCATGGAAGACCATTCAGTTGAGTGGTGCATACGATATTTCAACGACAGTTGACCAATATACGTCACTTACCCCGGCAATCAGCAATGCGGGCATGCAAGAACAACATCAGCGCTTTCGCATTGACGGGCACATTGATGAGTCGGCGCAGAGTAGCCATATCGTCATCACCGACGTGCTCAATGCCGCCAAAGTACTTGAAATCCGGCGTGAGCGTGGACGAACATATACGCGCCAAGGAAGTGATTGGATCGCTGTGAACACGGCGCAAATCAGCCAACTCAACATGTTATCGTTGTTGGCAGGTATCGGGGATGTTTCGCAACGGGATGCGCAACAACGCATCTTCGCATTCACATTTGATGGCAACGCATTTGCGGAGCAAATGCAACGCTCACTTGAAGCGGATCGTCAACACGGCATAACACACGACGCACAATGGAGCGATGTCAGTACAAACGAACAGTTCCGTGCAGGTACAGGCACGGGGACGATGCAAATTGATACCGATGGATTACCGCGCAGTGTTTCTCTAGAGCTTACCTTTCCTGCCACGAATCAGGTCAATGCAGCACGCACAGTTATTGAGACCACCTATTCGAACTATGCGCGAAGTGGGCTCGCATTGCGGCGCGTCATGAATCAACCATTCGCTACGCTGGCACAGTATTTGGGTATGCATACGATTGACTCAACACGCATGTTTGCGGGTATGCTAATCGTGTGCGTGGCGCTCATCCTCGGCATCATCGTCCTTTTCATGCGACGGCGTATCTACCTACCATTGACGATAATCGTCGTTGGGATGCTACTCTATCAACCGTTTAGCTCGCTGCCAAGAACATATGCAGCGACAGAGAGTCGTGCACCACCAAGTGACACACAATCAACACCCACAGTGGAATTCACTCCACTCGCATCAGCAGCAACACAGGGTCTGGGGCTAGCACTACCATTGGCTGGTGCGCACAGTGAAACGATAAACGGTCAACAAACAAACACGCGCTCCTCATTCGCACGGAGCAATAGTAGTAGCAGTACGGCAGATGACGACAACGATGGTCTGAGCAACAGCGAAGAAACACGGCTACAGAGCAACAAAGACAATAGTGATAGTGATGCAGACGGACTCGACGACAAAACCGAATATTTGCTCCAATCTGACCTCAACAGTCGGGATACGGATGGCGATGGGCTGAGTGATTTTGCCGAAGTCCAGATCGGCACCAAGCTACGCAATCCGGATACCGATTCGGACGGCATCCCGGATATTATCGAAGTAACCGTCCCATCCAATTACAACGGCAACACGTTACAGCTCTACAGCAATCCACTTTCGTATGATACCAACGGTGATGGTTTGTTTGATGGACAGGAATGCCCAGAACACATAGTAGCAAGCACTACACCGATTACACAAATCCGTCATTGTCGTGACAGTGAAAACGACGGTATTCCCGATTTTCTCGACCAAGATAACGATAACGACGACGTGCGAGACGCGGTGGATAGCAGCCCAGAAGTATACGTTACCGCTGTCGGCGCAGATTATAGTAACAACCTGCATAAATTTAAATCACAACCGTTTACCGAAACAGCTCCATACAACCTCAAGGTCGAGAATATTGCATCAAGCACGGCAGTACGGCCACTCGTAGTAGAACTGCAGATTGTTCCCATCAATCTCGACACAACGCAATCAGGTGGCCCATACAAACACATGTATTTGCACAATGCGGTACACGATTGGCCAAGCAACGACAAAAGTGGTCAGATTCAACGTACAGACGATTCAACTTTTGCGAGTTACTTAAATTCTCCGTACAAAGGAGATCCCCAGTCCAACAAAGGTGACATACGCATTAATGCGGCGCTCGAAGTACAAGTGCCAATTGGAGCCGCCCAATACGGAGGGTTGCCACTCAACGACTGTGTCGCACGCGGATCATGTGCACCAGCAAGTAGTACCGATATACGACCGTCGTGGCTCGATTTTGACCAATTGCAAGCATATGGGATAAGTGCGGCCTATGCACGCAAAGGTGACGGCAGCACCAACACCAGTATGCTCGTGTTGACGGTACCACTCTACCCGGTCGAAGACCCCAGCACGGGGAGTCGGGTCGCATACAGTGCCACACTGTACTACGAGAGCAACGGGAGTAATTGGCTGGATGCTCACAAAACGCGTCTGCAGTGGGTGATTTCGTCAGTCCAAGACTACTGTCCACCGAAAAATGATGAACCTGACCCTGATTGTGCAGACGATGATCGAAAAGAAGAAGTACGTGTTGTACAGACCTATTATGGCAATTGGCTACTGAGTGGAGCTTCGGTAAACGACACTGTTGCACCACACGAAACAGCCGTCATTGTCGAAGACGCATCAAAACCAGCGATTACAACTGCAAACAAGCGGCGTAAAGAAATCGTCACCGTTCATACCAAACTGGATGAGGCGTTTGTAAGCACTCCACGCTTTCGTATCAATGACCCCGCCAATCAGCAGACATCCATTCGTCATTTGCTTGATGCACGCACCAACGCAGCGTTGCGCACGAATAACTATGGGATGGATTTGGCAAGTTTTGTGACGACCTACAAAACATATGGTTCAGCGCTCGAAAGTCTGCAACTATATACCGTTGATATGCAAGACATTCTCAATCAGCGCATCTGTGCAAACTTTGGACAGAGTACATCAGCCTGTACACCCGAAAAAATACGTGAACTCAAACAGCGTTGTGTGGATGAAATCAACCTACGGCAGGACGTACGTTGCCGCCCTGCAGTGCTCGTAGCAAGTAGTAGCAGTGAACGAGCTATTAGCCTAAGCAACACGGGCACATTGACCTTTGCAGATGCGACTCCTCTAGAAAGTCGCAGTCTCGTCGGACAATTTTTTAACGTAGCCAAACGGGCAGGAACAAACGAATACACGTGGCAGGCACTACTCCGCGATGCAGTAGAAGATGAGCTTAACCTCATCACACCATATGCGAGCGATGTTTCAACGCCACCCAGTGATACACAGGTGAGTAATCAACTGGCGCAATATGCGAACACACTCGCAACAGTGTTTGTCGCAATATATACCATACCCCGTGTCAAATCCTATACACCTCAAGATATTACTAATGCGCAAGCAGTACTTCCTGCAGAATTCGGTGATGATATAACCAGTACATGGGGTGATTTAATTGTCAACGTTATCACCGAATATGCTGACCTGATGAATCTTGAATCCGAAGATGAAAATGCAGACGATGCAGTACAACGCAACACTGAAGGCGCGCTGGATGCTGCAGATAATGTTGTATCAATAATTCAAAGTGTCTTTGATTTACAATCGGATTGGCAAACGATAGATGGGACAAAAAAAGGTTTTATGGGGGCAAGTGCTCTTGTTGTAGCCGCCAAAGCAGTTGTACTGGGGATTGGCGCATTTGGGAACAACCAAAATATTCTTAAAAACAAACAAACCATATCAATTGTGTTTAACTCCGTAGAACTTGCCATTCGTCTTGCCGAATTAGTGTATGAAGTAACTGATTTTCTCGAAACATCACGTCAGGTGGCTAGTGGGGCGCTTGCGGCTACCACTGCCGTGAAACTTTCTCAACTCACCTTTAAGACGATTCAAACAACCTGGAGAGCCATGGGGACTGCGGCAAAAGCGCTCACTGTCATTGGTGTCATTGTTGGCGTGGGTGTTGCAGTGGCAGGCATGGCATTTGCCATCAAGGCAGCGCGCTTTGGCTGGGAAATCGGCAATGCGGTTGCGTCATTTGTTGGTCAACTGGTAGCATTGGCCATTCTGACCGCTATTTCGTTGGCGGGTCCCATTGGTGCACTTGTGGCAGCCATTATCGGTGCACTGGATGCGATTGCGACGCTGGTGTGTTCTGCGCTCTCAGAAAAGCAACAACGTTCATCTGCGGGACAATGGTTGTGTGGGGGGATTAGTGGGCTACTGGCCAACATGTTCACCTGGTACAAATCAAGCTTGGTCGTGGATCCCGACGATCAGTATTCACACAAACTCGAAGTCGAACCAGACCGAGACAACATCAAACTGCGCAACAACTTACAAGGGTTTGTTAAAGATAATGCGTGGAACATGCGCTTATCGGTGGTAGATAAAATTGAAAAAATGCCCTTCCCTGCTACATGGATGGCACTGCCGTGGTTTTGGCAATGGCTGATACAAGATGAGCGTGAAACGGACTTCCGTTACCAGCTCAATCCAGCACAAATTGACCAGCGTGGTCGGCTCTCGATTGGGTCACAATACGGCTCATATACGCGTATTAGCGATCCCGATTTTTCGTGGCAATTACAACAATATGTCAGCTACGAGACACCATTGACGAACACGGGCATCAATCAAAAACTTTCTGATTTATGGCTTTCCAAGGCATGGAAAGCCGAACGACAGACATGTTTTGTGATTTGGATATTTGCACTGTTTTTCGTATTCCCGATTCCCATCTGTTACATCGAAGATCAGTCCGATGCAGACTACGTGAATATCAATGAGAGTAGTCAGAGTATTTTTGACATCTTTCCTGCCACCATTGATTTATATAATTCGTATCGCCTCGTCAATACCTACCAGTATACCTATGCGTGGTCGAGTGCATCGGATGTGCCTGCATTTCCCACATTTATCGATGCAGACAACGACGGACTGAATGCAGAAACCGAACAACGGCTCACATCACATGATAACCAGTGGGATAGTGATTTGGATGGTGTTTCCGACAAAGATGAATCAATTGTCGGTTCATCACCAATAGCAAGCGATACCGATCGCGATGGCATGACCGACCAAGAAGAGCTCATTATCGGTAGCAATCCGACCAAGCTCGATAGTGATGGTGACGGGTTAACCGACGGAGAAGAAGTGGTACGCGTGGTTGCCGGTCAGCGTGTAGGCGGCTGGGATGTGGCATACGACATCGTCAATGATGTGCCACTCGTCACCTGGATGGGCTCAGACCCTACGCGTGCCGATGGCGACGGTGATGGCATCATTGACATGCGTGAAAAGATTTTTGGTCTGAGTCCCTATGCCAAAAACAGTCCCGATATCCTGGCCATCACCGGGAATGTGAGTGAGGGGCGTTACCCACTCTATTCCGTTGATTTCAATGATGCCGCCAATCCGGGTATGGTTGATGCCAGCAGAATAAATACGACAACCACCTGTATCGGCGGCTGTAGCATCGAGAACAGCGTTTTCCGCACCTTGGGCATCAAACTCACTGGCACTCAACAGCTCACTGCGGGTGGGGCAAATCGCATGCTGTTGTCTCCAGAATTCACCGTCTCCGCACGGATCTACGCCCGCCGCAATCCATCGTCACAAACGCTCTTTGACGCCATTATCACCCAAGCGGGTCTGTTTAGCCTGTCGCGTAACGATGATGGCACGATACACATTGACATCAACACGGAAACCGGCCGCACCCAGATCAACACCAACTACACGGTGCCTGCCTTGCGTCCTGTTACCATTACGGTCAGCTATGACGGTGCCGTTGTCATCATGTACGCCGATGGCAAAGAGGTGATGCGCACTATTGTCACTGGGCGACCACGGGATACCGACACGAGCAACAACGACCTGCGCATCGGCGGCTGGCAGAGCTCGCGTGCCTTGTACCAGTGTGGAGCCCAAGAATCAAACTGTAGTAGCTACGAAACAGGAACGAGTTGGCAGGGGAGTATTGATGATGTGGCAGTCTTTGCCACGGCACTCACGCCCCTCGACATCGTGCACCTGCATGCAAGCACGTTCCAGAGTGACAACGACCTGATTGTGCGCCCCGGTGATAGTGTGGTCGTGGCATCCACCCTCAAAAGCAAGTTACTCAGCCGCGACATGCAAGGGACGAGTAGCGTGAGTGCACGAAGCAACGAATACGCGATTCCGGATGAATCGCCACTCGGGTTTTCGTTGGCACATAACGCCAGTATCAACACTGAAAGTGTCATTACCGTGCCAGGGAGTGTGGACGATACCCAGACCACCACCACCTACAAACTCGGCTGTACCTTTGCCAATGTCGAGCTGTGTCTCAAACTCGACGAAACACCGACTGACACTGCCACCCGATTCACCGATCTCTCCAATATGTCGCGCCACATCTTCTGTCGCAACGTGCTGTGTGCCAACTACGTAGAAAGCGAACGTGCGTGGAAGTTCACCAAGGATTCTAGTCAGCGTGATTACTCATTGCTCCTCGATGTCGGTGTCGGTAATAGCATCAGCAGTCGTGATTTTACCGTGGCCTTCTGGTACAAACCGACTGAATCGTTCACCAACAAACGCACATTTCTGAGCAATGGTAAAGCGGGCAAAAATGCCTTTGCGCTCTACGGGCAAAACACCAACCCGGTGGGTGGTGAAGACATGACCAAGGCGATTGTGCCCGTCTTCCAGATTGGTGAATCACGCCTCCAGGCGAGCACCGGCATCCCGTATGTGGGCTCGAGTGGCAATAGTTGGACGCATATCGCCTTCCGTGCCCGTGTGATTCGTAGCTTCATGGATGGCAGTACGCCGAAGCTCGAGATTGCACGCCAAATTTTTGTCAACGGGCGCAATGTCAGCCTGAGTGCCACAGATAATTCGGCCATCATTGATGCGCCCACAGAGGCATTCGGCACACTGATTCTAGGCAATGACACCAATAATGCGGCCAGTGTGGTGACCGGCACCAACAACTATGCGTTGGGCTTCATGCGTGACATACAAGTCTACTCGGCAGCCCTCAATCACCAGCAGATTCGCACCATTGCTAGCAACTGTGATGACCCGTGGTTGTTGAGCTGTAGTAGTGCGAGCACCACGACCAGCCGCGATGACACATCGGAATTTGCACAGGCCAATAACGCAGGACTGACCTGTATCACGTCCACATCGTGTATGGCGACATACCGCCATGTAGACGGCATGGCGGCGTACCTCCACCAACATGCCTTTAGCATTTCTATGACCTTCCAGACGAGTAGCACGGGCGATCAGACGCTGTGGAGCACTGCAAGCCCGACCAGCTCGAATCGCATTACCCTCGATGTATCCAATGGACGAATCCGCTTCAATTATGCGGCGGGGAGTATCAGCACCAGCGACACGATAAGCCCGAATGCGACCTATGTGGTCATTGCGACTGTTGACGGCTTGACGATGCGTTTGCACGTCTATCGTGGTGTGAGCCAGATGGAAACGGCAACCGCCACCCTCAACAGACTAGCTGAGAGCCCACTCGACCCCATCGTAGTCGGCAATAGTGCGACAGTGATGCGCGACGTACGCGTGTATCGCCAGGCCATGGTACCCCGCAACGAAGCCGCCTATGTGCGCTATGTGTTCGATGGCGTTATTGGATCCGATCTGGCACGCATCCCGCAGTCTGACCAAATTGCGGTCACGAACACGGCCAGTGTCAAGGTGATTTCAAGCGACCCCAACTTCGAGCAATTTCCACTCGCAGACACATGCGGTATCAATCAAACACGCATCTGTATGCCCTTCATGAGTAGCGATGTACGTGATTACATGGGGCCTGTAGCGTCAGCAGGGAGTGGCACCACCACGTCATCATCGGTGAATGCCAATCTGGCTATTGACAGCAACACGGCCAACACACTGGCAGTGACGAGTGCTAGTGGTCAACCGTGGTATGAAATCGATCTGCGCAGTGTGAAAGCGATTCGCACATTGCGCATCCACACCGATACCAGTGCCAACTGGGGTGGTGCCATCGTCGCCTTGAGCAATGAATCCCTGGCAAGTGTAAATGCGCAATCGGCAGTTCAATCACGGGCGGTTACGTGGCAATATGCCTTGTGTGGCAACCAAAGTACCTGTACCGCCACCACGCCTCCTGCACCTGCCATCATCGAGCTCAACTTTGCACAAGGGAATAACGCCACCATGGCGCGTTATGTGCATGTGCGCATATTTGGCACGAATGCACGCACCCTTTCATTGAAGGAAATTGAAGTAAACCCGGCTGATAGCAACAACGGATTACCGACTGGAACGTCCATCCAGTTGCAGGCATGTGGCACCCACTGTCCGGCAATCCAAGCTGGCGCTGCCCGTTTTTGGCGTAGCAACCGGACCTACATTGACACTAACAATGGCATTAATGGCGTCTTTAATCCCGCCAAAAACATGACATTGATGGGTTGGTTTAAGTTTGACACCACGACCACCACCGTGGTTGCACCGAACACAATTCCGAGTAAAAACGGGATTAGCATCGGCGTCGCCAACGGTAAGGCATACCTGACTACCCCCACTGGTGCCTATACGGCTACGACCACCCTCGATATCAATCGCTGGTACCATTTGGCATTTGTGAAGCAGTCGAATGAGGCAAAAGTCTACGTCAACGGTCTTAGTGAAACACTCAACAGCAAAGTACTCCCCTACAACTTTCAACCAGCCACGTACCGCATTGGTGGGCCACATTCGTTCTGGGCGGCTGGTGTGCAACTCAACGACAAAGCGCTCACCACCGAAGAAATTCGACTCGCCTTCCAGCGTCGCACCCAAGACCTGCATATCGGCTTCGATGTCCCCGCTCAGTCGCGGGTGTTTAGTGATACCGTCAACATCAATTTGCGTCTCGATTGTATGAGTGTCTGTCCGCAAAGTGGGCTACCGGGACGCATCAATGATGCGGTGCGCTTTCGTGGTGCACAGGGCCTCCAACTCAACTCGACGACCAACGACTATGTCAGCCAGTTATTCGGCCAGGTGGGACGCTACACCATCAGCATGTGGGTCAAACCGAGCTACTATGCGCAGACGGTGATGGGCACCAATACGGGGTTATATCCGACCACTGCGCCCGCCCTCAACCTTGCCATCCGCGCCGATGGCACCGTGGAAATGCGCCGGCTCGCCAGTACCATCAACAACACGTACAGTACGTTGGCATCTACCACCGTCGTACCGCTCAACCAGTGGAGTCATGTCCTCTACAGTTTTGACCAAAACACGCTACGAGAAACCCTGATTGTCAATCAACAAGTAACGTATCAAACGGTGAGCTCAGCGGCCAACTTCTATCGTGGCCCACTCACCTTTGGCAGTGGCTTTGTAGGTGAGCTCGACGCCATCGATCTCCGGAGCGAGGCCCTGACGCTCGCCAGCGACGCAAACATGCTCATCAGCCAGGCACCCCACTGGCAACTGCGCTTTGAAGAGAGTGTTGATGCCGAAGCACCGGCACTCAGTCAAGGCAATGCTGTTTCTCCTACCGTCAGCACCCCGTTTTTGGCACTCCCCGACCAGACCGTGGATAGTGATACCGGCACCATCCGGTGGGGTATCGCCCGCAACACGGTAGCCGCCACGTGTGCCACTACTACTACCAACGCCACCTGTCCCGCATTTGGCATAGCAGGATTACGTGGTGCTGCCGTGAACTTCGACGGGCAAGAATCCATGCTCGTGGTGCAGCAACCGACGCGCATCATGAGTGCGATGCGGGATGGGGGCACCGTGCAACTCAGTGTGCGCCCCGAAGCGGGGGTCACCGGCACCCAAACGCTGCTGCGCTATGGCAACGACACGACCAGTGCGCTCGAGGTCCGAATTACCCCGGAGTACTATGTTGCGGTGAAAGTGGGTACCTATGCCTACACCAGCACCACCGCCATTGCTGCAGGCTGGAATCACATTGCATTCACGTATGGCAGCAACGGTTTTAGTTACATCCAGAATGGATTGAGTAATACCGACAATACGTTGACCAGTACGGTCACCCTGCCGGTGTTCACGACCATACCCGATGCCACACTCAGTATCGGTGGGCGGATGAGTGGTGCCACCGTGGTCAATGCCTTTTATGGTGGGATAGATGATATCACTTTTATGCCAAGCCGCATCACCATGCGCAAGGCATTCGTGGATGCGCGCCAGCAAATGGCGATGTCAACTACCAAGAAACAACTTGATGCCTTCGTCGTGGATGCAGATGTGGCCGCCATCAGTGTGGACATCCCCACCTACGTGCCCAAACTGGCCACCAATTACCTGGTGTATGCGGTTGACCCGACCTCGTATGTGCAAACGGTAAACACCACAATAACCGCACCGAATGCCCAAACAAACACCTACATGACGCAGAGTGCATCGTGCGCAGACGACCCGAGCACACACCCCGTGGCTTTTTGCCCCGTCTTTAACACGCAGTTCAACAATGGCATCGAAGGCCGCTATGCCATCACCATAGATGCCTACGACATTGTCAACAATCACAGCTTCATCACTACCAGCACGCTCCTCGACGACACCCCACCCGTGGCATCAATTGTGCCATTACCCCAGGGGAGTAGCGTCTACACGGTCACCCGCAATTTGGTCACCAATGAGCCCATGATTCACATCAACGTGAATGTGACTGACCCCACCCTGCGCAATGCGAATGGCGCTCCCGGAAGTGGCGTCAAGGCAGTCAAAATCATACTCTACGACATTTCGGGGCGCCTGATTACCTTGATACCGCTTGAAGCACGCCGTGTGCGGACAAGCAATGTGTGGCATACCATGGCCACACTGCCGTTTCGCGATCCAACCGGGTTCTACAAAGTCTCCGTCATCGCCACTGACATGATGAACAACACCAATCCGGTGGAGCTCGTCGTTGCCGGTGATGCCAACCCGATTGAAGTGGATGGCGCACCACCCAAAGATATCGGCGTCTTTCCGTCTCCACTCATCCCCAATTTGTATCTGGTCAGCAACCGCCAGCCGGCCACGGGCTCAGTGTCCGATGCCGCTGAAGGTCGCCCCGCACTGCAAAAGAATCTCCGGGTACGCCTCGACTTCGAATCTGATCCCGAACAAGACACGTATTTTGACAACCGTGGTGACAATAAATTTGTGGCCACGTGTGAAGCCTGTCCATTTGTGCGTGAAGACAGTAGCCTGGGGAATCAACGCGTAGCCCTGTTCAATATTACCGGCAACAAACAGGCCATCCGCGTCATCAATGCGTCGAATGTGATTACGGGTACATACACCGTCGCCCTCCTCGCTAAAATCACCGACAGCGGGACGCTGGTGGGTTCCGGTGTGGCCAGCAATCCGCGCTTGCGCATCATGGTTGAACGCGATAGTAGCTATACGCCGACGGCGAAAAAATTCGTGCTCAAGAGTCTGCGTGGCAACACCATTCTGCGCAGTACACTCAAACTCGATGCAGACCGTTGGTACTACGTTGTCTTTTCGGAGAGTAGCGATACGTTAACGCTGTCGGTGGGCACACAGCTCACCGCCATGACCACGACGAGCATGGCGTATCGGGGCGATTTGACCATCAATACGCCGGATCTGCTGATTGGAGCGATTGCGTCTGCGACCACCGGCACCCTCATCGAAGATGGATTCCGTGGCTCGATTGATGATGTGCTCGTGTCGTCGTTCATCGTTGAACCGAGCGAGCTGATTGGGCGTAGTGTGGCACTGGGGAGTGGGGTGGCAACCCACCAAACCCGTCTCGTCATGGAGGATGACGGCTATGCGGTGCAAGACACGTTGAGTGCGTCACTGCGCTACTACACCACGGTGTCACAAGCAAGTCTGCCCATCCTGGATAGCACGCGCGGCACGCAAAGTGATATCTGCAATGGTGGATATACGCGTGAGCCGATGACCTGTCCAACCCTTAGTAATGGATTTGCGGGCACGGGGATTACCATCCAACGCGAAAGCGATGGAGTCTTTTTGGCGCCACAAATAGTGCAAGGCATTACTGACACCCTGAGTACCGCCCTGCGGGTGCGCATTGATGCGGATACACAGACTGGCCGCATCGCAAGCATCGTATCCACGAATCCCACTGATACCGCGCTCATGGTAAATATGTGGTACGACCACGCCCAAGAGAGCATCGTCGTCACCATTGAAGACAGTGATGGCACCGGCATGTACGAGCACTTTATCCCGGTTACTGCACCTGAATCCGGGCAGTGGTACCACCTGGGAATAACGAGTACACGCCAAAATAACATGACGGTAATCGCTACCTATCTGAACGGCATGTACGTGTTCGGTTTCGATGACAGTGATTTACGTTGGCAGAATCCGACCATCCGGGTCGGTGGTGCCGAAAATGACGGTGCATTGCATGTGCGCCTCGATGATATCAGCTACTTTGCAAAAGCGCTCGATGCCAGTGAAATGACCTACCTTGATCGGGGCATGCACGCCGTGGTCACGCTTCCCTTCGATAATACGCAGGCAGTTGATGCTCTGCGTGAAAACGATGATTCGGTCTACCACCACGAGGTCGCGTATCTGCCGGGCACCACCCCCTTTACCATCACCAACGGCATCATTGGCAGTGGTGCCCTGTTGCTCGATGGCAACGATACCGTCACCATGTATGATGCGGACGGGCTTACGGTGCCATACAACGACAACCCGTGGTCGCTCGCTGCCTGGATTAAGCCCACCCGCACGACGGGTGAGCTGCTACGTGGCTCCCTCGACGGGTACACCTATGTACTCGACTTCGTGGCCGACAAACTGCGCTTCCGTATGGGTAGCTACGAAGTCACCAGCCAAGCCACGTATACACTCCCCAGCACGGCACAGGCGCTTGCCGTGGTCTATGACGGTACCAATGTCAAGATGTACCTCGATCAACAAGACATCCCACTCACCGTGGTTGAAACGCAAGAGCCGTTTATTCCCGATGTCAACATAGCACGGCGCGTCACCAGCACGCTTTCGAGCACAGATGGTGACAATGGAGCCTGGCGTGCCACCGACGGCAATACCAACCGTGTGGCTTCCCAAGGCAGTGTGGCACTCACGCAAGCCACCGCCAATCCCAGCTGGATGATGGATTTTGGGGCACTCCAATATATTGATGCCATTGACATCTACACCGCTGCCTGTTGTGCTCAGGCCATGCAGGAATTGCGGGTAGAGGTGTTGGGAGCAGATAATGTGCAAGTGCTCTGGTCGTATCAGGTGCCTGATTCGGTGGTCGTCGCCGAAAAACTGCGTGTAACCCCACCAGCCAACACCCGTGGCCGTGCCATCCGCATCTCGATTCCTACCACTGGGACAGCGACTGCCCAGCTCGGCATCGCCGAAGTGGTCGTGACCCAAGGTGCACGCCTGATCATTGGTAATCAGTACTACGGCATGCTCGATGACATACGCATCTACCAACACGCCCTCAATGCCAACGAACGGCGCATGTTGGCACAGTCCGGTTGGCGCACCAGCACCCTTTCCAATAGCATCAACGGGAATGTGTGGAATACCGCCTACCCAGAAAATCTGGAAATCAATGCAATCTTGCAGAGCGTAACCCGTGACAACGTTGATAATCGCACCTTCTACAACGGGGAACACACGTTGTGGAACGGACGTGTGGACACGCGCAACCCGCAGATTATAGCCACAGAAACCCAAGATCCTGACACCGGTCTCTACCAGTACACGATAGACATCAACGACCGCAACCTCAACCCGGCATCGGTACAAACACCGTGTGGAGAGCGCCTCGATGCCGAGCTACAACAACACAATTCGGTGGCCTATATTAGCCGAAATAGTGCGGTAGATGGCACGCTACGTGAACCCACACGCATGCTTGGATCGTGTGAATACGGCATTATCCCAGACATCATCCAAGTACAACGCCAGCAGATTACCACCACCAACGTGTTGGTGGCGGGCACACGCTATCATTACACCACCCAGTCAGCACGTATTGCAGTCATTGATGCGCATAGCCCAGATACGCTGATACAGCGCACTATTCCTGTCAATGGCGTCATCCAGTCCCTTGTCATCAGTAGCAACAAACAGACGCTCGTGGCACTGAGTCGCGCCGCCGATGCACTCGTGATTAGCACCTACGACATAAGTACCACGCCCGATGTACCACAGTATCTCGGCGAACTCCGCATCAACACGCCGGTCAACGTGGTAGATGCCACCATGGCCAACGATGATACACAACTCATCATATTGACGGATGGGACGCGTCAGCAACTGATGAACATTACCTTGACCAATCTGAGTAGCCCCATCCAAAATCTGTCCCGTGACGTGATTATGGGCACCCGTGGCTATGCCCTCACGAGTAGCCACAATGTGGTGTCATTGGCCCAAGGTGATGATGGTGTGGCTTTCTACCAGATTGACCAAGATGGCACACTTCAGCTCGCACAGGTACTCCAGACCAGCGGTTATGTACATCATGTACTGGCCAAAGATACGTATTTGTATGTCATCGTAGATGACGTCCCGTTACAAAACGGCATCGCACCAAACGTGCCCAATATGGTACTCACCTATGCCTACCTCGATAGTGAATCGTATGCGTTGGCATCACCGCTACAACCGCTGAGTAGCTACGTGCACACGTCGCTGAGTGACGATTTATACACGGTTGATGCCTATCACATCCGCCAAATTATTCCCTACTTGAACAATGATGTAATGATGCTCAGTGCGTTAGCGACAAATGAATATTGCGATGTAGCATGTCAACGTATCAGTATTTTAGACACCACGAGCGTAACGCCGACCCTGCGTAGCGAAACACAATTCCGTGGTCTTGCGCAGGCCATTGCACTCGCCAAAAACGATGTGCTAGTGCTACAACAAGGCACCACTAACAACAGTGCACAACTGACCAGTTTCCAAGTCAGCGATCGGCGCTGGGCCGCCACTGCCTGTGACCGGGCAAGCAACTGTAGTGAACAAGCGGCCACATCGAGCATGTCGAGCCAGCTCGTACGCAGTGCGCCGCTACAAGCCGGTGCATTCATGTTGAATGCGATGGTCGCATACACACAAACGGAATCGCTCGATTTCCACTTCCGTGCTGATGCACCTGCTGGGGTGCTCACCATGACCCTGCTCATTGATAATCAGCCACAGTTGACCCATGTACCGCAAAATATACAAGACGACAGCATACCACCGGTTTCCGTGGAGCACATATTCACATTACCGACATTAACCACGGGACGACATGTGGCGCAACTCGTCTATCGCACTGCGAGTTCGCCAAATGTGCAGGTATCGCCACGGTATTCATTCATCGTAGACACAAAGGCACCAAGCATCAGCATCCGTGATGCAATTGTGGGTGTACAGCACCTCATCAACGACTATCTCGAGGTCAATGTGCGCATTGTGGATGATAGTGAGTTACTCAGCTACAACGTGCAAAATGCGGTGACTGCAGCCATATACCCGATGAGTAGTACGGTACTGACTGACCAAACACCTACTGGGATACAGCAAATCATCCTCGCACGTGTCTATGTCCCGAGGGGATCACTGAGCCAACCGTTGATTCCTATCACTGTCGAAGCGCATGACAAAGCGGGTAATGTGGTGTCACGCCGTTTCAATATCCAGGTAGATGATCGTGCCCCGCAACTCGAGAATGCGCAGGTGAGTGCCAACATCAACGGCAAAATGACCCCGCTCACCGCCAATAGCACGATTACCCCGACCTCCACACTCGACTTACATGTCAATTGGAGTCGTATCAGCGATATTTCTGCCATAACATTACGTCAACTCGAATATCAGGTCACCACCGTGATTCGTAGTGATGCCTACGACAGTGCCATTCCCAACACGGCGCTACGCACCCCCAGCCTCAACACGGCTGAAGCAGCGCGTATCCAAAGCGGTGTACGCACCAGCGATAGTCTCGACAACAGCGCGGTCACTCGCCTCCCCGACATCTACGTGGATAGTGCGCTGACCCCCGACTACACGCTCTTTGAAGAGACAGGTCCCGTCTATCGTGGCTGGCTCACCAACGGCTGTACGGTGCTGGGGTACGACGAACGCACCATCGCACGCTACGATGGTCAACAATTCGCCACCACTTGGGATAGCCAGGCCGTGCGGTTCCACTGGCAAGGTGCCAACTGGGATACTGACGGTGATTTGTTTATCTACATTGACAGTAAAATCGGTGGCACCGTTAAAGCGTTCCGCCCCGACAAATACACCAAGGATTTGACAACCCAGCAAAACGACGGCGAATCGTTCATCGTGCTCCCTGCTAATCTTGCCGGTCGAGCCGTTGCCCCTGTCGGCACATCACAAGCCTTGACCGATTGGCGCACTCGCCTCTTCCATGCCCAAAATAACCGCAACACGGGTATCGTGGAAGGCGCAGACTACGTCATCTACGTAGGGGATACGGCACACGCCAGCCTGTGGGCATGGAATGCGACCACCACCACCTGGGAATTGTCGGAATCACGGCCACAGTACCGCTTCGACACGGACAACTATGTGGACAACAGCGATTTCCGCCTCGAATTCAGTGCCATTGACTACGATCCAAACACGCCGTTTGGGGTGGTTGCATATGCCACCACCGAATCGTTGTTCATGCCCTGGGCCAGTTTCCCTACCACCAATCCGTCACGCAACAGCATGTACGACGACAACATTGTGGTACTACCATTCATCAATGGCTATGCCTGGCCAAGCTTGAGCGACAACATGTGTCCACGCCGACTGGCCAGCATCCCCAGCACCACGCAAATCGCCGCCTCGCTTGTCAGCACCCCCAGTGGTGCGAGTATGCGCAGTGTGGCTGATGCCTTTGCCAATACGGAGCCTGATGCCGTGCAAATGGCTATTGATGAAACGACTCCGCTTTGTGCCCTGCTCCCCGACGATAGCTGGTGCACGACCATACGTGAACTCCAAACCACCGCCATGGCCGGATCGTCGTTGTTGGCCGGATTACGCAATATCAACGTCCAGAGCCAGGCACCCGTGCTCGGCAATAATTCGGTGGTGACCTACACATTACGCATTGCAAACACGAGTGCGGTAGCAACTACCACCATTTACGGCATTGCACAAACGTACGGTGGCGTATGGCTGACCACCAGCAACAATACCAACGTGACTACTGGTGGCAATTACACGTACCACACTGTCAGCGATGCCATGTTGCGTGACTACCTCATTTTGCAAATCCCGCCCATCGCGGCCAACGGAGTCTACACGGTCACGCTGAATGGACTCATTGACATTGACAAGGCGCAATCGCTCGCCGAAGATCGCATTGCAACGGGTGATATTGCCAAAGTCGAAATACGGCTAACCGACCGCAATCCCCAAGGCAACCCGCTCACCAATCGCACCATAGAATGGTTGAATGCCACAGTGCGTGTTGATACCCAAGCGCCCACAAACGTCATCCCCTCCATGCATCAAGTAGTACGCGTCGGCTCCAGCACAATCAGTGGTGCTGCGGTGGACGAATCCGCCATTAGTAGTGTCGAAATCATGTATGGCTACAATAATGCCAGTCTCAGCCAACGCAAATTTTGTAGTGTGGACGCAAGTAATCAGTGGAAGTGTGCCCTGGTCATCCCGGTGGGAAGCACGTCGCTCAAATATCGCCTGCGTGCCACCGACCGCTACGGGTTGGTCGGTCTCTGGAGTAATGACTATGTGACAGTCGTGGACACAGACCGACCAGCGTTCGTCTTTGATGCGAGCACGCTATCGTTCACCCGTAGTCCCCTGGTTGGTGGGAGTAGTTTGCGCCTGAGTGGACTGATTAGCGATAGCACGAGTGTGGGGTCACTCACCGTATGTGACGAAAGTCAAATTGCGTGTGATACCGTTGATGTAACGACCATCACGGCAACAACGCAGAGCTATACTGCGACTCAGAATCTCGCTACAGCGATAGATGCGCAACCGTGTAGTGCGCTCGATTTCAGTGACTATACTGTCTACCCGTTGCCCCAAACTGCACCCGCTACCGCACGTGTCAGTGATATCGCAGTAGAAGTGCGCATCAGCCATGCGAGTGCACAACAGGTCGAGTTGTGGCTCCGTTCTCCATCCGGCACTCGTGTGGCACTGGTCACTTCCACGCGTGCGGCCATGACCAACATGGTGGCAGCATTCAGTGACCGCAATACGACGGCAACTACTGCATTACAAGGAAGCATTGCCACCACGGCATCCCCCGTCCAAGTCCGTCCCGATGGAACACTGACAACAATGGTGGGGGAAACGGTTAATGGCACGTGGGCCATCCTCGCCTGTAATCGCACGGCATCGCCACTTGGTGCATTTGTATCAAGCCGGCTAGAAATCACATCCCAATCACAACCGCGCACCATTAACTCGACATGGGAGTACACGCTCAACGATACTGCGAATCTCGACGGTGTGGTACGCACCTACAGCATGTGGGCCCGCGATATGGCAGGAAATCTGAGTGCACAACGCCGAGTCAGCCTCAAAATTGACACCGTGGCGCCAGTCCTGAGTGTCATCCCCAGTTTCACGAGCAGTATCAGTGCCACGCAGGAAATTAATCTCTTTACGGGCACCATTGCCGAGGGCAGTCCGACACCACCTGAACTCTATGCCAAGCTCTACAAAGACGATGTCTTGGTACGTACCCTCCCACTGAGCCCGACCCGCACCACGAACAGCAGTCAACACATCCAAGGATTCGTGAGCGGGCGGAGTAGCAACGTGTATACTTGGGCGATGCCATTTGACCCATCCAAGTACGATAAAGGCATTTACTATGTACAGTTCTACACCAACGATGACCTCGGGAACTCGTATGTCAGTAGCCGCTATGTCTTTGACAACCCGGCCCACACAGTTCCAGAAATCATGTGGGCGACAGATCGCCCACCCTTTATCCCCACAGAGGCACACATCGAATTCGCCCTCAAAAGCAATTATGAAGTGACCACCGTCAATGTGGAATTCGGCTACGACATGCCCGCATCCGACGAGATCACAACGACGATTGGTACTTGGGCCTACAATGCGAGCAGTGATCTCGTGCAATCCCCATCAATCGCTGCCCTACAAAATGAGCAACTGCGCCAATTGACCGTGGGCACGCACATAGGGGCTGCACTGACGGCACGGGGTGATGTGAGCATGTGGCAGATTGCAGCGGGAAGTGCGATTTCAACCGCCCTCCAGCTCCAAAATGTGACACAAATCGCCCTTGCCGACGACATCACTGCGCGTGACACTCGCCTGTTGGTCATCACAAATGATGGACGGATAGGCCAGCTCATTACCGACACACTGACGTATCCGCTAGGCAATACCACGGCCGTGCAAATTGATGCGGGCCGCACGCATAACGTGGCGCTCATCAACACCGGACAAGTCGTGACGTGGCAAACCGATGATGATGGCGTCACCACCCAGTCCATCAGTGATACCACGCACATCACACAAGTCAGTGCCGGCGATGGCTTCACCGTCACACTCGACGATGCGGGTTTAGTACATGCATGGGGGCGCAACAACCGTGGGCAAGTGGACGTGCCACCGGCGACCAGTGCACCTATCATTGCCATTGCAACCGGCTTCGCGCATACCGTTGCGCTCCGGAGCGATGGCAGCGTAATCGCCTGGGGGGACAACACGTTTGGCCAAAGTACGGTCCCCGACACACTGACCGATGTGGTCTATATAAGTGCCGGTGCCTACAACAGCGCCGCGGTACAAAGTGATGGTACCGTGGTGATCTGGGGGCGTAACCGCATCACGGCACCGCGCAGTGTCAACATAATTGCACTCGGCTATCAGGCGACGATGATGGAATGGAAGTCGTTCCGGTATACGCTTGATCCTGAGTTCGTATTACCTGCCTCGGGTGGCGTCCAATACAAGATTGTCACTATTTCTGGGATACAGCCCGGCAGGCGATATCGCTACACAATAACGGCACGCAATGCCATGGGCACATCCATCAAATCGGGGGTCTTCTTCAGTCGCGTGGCACGTGGGCAAATCTTTATTCCGCTTATCACGAGTTGGGCTGAGCCTGTCGCCCCATTAGGTGAACGCTAATGCATACATACCGCTCTATTGCATGGATGAGTATCGCCATCATTTGTATGTGCGCATTCATAACCACTAGTCTCAATCGCCTCGACACTGTTGCGGCAATCCCACGTACGGTGGCGTTGCCAACTGCAGGCATCGTTGCGCCCACATTTCGTGGCCAAGCGATTACGTGGGGCACACCCAGTGGTAATTTGCATCGCTTGCCTGCCAGCACACAGAGTGGCGTCAAACAACTAGTGGTAAGCGATCATCATGCCCTCGCAATTACCGCTACCAACTCGGTGGTGGGGTGGGGCATCAACCTCAACGGAGAGCTCACCATCCCGCGCACCCTGAGTAACATTGTCCAAGTCACCACTGGTATCACGCACAGTGCGGCACTCAATGCCACAGGAAATGCAACCATTTGGGGACACGCCAATGTGCTCAAACAAGGACGAAACTTTAGCAATATTGTGCAGATTGCCAGTGGTGATGCACATGTCGTGTTATTGCGCAATGGCGGTGGCGTCATTGTGGCTGGTGGCACAACGGCGCAACGCACTGTCCCGAGTGATTTCAACTGTGGTGGCGTTATCCTGTGTAACGCGGCGCGCGCTGCGGTGGCTGTGGCTGCAGGCAGTGACAGCAGTGTCGTGCTCAGCGCCAACGGCGATGTCACGCAATGGGGCAGTACACGTACCGTCCCCACACTTGCACGTGTCAACATGGTACGCATTTTTGCACACGGCAACATTTACGCAGGAATCAGCCAAGATGGCACACTGATTCTCTGGGGGGCCGTAGACACACTCGACATCGGCGCCGTGAGTGGCGCAACCCGTCTCGATGAAGGCGGCGCAAAGTATATTGTTATCCCCACGATGACGGGAATAATCGGCGTAGAAAGTGCCAAGTGGGGGGTTGGCTTGATTCGCCGCAGTGGAGCCGTCGTTGCTATCCCCTATTACGCGCAACAGGTTCCCGTACTCCCGAACAGTCGTGTGGTCAGCCTCGGCATGTATCGTACCCACACCACGGGCATCGCACTAAGCTACGCAACCACGGTTTTGGCGCCGACCACCACCAGAGGTCTCCAGCTCGACACGCTTGCGGGTGAACGCACCACACAGGCCGGCAACGTCGTCACATGGGGCGACGAAAGTAGCGTAGCAACCATACCCAGCCTGGCACGTGATGGCAATGTCATCCAGGTGGTTGCTGGCCGCTACCATGCCGTAGCATTGCGCAACGATAGTGTGGTTGTGGCATGGGGCGACACCATGTACGGGCAAAGCACCGTCCCCAATGAACTCGACGATATACGGTCCAATGCAGACCCGCTTCGCGTGGTCGCAGTTGCCGCCGGTGGCAACCACAGCGTGGCACTACGCGCCAATGGTACCGTGACGACATGGGGTGATAACACCTACGCACAGTTGCAAATTCCCGCTGGAATCAAACCCGTCGTACAGATTAGCGCCGGAGCACGACACACCATCGCGCTTCAACAGGATGGCACATTGGTGGGGTGGGGTGATAATTCACTCGGCCAGATAAATGTGCCCAAAGTTGGTGGAGTAACAAAGATTGCAACCGGATATTTCCACAATCTAGCGCTGCTCCGCAACGGAGAGATTTATACGTGGGGGAGCAACTCGTTTGGACAGTTGACGCTTCCCACACTGCGTGATGTGGTTGATGTGGCAGCCAGCAATGCCAATAGCATGTTTTTACATCGCGATGGCACTATTACCGTCATTGGTCTGAATAGTGACGAACAACTCCATGTCCCCGCTGGGAATTACCAGCATATTGATGCTGGCTTTAATCACCTACTCGCCATTGACACCACAGGAAAACCCGTGGCATGGGGGCTTGACACCAACAATCAAACCCAAATCCCCTCATCAATCACACAGGCATTCATGCTTGCTGGTGGGAGTGATTTTAGCCTGGCACTCGTGCCCAACCCAGCCACATTTGGCGCACCTACACCACAGCCAACACGTGAACAGCGCGCCATGCGTATTACGCGGCTGGCTGCGGGGAGCGAGAGTGCGGTTGCTACTGTAGACGGCACCGTGGTGGTGTGGGGGAACGACGCCTTCAACCAATACGCCGCACCTGTGCTCAGCAATATTGTTGCCGTGGCGAGTGGACAGCGCTTCCATGTAGCCCTCGACGATACAGGCAATGTATCAGCATGGGGTGATGGTATCAGTGCTGCGCCGCTCGGGCTACCCCCCATTCGCGCACTCGCAGCCGGGGATGCACACGTAATCGCTCTGGCACACGCGGGCACCGTGCATGGCTGGGGGACAAATAGTGCGGGTCAGCTCACTATCCCCGGTGGACTCAACAGTGTGGTGGCGGTGGCTGCAGGAGCAGCACACAGCCTGGCCCTCAAGTCTGATGGTACGGTGGTAGGATGGGGTGACAACACGGATGGACAGATCACGATTCCCGGCGACATCACCACTGCCACCGCGATTGCCGCTGCAGGCAACTACAGCATGGCCCTACTCAATGACGGCAGTATACGCACATGGGGCAGTAATGCACATGGGCAACAGACAATCCCCCCCACTGCAATCAATTGTGTGGCAATCGCCGCAGGGACCACACACGCACTGGCACTGACACGTGACGGCAATGTGATCGCCTGGGGTGATGCGGCGTATGGTGCCACCACGGTCCCTACCACCATCAGACGGGTGAGTGCGGTGGTTGCAGGGCGCAATACGTCGTTTGCGATGAGCGATGATGGCACTGTGGTGGCCTGGGGGCGCAACGACTATCGCCAGCTCGACATGCCACGCCAACTGAGTGGCATCGCAGATATTGCAGTCAGCCCATTCCAAGGCACGACCCACAGCTGGGGCACGCTCACCGGCAACCTCAGCCAGAATCAGACAAATATCCAACAAATCGCCATTGGAACCGATACCATGGCCCTGTTGTCACAGAGTGGCGTCATCACGTTTCCCACCGGCTCCGGGAGCGTCAATACGGCACTTACCAGTGCAATCACGAGTACAGGGAATATTGCACAAATCGCCATGGGTGACTTTGGTGTGGCACTTACACGCAACCGTAGAGTGCTGACATGGGGTCCAGGCGCACCCGCCGTACCAGACCACATGCGCAGTACGGCGGCCGAAATAGCCGCGTATGCCGACCACTTGATGATTGTCAACAGTGCGGGTGAAGCTTGGTCCAACAAATTCGCCATCCCCACTACACGTCCTGTGGTGCATGTGGCTGCCAATCAAACCCACGGCGTACTCCTCTACGACGACGGGAATGTGACCGTAGTGGGCACTGATGACGAGAGTGGAATCACCCAAATTCCCAGCACTGTCACCAACATCCGCGATATCGCCATCGGCGAACACCACGTGATGGCACTGACTTCAAGTGGTGCGGTGCTTGCGTGGGGGGCAGATGGTGACAACCAGGATTTCGGCCAAGCCGATGTCCCGTATAGTGCGCGCACCAATGTCTACGCCATCGCCGCAGGCGACACCTTTTCACTTGCGTTACGCACCGATGGTACTGTGATTGCCTGGGGGAATCTCCCTAGTGGGACAAGTAGTGCACTGAGCACGCATAACGCCGCACAGGATGTGGTAGCACTGGTAGCCAAACACCACACCATTGCTCTGCTGAGTGATTCCAGCACACCACGTGCCACCATTGTGCCCAGTGCCACACGTGCAGCCAGCCCAACAGCAACCAGTGCTGCTATCGCCGGAGAAGTGACACTCAATCAAATCGGTTGGTTTACCGCAAGTGAGACCAGCGCTGCCAACAGCTGGAATACCAACACCGGCACCGTGTCCTGTACCCCACGGTCCACATGCCCCCTAGTAACAGACGGCGTGCGTGGGAGTGCAGTCTGGTTCGATGACCGTGTCGGCGACGAGCTGGTGAGTAGTCAACCACTGGTTCTAGCCAACAAATCGTTCACCGTGAGCTTCTGGATGCGTCGTGACCGCATCAACCAAGCAGATATCGCACTGAGCTACGGCCAGCCCTCGTTACGCAAACAGTTGACCATCGGCATTGATGCAACCAATCGTGTCTTTTGCAACTTTTTTGGTGATGATGTGCGCAGTAGCATGTGGTACACGGATACTGCTTGGCATCATTATGCATGCACCTTTAATGCGACCACACTCACCCGACGCATATATCGCGACGGTGTCATCATTGCCCAAGACCGTAGCGTGGCACCACTACAAGCAAGTGCAACACCCTTCAGCATCGGGCGCAGAAACGACAGTGCCGAAGGACTCCGTGGTAGCATTGACGGACTAGCCATCTACGAGCGCGAACTCACAAACGAACTCACCACGTTCCAGACACTCAATGCGAGTAATCCGCTGGTGAGCACCGATTTCGAATATCAGCAACTCCAGAGTCGTAGCGCCAATCAAAGCACGCTGACCTGTACCACGTTGGCGCAGTGTGCCACCATACAGCGCGCCAACCACAATATGCATGCCCTCGAAATGAATGGTGAGAGCAGACTCCGCTTTAGTGAAACACTGCCCGGCTCGCGTGGTTTTGGAGTAATTGCCTGGGTCTATGCGCGTCCGAGCACGAGCACCATGGTGGTGGTTGGTCATGGCACCGCGGATACCAATAGTGTGGAAATCGGCTATACCAGCGATCAACGCATCTACTGCCGGATTGCTGACCAGAGCGTGCAAACGAGCCCTGGCATGGCGCGAGCATGGCAGCATGTGGCCTGTAGCTACGACACTACGGCCCGCAGTTTCACCCTGTACGTCAACAGTGTGGCTGTGGCAACGCGTACGAGTGTGACGTATAGCGCATCGAGTCATACGGTGGTGGGGCAGAGCATTCTGGATACCAAGGGATTTAACGGGTACGTGGATGATCTCTTTTTCTACAATGCACCGCTGACACCAGCGCTTATCACTCAACTCTACAACGCCACATCCCCCGAATACCGAGTGGCCACATTGACCACAGTCGCCGGCTCACGCACCGCCACCCCCACCTACAGTCGGACGACGACGGCCAGTCGCACCAGCACCAATGCTGCCACCAAAACACGCCTGCCAGCAACCAGCACCGCAACGATGCCGATTATCCCGACGATGACGTTTACTGCGTCACCGACACGGAGTGCTACCATGTCGCGTACACCATCAGGTACACGCAACGCGACCCTCACGTCGGTACGACCAGCTACGGCGACGGTTTCACCAACCCGTACTATTTCACCGACAAGTACACCGCTTATGATTACACGCACAATGATGGTCATCTTGAGCCCGATTCATGGAGCCCAGACCATGACTGCAGCGGTATTCACGGCAACTGCTGCCGCAAATCAGGCCAAAACACAAACAGTGATTGCCATACCAACCGAAACACGCGCTGCAGCGTTGACTGCCACATCGGATGCGCTCACGCCAACCATGTCCGCATATCCACTCCCAATCACAAATACGGCGACCCGCTCACGCACCCGCACAAGCTCGATTACCGTGAGCCGTACCCGTTCACGGACACCATCCATTACCCGGACACCCACCAAGAGTACGACACATACCAAAACACGCACGAACACACGCACGAATACGCCTACCAACACGTATTCGCCGACGCCCACCATCACGCCATCGCCAACAGACACACCTGTTCCGACGAATACACCGATTCCCACTGCGACCACAGCGCCTGCAGATACCCCTACCCCGTAATCACAAGCCCCCCCACCGTGTGACGGTGGGGGGGCGTGGAGTCGTTGACTACTGCGGAGCTGATTATTCTAACTGGGCATTCCACTCTAGAGCGAATGTGATGAGTGCCAAAAAATCCTCTTCACGATCAATAAACGATTCGTCCACTTTGACAAAACCACGCATACGACGTGGATCCTTGGCGAGGGGCGACACCCCAGCTTGTGTGAGGAGTTGCTGAGCCCGTTCGCCCCCGACACGTGCCATCATCGCATCACCAAAAACACCAACCAGCATGTGCCCACGCACAAAAAAGACAATGCCACCGAACATGCGCTTCGTCGGCGCATGCGGGAATTGTTCACGAATACGTTCAAAAATCGTGCGCGAATACGGCATATGTTATGTTTACTCGTCCAAAACAGTGCATACAACGAGCATATCATACGAATGTGACCCATGGAACAGGAACCAACAGTGCATCTTTCGCATGGACGCACCCACCCAGGTGTGTTGTGGCATCTGCACGCCCCCCCGCAGTTCGCGTCACGGATAATCTCATACCACGGAGTGTGGTATTGGTTGACCGTGTCCTGCCAAACCGTGACACGAATGCTCCTTACGCAAAATGGTGCGTGATAACCGTCACCACCTGTACACACGACATGTGTGCCACGAAAAGGCGTGGTGGTGTGGCCAGTGCCGGGCGCTCCATGATACACCGATGCAGACTCGTGGCGAGTTGGGCAGCGCGTGCAATACCACTCTCGTGTCGGTATTGATTGACAAGCGCATAGAGTTGTTGTGCATCGGGGATATCGCGTGGAGCAAGCGCCATGTATGCGGCAACTGCATCAAGAAATGCATAGACACTCGCATGCGCTGTTGCATACTCCCCATCCACCAGAAGTTGGCTAATGTGTGCACGTGCGCTGGCACCATCTGCCGCAAAAATCGCCACATAACACAGCCAGATCGCACATTGGGCACGTGCGCTTGTCACACCGTGTTGGGTGTATCCCCGCTGTGCCTGGATGAGATACGTACGTGCACTGCGGAAATCCCCCATACTGGTGAGAACGACGCCCCGTTGCAACAGCGTGTCGAGCATAGCAATCGGATTACCACTCCGCTGATGCACACGCAAGGCCACATCGTTTTTTTCGAGTGCAACACGGAAATCGCCCATATGCCATGCAAGAACTCCCATTAGTAGATCAAAACGCGCACTCCACTGTGGCAGGACATGGTCTGCCATAATCTGCTGTGCAGCCACAAGAGTCGCCTGACACGTTGCAAAATGTGCCGATGTCATCGTTTCACTATGGGAAATGGAGGCGTGCACCACGTCATATCGTACACGTGCATAGAGCAACGGCAAGTGCGTCACCTGCGCCACCAGCGCCTCCAATTGCAGTAGTCCCTGGTGCATGTCACCACAATCACACATCACACATCCCATCAAGTAGTGTAATTCGGCAGCAAGGTGGGTAGTCGCAGTGGTGCTGTGTTGCATACATCGCTCGAGGAGCGGTCGGATATCACGTGACATGCCAAAACGACGCCACACACCATGCCAACTCGTCAGGAGTTGACTCGCCATCTCAATATGCTGGTGTGCCACCAGACCCACTACAAATTCATAGACGAGTTGCACCTCTGTTGGCGTAATCATGCGCAGGGAATCGCCTGCGGTGTCTTCCCAGCGCCAATCCACCTGGAGCAATGCGGCGATTACATCGTAGGTGGTGACCAGCACCACATCGGCTGGCATGCGTTGCAGGAGTTGTTGCGCAACCAGCGTATGGAGTTGATACGTTTCGTCGTCGTTGAAATGACGCACGAGTAACAAGTGGTGCTGTTGCACGTGGTGCACATGTCGCTGTAGTTGGATGTAATCTACCACACTGAATACAGGCAGCAACAGCCGCAACAAACGGTAGGTCACCCCTGCCGGCCACAGGGATACCACGCACAACAGCCGCAGTTCGATGGGACTCAACGTATCGAGACGCTGATGAATGGCATGCGCGAGTTGGAACGAGTGCGTGTCAGATACTGGGGCATCTGTAGCAAACAGGATGGCAAGTGGCACGCCATCCGTCGCCGCACACTGATGCATAACCTCTTGGTCACTCGGTATTGGCTGGTGGCGCATGGTGCGTTGATGACGGTAGAGTTGGCAGGCCGCCGCTTGCGCATGGGTATAGCGTAATGGCGTCAGCGGAATCACCACGTACCCTGCAGGAGTGCACTGCCTGGCAGTCACAATACACGCAAGCGATGGCAGCGCGGTGTGAATGGCATCGAGGAGTTGTGTCGGCGTGATTCCCACACAGTAATCGATATCCGTAATCAAGAGATATGGCTGCTCGCGGTGGACAAACTGTGCCAAGTGCAGGTGCATTAGGAGGGGAAGGTGTGTGGCCACACCAAAGACCCGTGCCAAACGTAGCGCAAAATCTGCATATGTGTGTATCTGATGCGCGTGAACAACATAGGCACGTTTGCCGTGTGCCATTTCGTATGCGCGCAACAGTTCACATGCAACAGTAGTCTTGCCGATACCAGCGGGACCACACAGCACCAGGTTGTGCCGTGCCACCGCCGCATCATGCCACTGAGAGAGCTCGATATCACGCCCAATCAGTGCACCTGAAGACGGCATAACTGGCATATCAAAGCCATGATTTCGCATTTCTTGACGCCATTCGTCCGCAGGAAAGTAACGCATGCATTCGATAAAGTGACTAATCGGCAAGCGCATCGCTACTGCCAACGCAAAGAATTCGCTCGTGGTCAGTGCCTGTGCATGATGGGCAAAGATAACTGCGAGGACACGCAGAAAGAGATCACATGGTGCCGTAATGTCACGTTCAGGACGCATCAAAAACAAATCGTCAAAGCGCGCTCGCGTCAGTTCAATTCCTTGGGCGTTGAGTGTCGCAATCACATCGGGCACATGTACATTCAGCGCACGCAGACGCTTCATGGCACGTTTCATTATCGTGTTGATAGTCGGTTTATCGTAGAACATTTCACTCGACATACAAGCAACATTTCACTTTTATGCAGGGAAGATATCCAAAATATACCACATTTTCGTTGAATATTTCCGAAAAATACGTATCACCTAATTGTAAATTATGTATATCACACAAGCAGCGAGTGGGTATCACATGAAAAAAATCGACTTAGTCGCACATCACACCCCTCAGGAACTCCAACGACGATATCGCTATTGCAAAGATGCCCAAGAGGCGCGACGCTGGCGTGTCTTGTGGATGCTAAGCACACACACACCTATTACCACAATCATGACGACCACCGGCATGAGCCGCACCTGGATATGGCACATCTGCAAGCGCTACAACGCACTAGGGAGTAGTGGTGTCAAGCGCCAACAGCAGCGCCATGTCGGTGCACATCCCATCTTGTCCGAGCACCAAGTAGCATTACTTACTGCGACACTTACCCGACCACCCCGAGAAGGAGGACGGTGGACGAGCAAAAAAGTCGCTGAGTGGATTCAACGCACCACCAACCGCCCCCACGTAGCGGTGCGTACCGGGTGGGTCTATTTGTGTCGTTGTCGTGCCACACCGCACAGTGAATGATTACTGTGTGCATAAATCATCTCGAATCAGGCGTATCACGTCATAAAACGTCAGATGCGCCATCGGGTGCGCAGTCACCGGCGGAGTCGTTGCTATCTGCTGGTATGCAATGTGGCGTTGTTGTTGAAAGATAGCATCGAGTTGCTTACCTCGGTAAATGTGGCGTTCAGCTCGGAAATGTTCGATACGGTCACAGAGCTGAATGGTATCGTGGAACGCCCCTTGTAACAACAGAATGCCACTATATATATCCATCACATACAGCATGTCTTGTAATCCACCAGCACGATGCAACGGCTCAATCGCATCCGCCAACAATGTACGCGCCTGGGTGACCGCCCCACCCAAGACGGCAATGGCAGCCAAACGCAAATTACACTGCGCTTCGCCTATGCCGATGCGCAGGCGAGCATATTCGGCACGCGCATACACGAGCGCCGATTGCGCAATATCAAAGGCACCACATGCCAAGTAAATCAAACCCCGGTTAAAGTTGGCTTCTACGATGCCGTGTGCAGATTCACACTGTGTATAAAGGCGCAACGCCTGATCGTTGTACGCAATGGCACGCACACTATCCCCCGCACTCAAGCAGACATAGGCGTAGAGATCTAATACGCTTGCACGCAATACGATATCGTCGTGTGTGTGTAGGAAATGGAGTGCCCCATCCAAATAGGTGCAAATCGTGTCATAGGCAATCAACGGCGGCTCACTCGTGTCAATCACACCATTCATGCCGATTTCTGCCGCGATACGACACATAAGCGGTTGCTGATTGTGGTGTTGCGCCCCCGCATATGCACGGTGGAGATATGTCAATGCCAACGAAATCATGCCACGTGCACTATAGAGCGAACCCAGCGTAAACAGGAGCTCGGGCACCAACGGTTGTGCGGCAGGCAACGCAGATACGCATGCTTCGACTTGCGGAGTTGCCCCATCACTCAATCCGTGGCGAATCCACTGCGAACGCCCCATCACAAGGATCTGGGCGGTTTCCGCATACATGTGATACGTCAACATCACCGTGGTGCACCCCAATACACACCACAAATCACTGGTTTCACAACGCTCTGTGGCATGGTCGGTGGTCACTTCCCAGCGCAAATCGAGCTGGTGAATGGCGCTAGCGACGCGCTGAAAAAGTTGCTGGATTTCATGAGTGGCATCATGATGCATCATGACCTGCCGAATAACCGCATTGACCTCGATACGCATCTGGTCGTCGTTCCCCACCACATAGACGATGCGTCGTTGGATGAGCTGTTCGATACGCTGCATACAAGCGGGCGCATGCACACCCCAAATAGCGGGTGCAATCAGGCAGAGAAAACGTCGTGTCAATGAAGTGGCACTCTTGCTCAACAGTGTCACAATTTGCGTATCAATGGCATCGAGTTGTGCAATATTCTTGCGCACCACATCATCGGTCACCTGCACATCTGCAGTCCCTGCCACCGCATTTGCAATCATGCTAATGGCGAGTGGGTTGCCATGTACTGCCCGACACGATGTCAACACGTATTCTGCATGCACATTGTGCCCACCGGCTTGGTGATACAGCTGCAGAAAGAGTTGACAGGCCGATGCCCGTGTATGTGCCGTATCGAGTGCGGGGATGATTTCTTCGTGGAATTCGGACAGACTGGCGAGCAATCCACTGGTACGGGCGATGGCCACACAGCGGAGCATGGGTAGGTGGGCCTGGAGCTGCGTCACAATCACACGTGCAGAAATCCCCGAGTCGCATTCATCAATGTGCTCAAGTATCACATACACCAATGTGCGGTGTAGCACCATTTGCAGACGGAGCAGAATCGGCTCATTGGCTATCGGTTTGACATGAAACAACGCGGCCAACTGCTCATAGAGTTGGGCAAGTGTACGAATGGAACGCACATCGAGATAATAGAGGGGCTGGCCATGCGACATTTCGTAGCGACGCAACAACTCCAACGCAAGCGCCGTTTTGCCGATTCCAGCGGGACCAGAAAGCAGCATGTGGCGTTGCTTGGTCATCAGCGCATACAAACGATTGAGGATGGTGTCACGCCCAATCAACATGGGGAGTTGTGGTGTAGCGGGTCGGGTGCGCAATCCATATTGGTGCAACGCGGATTGCCAATCTTGGGCAGAAAAATAGCGCTGATAGCGGTGGAGCTGATCAATCGGAATACGCGCCGCATTGATTAGCGCAAGGAATTCATCGGCATGCACAATATCTGCGTCGTAATCAAATACGATGGTAAAAAAGAGGTGAAAGATGTCGAGTGGAATATGGACATCGCGGGTGGAGCGCGTCAAAAACATGTCATCGAAGCGAGCACGTGACAACTGCACATCACGTTGCGCCATCGCCGCTAGGATGTCTACGACAAAGACATGGTGCTGGCGCAACCGGCGCATGATGTCGCGCATAATCCGAATAATCTGCGGTTTATCGTAGACGAGGTCACTCATCGCATTCCTGCCTTGTTACGACGACGGCGGCTGTTCCTCCCAGGTGGGGGCATCCCAACCGAAGTCAATGGCATGGCGTTTGAGATGGGCCTGCAGTTTGGCATCTGTTTCTACTAACTCAACTATCCGGCTCAAGGCACCATTCAAAGCATCCTGCATCCCGTCGGGATACTTGGCCAAACGATCCGGATGCACGTCAAATATCAGTGGGGCATGAAAGCGCAGGTAGCCGTCGGATGTCTTTTGTGGTGCCATTATCTACTCCGTTCATCGCATATGCGCAGGGTGGCGTAGTGCGGCACGCATCATACGCCACTGCGGGCAATAGTGTGCCACACACTGCCAGAATGGTGTGGCATGATTGGCATGGAAGAGGTGGGCAAGCTCGTGGATGACCACATATGCGATGACATCGTGCGGGTAGTGCACCAGCCCCGTAGCAAAGGCCAGTTTGCCTGTACGCGGTGCACAACTCCCCCAACGACTCCGCATCGAACGAATGCGCCATGTCACCGGTGGTGTAGCCATCACCTGCTGCCAGTGGGGCACCAACTGAGCCATGACGATGGCCAATTGGGCGGCATACCACTGTTGCAACGAGCGTGCCACCTGTGTGGCATCATCACGCTGACGGATACCGACTACCACCACATCACCTTCGATAGACACACTGCGCCGTGCCGCCACTGTGAGCCGTACGGGTATTTCACGCCCAAAGAGGGTGACGGTAGTAGGCATCGTGGTAGGGTGCGGGTGATAGTGTGCATTGATCCAGTCTGCGTGGGCGTGCGCAAATGTTTCAGCCACCGCCATCGCACAGTGCCACGGCACATTGAGAGTCACTCCCGCAGGCGTAACCCGCAAGCGCAGGTATTTGACCCGTTTACGGTGAAGTGTGACTGGAATTCCGGCGACGATGATCTGCACAACCAACCTCTTTTTTCTCGTACCACGCCATTGTAACGGTTTTTGAATTGCTTGTCTGCGTTGCGTCTGCAATCAGCAGTATGGTATAATCCGCATGAATGGCCCGGTAGCTCAATGGATAGAGCATCAGTCTTCGGAACTGAGTGTTGGGGGTTCGATTCCCTCCCGGGTCGCCATCGAGACCTGTGAACGCAACAACGTTCACAGGTCTTTTGTATGCAGATAGCAAGAAGCCTCGGTATGAATTATGAATTATGGGCACCAATCCTTCCATGCACCTCACCCTGTGCCTTGCCCCAACCCCATAAACGGCCGGGATATCCTGCCTATCCTGGCTATCTATGTTCCTTCGTGGCATCCTGCCTATCCTGTCCATCTATGTTCCTCCAGACACGGGGGCGCCATACAATGACGGGGACGCCATGGAATGACGCCCCTACATAGTGCTTCCATTCGCCATATCCTGTGCGCTACCCCAACCCCATATTCGGCCGGGATATCCTGCCTATTCTGTCCATCTATGTTCCTTCGTGACATCCTGCCTATTCTGTCCATCTATGTTCCCTCCAGACACGGGGGCGCCATACAATGACGGGGGCGCCATGGAATGACGCCCCCTACATTTTGCTTCCATTCGCCATATCCTGTGCGCTACCCCGACCCCATATTCGGCCGGGATATCCTGCCTATTCTGTCCATCTATGTTCCTCCAGACACGGGGGCGCCATACAATGACGGGGGCGCCATGGAATGACGCCCCTACATTT
>JBEANH010000019.1:0-37842 GCA_041165505.1 Chloroflexota bacterium | reverse complement strand
TACGACGTGCCCGAGCGCGACGAAGGATTAGGCAATGCCATCAAGAGTGTCTTTCGCCGGCGCATGCGCACCGTCAAAGCGGTGGACGGCGTGTCGTTTGCGATTGCTCCCGGCGAAATGGTCGGCTTCCTCGGCCCCAACGGTGCCGGCAAAACCACCACACTCAAAATGCTGTCGGGACTGCTCCACCCCACCAGCGGTACGGTGGATGTACTCGGCTATCGGCCATTCGCCCGCGAGCACGCCTTTCTGCGCCAGATGACACTAGTGATGGGGCAGCGCAATAATCTGGTATGGGATCTGCCTGGCGCCGATTCGTTTGCGCTGAGCCGCACCATTTACGGCATTGATGCACAACAATTCACGCAGACGCGCGATGCGTTGGTGGAGTTGCTCGAATTACAGCCCCTGCTCAGCAAACCGGTGCGTAATTTGTCACTCGGTGAACGCATGAAAATGGAGTTCGCGCTGGCGCTGATGCATCGCCCGCAGGTGCTCTTTCTCGATGAGCCCACCATCGGGTTGGACGTGACCATGCAGAAGCGCATTCGTGAATTTGTGGCCGCCTACAACCAGCGCTACGGCGCTACCGTGATTTTGACCAGCCACTACATGGCAGATGTCGAAGCACTGTGTAAACGTGTGATTGTCATCAATCATGGCACCATCATCTACGATGGCGCCTTGCAGCAGCTCGTCAGCCAGTTTGCCGCACACCGCACCATCAGCATCCGGAGCCATGCCACCGCCACGCAACTCGCCAGTTATGGCACCGTGCTCAACGACGACGACGGACTGATCACCATTCGGGTGGCCAAGCACGATGTGCCACAGGTCACCGCGCAGTTGCTTCAGGCCTTTGACGTCAGCGATATCACCATCGGTGAGCCGCCCATTGACGACGTGATTGCCGCGCTATACGCCTCAGCGCCACTGCCGGCGTAGGGCGGCTAGCCCGGTCAGCACATCGGCACGCAAGTCGGCGCCGTAGTGCGCTTCGATGGCCATAACACCCGGGTACTTGGCGTCTTTGAGCGCAGCAAAGTAGGCACCGAAGTCGTCACCTGAGACACCGGGAACAGTACGATTGACATCTTCGGCGATATGGGCATGGGTAATCAGCGATGCAAATGCGCTAATCTGGTCGGCGGATTCATGCTCGCGGCGCATGTGGTAGATGTCGGTCAGCAGGCGAATGCGCGGGTGGTTGCAGGCCGCTACCACTGCTGCGCCTTCGGCCAGCGAATTGATGAAGTTACATTCGCCGCGATTGAGGGCTTCGACTACAATGGTCACGCCGTAGTGCTGTGCGAATGGGGCGTAGCGCTGCAAGAGTTCGATGAACTGCACCTGAGCACGGGATGCATCCCAGCCCGCAGGAATCTGACGTGCACCACCGTCGCTGGCGCGCCCGATGGCCGTCTCGCCGTAGCGCACCAACGCCGCCATGTCAACATCGGGGCCGACACATTTGAGTGTGGCGGGCAAAAAGGAGTTGGCGGCTACCACAGGCAACGGGGCAGCGTTGACGGCCGCTTTGTGGGGGGCGAACTCGCTGGCTGGGGCTTGTGGCACCAGCAGGCGTTGAATGCTTTCTTCGATGAAATCAATACCCGTATCGGCGAGGAGCGCCGCATTATTGACCGATGTGCATACACCAAACTGCATGGGAATTCTCCTGTCATCTGTATGATGGTGATGCCTGTAGTATACCGTGGGAAAGAAACACCGATGAAACAACTCTGGTCCGTTTATCGCGCCCTCACTAGTGTCAGCGTGCAACTCATGCTACAGTACCGGCTAACCAATCTCTTCTGGTTGCTGGGCATGCTCTTTGAACCGTGTATCTCGCTCGTCGTCTGGAGCACCGTGGCGACGCAAAATGGTGGCGAGGTCGCCGGTTATACCACGGCCAGTCTGACCGGCTACTATATCGCCTGGACGTTGGTGCGCCAGTGGAATATTGCCCTCACCCCCTTTGGCTTTGAGCAACGCGTGCGCCACGGACAACTCTCCCCACTGCTGCTCCGCCCTCTCCACCCCTTTCACTACGATTTGGCGGACTTCATCGCCTTGCGCATCGTGGGCACGCTCTACTGGTTACCCATCGGCATCGTGATGGTGGCGTGGCTCCAACCCGACCTCAGCCATGACCCACTCACTATTTTGCTGTTTTGTGTGAGTCTGGTCTTTAGCTTTTTGATGCGCTTTGTCTTTGTGTATGCCCTGGGGATGGCCGTCTTTTGGACGACGCGTGTCAGTGCCATTTTTAATCTCTACTTTGCACTGGAAACAATTCTCTCTGGGCGACTTGTACCCCAAGCGTTACTCCCCAGCTGGGCACAGCAAATCGCCGTCTGGTTGCCGTTCCGTTGGAGCTTCGGTTTCCCCATCGAAATCATCATCGGCAAACTCAGCATCGCAGAAATCCTGCAGGGAATGGGCATCCAAGTGCTGTGGGGCATGATCGCTACGGTGGCGTTTGTAACACTGTGGAATGCGGGTATCAAGCGCTATAGTGCAGTAGGAGCATAAACCGATGACTCGTTATGTAACACTGGCATGGCACTATGTACGTTTGGCGGTGATGCACGAGGTGCAGTACCGCATCAACTTTTTCTTGCAGATTATCGAAGCCCTCATCGCCCTCGGCACAGCCCTCGTGGTACTTGCCCTGGTCTATGCACACACCGATCAGCTCGGCGGCTGGTACCACGACGAGTTACAGGCACTCCTCGGCGTTTTTACCATCATGATGGCCATATTGCGCATGAGCATCCAGCCCAACATCGAACGCTTAATCGGAGATATTCAGCAGGGAAGCTTTGATTTTGTGCTGGTCAAGCCGATTGACGCCCAATGGCAGGTGAGCATTCGTGAGCTTCGCATATGGCAGAGTGTTGATGTAATAGCTGGTGGCGTGGTTATCGTACACGCCTTGTGGAATCTAGGAGAACGGATTACGTGGCAGCATGCCGTGTTATTTGGGATTACCCTCGGCAACGGCATGTTGCTTATCTACGCAGTATGGATGCTCATCAGCTGTATCGCATTTTGGGTCATTCGCATTGACAACATTTTTGAGCTCTTCGACAACGTGGCATCCGCCGGCCGACTCCCTGTCAACGTCTACCCGGCATGGGTGCGCATCGTGCTGACGTACGTGGTTCCCGTCGCATTCGCAGTAACTGTCCCCGCCCAAGCAATCACGGCACGCCTCGACATGCCCAGTCTGTATCTCCAAACCGCAGTCACGCTCACCTTTTTGGTGGCACTCCGTGGCGTCTGGCGGCGCGCCTTGGTACGGTATAGTGGGGCATCGGCTTAGGGAAGCCAAGGCGCAAGCCAGGTGGCGATGGGCGCCTGTAGCCACAATGCCACACCGCACCCAATCGCACATAGCACAAAGAGCAATGCACGCCATGGTGAGGCAACAGTGATGACTGACATCGGTGCAGATTCTGTACCAACATGATTGATGATGGGCACCTTGGCAGTGATTTCGGTACTGCTCCGTTGGAGCAACGGCGATGTTCTGATACCGTGCGCCACTATCACCGTCCGCAGTGCATCAATTTGCTGTTGCATTTCGTGCATGCTCTGGTGCTGACTAGCCATCAACTGCACAGCATCGGTGAGCTGGTGCTGGAGATGCTGATAATCATGGGTGAGGTTGCGCAGATGGAGCAACTCGTCGCGAAGTTGCGCCACTTGCGCTTCGCTGAGCTGCTGGGCATCGGCAAGTGTCTCCATCAGTCCTGACAAGAGTAGATTTTGATCGTGTTGTAGGGCATCAATGCGGCTGGTCATGGCGGGCAGCGTGGCACTCGTCACATTGTCGAAGTGATGCTGGAGCTGTTGCACGGACTGCTGATACCGCTGCGCTTCTTCGGCCTGAGTAGTTGTGGTCATGTGTTGCATCTCATAGATGCGCACATAGGCCTCGCAGAGCTGGATTTCACGTATCGCCTGCTTGTGTGGCACCGTGGCTGGCAAGACATTCATCACTGTCACCAGTATTTTGAGCACCTTGAGAATATCTTTGATGGCAACCTGCTGTTGATGTGCCCAATCGTTGCGTACCCGCCTGATTTCATAGAAGTGGTAGCGTTGTGGCAGGATCACAGGCAACGCACCACTCGGTGGTGCCTGCGGGTAGTCTTGTGCAAAGCCGAATATGTGCGGGGTATATGGCGGCGCTACACTCGCCGACGCAGTATGCGGTTGCGGGCGCAAACCACCGTCTTCGAGCAACAAGTAGATGATGGCACTCACATCGAGTTGCACCGCACCTTGTGCATCAAAATCAATGAAGACCCGATCACGCTGATGCAACGATTTGAGCTGAGCGATGTAGTCTGCATCGCCAAAGTATTGACGCATGGCTGCATCAATCACGGGGCGCCATACATCGCGAAAAATCGTCAATGCCTGTTGAAAGCGCATCCCTGCAAGTTGTGTAGCTGGAAGTTCGAACATATTGATCATCCTCTATTGATTCTTTATAGTATACCGATTGTTACGTCAACAAAATCGGGAATTTTTACCATAATTTTTGTGCTGTACCAAACATGTGCACTCACAGGTGATTTTTCATCCATTCCATCGTAGCAAATGATGTCCCGGCCGGTGCAGTTGGTGTAGGGGCGTCATTGTATGACGCCCCGAAGGTCATTTTTTGGTGGCATGCCGGGGTGGATGCCAGGTCGCTCGTAGGGGCGCATACCATTCGCCCGGGCAACTTTGTATGAATTAACATCATACACAGGGTAGTGCATCGCAGTGCGTACATTAGTGCCGTGATGCAGACGACAACGGGGACACGCACGATGCGTATCCCCGTTGAGGAATTGCGGTGTGGGTATGGTTATGCGGATTCTGCTGGGGTAGTTGGCGGTGCAGGGGGTGTTTTGTTGGCCTGCATGCGACGGCGCACATAGCGTACCAACACCACCAGTGGCAACCACACGGGTGTCCAGATAAGCAGTGCAATCAAAAACGAGACTAGTCCTTGGCCAAATTCGAGCAGGTCACGCAACGCCACACGTGCATCTTCGAGGGGTTGCCAACCATCGGTAACCACCTGGGTCACGGGAATCGTGCGGATATCGAGGGTAATCGTTGACATGGCCGCACTCTGACGCAGGTAGCGCATACGCCCCGTCACTTGTTCGAGTTGACTCTGCACATCGGTCAACGCCATATTCACCGCCACCGCATCTTCTACCTTTTCCGCTTTTTTCAAGAGCTCAAGGAGCCGGTCGCGCGAGGCATTCAGGGCTGTCAGCCGACCTTCAAGATCCACGTATTCTTCGGTCACGTCGCTACCCGACATGCTCCGCCCCACCACTTTATGCGCCAACTGCTCAATGGTTGTAATCACACTGTCGAGTTTGTTGCTGGGGACTTTGAGTGTCAGATTAATCACAACATCTTGATCGGCGCCATACGTAGACGAGTTGAGCACAAAGCCATTTTCGGCACTCACCAGGGTACGAATGCGCTGATCGGTATCATTCACATTCTCGACTTGAATTGAAAGATTCGCATCACGCACGACCAAACGCTCGCCATTGGCCAACGGTGCGGTCGAGCCACCAGCACTCGTCATTCCTGCATCTATGGCCATTTCGGGAGCGGCTTTTGCATCGTATGCCGGCTCAGGTGGCATTTCGGCCATCACAGCCATATCACTACTGCCACTACTTGGTTCGGAGACAAACTGACTCGACGAAGCACCACATGCCATCAGGCCAAAACTCAACAATGCGATGATGAGATAACGGTTCATCTATAGATTCCTTTCATCGCGAGCGACACAAACACATTAATGAGACGTTGCGTATCGTTCTTTTGTTCGTTTTTATCATAACATGCCCTACAAGAGCATGACCCCATACCGTATAATAGAACGTGATGACAAAAGAAAGGCAGGTAGATATGGCTACACAGGCACTCTACCGACGATACCGTTCACAAACATTTGATGAATTAATTGGTCAAGAACACATCGTCCGCACGTTGCGCAATGCAATCATTGACGGGCGGATCGGCCACGCCTATCTCTTTACGGGACCACGTGGTGTGGGGAAAACGACCGTGGCACGCCTGCTCGCCAAAGCGGTCAACTGTCTCGCAGATGCCGAAGCCCGCCCATGTGGCGACTGTAGCATGTGCCAGGCCATTGCCGAGGGGAGTGCGGTAGATGTCATCGAAATGGATGCCGCGTCACATACCAGTGTTGATGATGCCCGCGAAATCATCGAACGCGTACAGTTTCGTCCAGCGATGGGGCGCTACAAAGTCTACATCATTGACGAAGTACACATGCTGTCCACGGCGGCGTTTAACGCGTTGCTCAAGACCCTCGAAGAGCCACCCGCCCATGCGATTTTTATCTTGGCTACCACAGAAATCCACAAAGTTCCTGCCACCATTTTGTCGCGCTGTCAGCGCTACACGTTTAACCGGCACAACGTCAGCGACACGGTAGCCCATCTCCGCCAAATTGCCACGAGCGAATCCTACCAGATTGATGCGGGAGTCGCCGAAGCGATTGCACGAGCGGCCACCGGCAGTATGCGTGATGCGCTGAGTTTGTTCGATCAACTCATGTCGTATGGGCATGGACATATCACCATGGACATGGTACAAGGCTTGCTCGGTGTCACCTCTGCCCAAGAGGTCATCACCCTCACCGAAGCCTTGCTTCAACGGGATGTGGCACAAGCGCTACAGGTGGTTGCCCGAGTAACCAGCCAAGGTGCGGACATCCGGCAATTCAGTCGCGACATCGTGCAACACATCCGCCTCGTAATGTTGGTCAAAGCAGACCCCAATGGTACCGCCATCGAAGCCGCCGAAAGCGAAGCAGAGGCTATCCGTAGCCAAGCCGAACGTGCAACCATGGGGGCGTTAGTCTTTTGGTTGCGCCGTCTGAGCGAGCTCGACTACGAGCTACGCACGAGCCCCTATGGGCAGCTCCCCCTCGAGCTGGCCGTGGTGGAAGCGATTGCCGGACCAAGCACACCACCACCGCCATCAGCAGGCACAGACCACACGGCACGCCCCACCATGGCGGCACCGCCACCCCGCCCAACGAATGCACCACCCAGCAACCCGGTACGCGCCACGATGCCCCCAGCGTCACCGAGTCGCCCTGTTGCGCCACCTCCTGCAGACGCAACAGCAGCAATGGCCACACCACTTGGTGAACGCCGCCCCTTTCAGGATATCGAAGACTTGCGGGCACGCTGGCCGGCAATTGTGCGTGACCTCCGTTCGCGCAACAAAAATCTGGAAGCCATGCTCAAAAGTGGCATTGAGCTGGTAGACCTACAAGGGGAAATCATCATCATCAAAGCCGATAATGATTGGTTGCTGAGCAAAATCAAAGAGGCCAGCAATATTTCGTTGCTCGAGCAGATGATAGAGCGCCATACGGGGGTCGTCTACCGTGTGCGCAGTGCCAACGATGCCCCCAAGGTCAACAATGCGCAGAGTATGCGCAATCAGTTACGTGATACCACGGCCAATCCGTTGGTACGTGCTGCAATGAATGTGTTTGACGCAGATGTCGTCAGCATTGAAACACCCGATCAAGGAGCCGAATCATGAACCCACGTCAAATGCAACAAATGGCGATGCGCATGCAACGCGAGATGGCCAAAATCCAAGAAGAGCTCAAAACGACTGAAGTGGTCGGCAGTGCGGGGAGCTATGTCACTGTGAAAGCCAACGGGCACGGTGAAATCATGGCGATTACCATTGACCCACAGGTGGTTGACCCCAACGACATTGACACCCTGCAAGATTTGGTGTTGGCAGCGGTCAATGATGCGGCAACCAAAGCCAAGAATTTGTCGGAATCACGCATGGGGGCTCTGACGGGTGGCATGAAAATCCCAGGATTGATGTAATCCGATGAGTGATATGCCGTTGATGCTCGAATCGGTGACTCGTCTCATCGAAGAGCTCGGGCGCTTGCCGGGTATTGGCCCCAAAAGCGCTTCGCGCTTGGCATTTCATATTCTGCGCACACCCGAATCACGGATTATTGCGCTGAGTGATGCCTTGTTGGCCGTCAAACAACAGGTGCGCCAGTGTGATCGCTGTCACTTTATCAGCGACCAAGCATTGTGCGTGGTCTGCCGCAATCCCAACCGACAGGCACCGGTGGTCTGTGTCGTCGAAGAAGCCCTAGATGCACTTGCTATTGAGCGCACCGGCATCTACCGTGGGCGCTACCATGTGTTGCATGGGCGCATCGCCCCACTCGAGGGCATGGGCCGCGAGGATATCTACTTCGATGATTTGTTGCAACGCATCCGCGACGAACAGCTCACCGAAGTGATTATTGCGACCAACCCCAATCTGGAAGGCGAGGCGACGGCCGCCTATTTACAACGCGAAATTACCCCACTCGGCGCCAAAGTGACCCGGCTAGCCCGCGGCTTGCCCACTGGCGGTGACTTGGAATGGGCCGATGTACACACGCTCACGTCCGCCCTCGAAGGGCGCCGCGAACTGCACTAAAACGCCAACACGCGCCGTTCCCATCAGGGAACGGCGCGTGTCGGAGATGCACTCACGATTCGCTGATATTTGCCAAATCGGGCACCGCTGATACCCAGATTTGACCTGCAGTAAACTGTACGTCTTTGCCGGTGGCGTCCAAGAAGCGTAATGGGGCTTCTGCCGCATCCTTTTGCCATGTAATTTCTTCGCGCTGTCCATCACGATACAAAATCGCATTCCCACTTCCGATGACTTTCTGGTCAATGCGTGACTTCGGATCATTGGGGATAGGGGCTTCTTCTACTTGCATGACAACCACATTCTGGGTTACGAGTTGCGCATTCGACACTTCATCAATGGCCGCCTTGCCAAACCGGGTCCGAAAGTAGTTGTTGCTCACCGGATCATACTGCCATCCCACCGGCGCATCATCGTACAAGAAAAAGTAGGAGAATGTCTGCGCCGCACCACGCTGATCTGCGGGGGCCGGCAAGCGGTAGCGGAAGCCGATATCGGTACGCGTAAAGGGCTTTGCCTCTGCCGTAGCACGCTCTTGCAACAATACCCCGTTCGTATAGAGGTTATGTGGTGCAAAGCGTGTCTCCGTATCAACGCGGAAAAAGTACGGCGAAGCATCGTTGCGCAAGGCATCCATGTTGATAATTGCGGTGGTACTTTCGGCAAGTTCCAAACCGGCTGGTGAGCCACCTGCGTGCGCATAATAGGCATCAAAACCCATTGCCCACTGCACAAAGTACAAACGCGCACTCCGCACTGGCCCCAAGCGCCGATCATCGTTACTGATTTCACCGGGAAAAACCGCCATGAATCGGGTTATGCCGTATTCGGCGAGTGCTTCAAAGACCACTGAGGCCCGATTGAGGCCCGATTGCGGATAGGCATCGGGATGGTTGTCCACCATCATCGTAAATGGGCGCTTGCTGACCTGTCCGAGTACGAGTGGAATGACTGTTAGATCATCGGGCATCGGCACTGCGGTTTCGGTGGGAATAACAGTCGGTACTTCGGTGGGTAGTGGCGTGGCCGTCGCCGGTATCACCGTCGGCATGGCTGTAGCCGTTGCCACAGCGACGACTTCGGCGGTGGGTAAGGCTGCTGGTGGCGTACTACAGGCCCCTAGCACTACTATCGCGATGAATGCCACGCTCAGGCGCTGGCGCAAAGAACATTGCATGAGGGACTCCTCATCAATATGACTCATATTTCCACTCCCATTCTATCATATGGGCTATGGTAGAATGGGGGTGGACTCGGGCGTCTCGCCGCAATTCGCCACTGCATCTTGCGACAAGGTTAGGCTCCCCATGCGTTACCATCGTGTTCGGCTTCACGCCAATGACGACCCCCACTATCGTGCATATCTCGCCAATATTATGGCCGGCAAGGCCAATCACCGCGCCATGCATGTGGCCAGTAATCGTGCCATGTTTGGCAACGAATCCGAGGGAATTATTCGCCAATGGTTACATACATTTCACCCGTTGAGCAATCGTCGCTTTGTGGAATACGACGAGCGCACGGGCAAACGACTCACGCGCAAATATCGTGAAATTGATGCGGTGTTTGAATACGATGAAACGCACATTCATGTGTTTGAGATGAAAGCCACGTCACAAGCACGCAGCATCATGCGTGGCATTCGCCAACTCAACGAAACACGCAACATTCTGGCACAGCTCTTTCCGGCCATCTATGCGACGCTCATCCTCGTGGATACTGGCATCATGACCGACGAAGCCGCAACCGTGTTGATGCAACAAGCCGATGCACCCATGAATGCACCATACACCATTGAGCGCTTCTATGCGGACAATCCACATATCCCGTGTTATGACAGCCGCGAATATGCGCCTACCCATACCGACGAGTTGGCCATTGTGCGCTTTCCGCTTGCGGATATTATTAGCGGTGCTGAAGCGGCAGGCATCACCCTGCATCTCGACTGGGATGATGACGATGATGAGCCAGAACCCGTCGTTCCCACCACACATACCTCGGGTGTACACGCAGACGACGACAACCCGTTTGCCGCAGCACTACGCAAAGCAGGACTTTCGTCCTAGTGCGTCAAGCCGTCCACACGCATACGGTGCAACAACAGCGTGGCATCGTGCCAGTGTGACACCGATGTCCAAACAATAAATGCGACGACGACACCCACAAACAGACGTCCAGCCCACCGCTGTTGCCACAATGGCATGAGCACAACAGCGATGCCACATACGATTAATGGCACACCAAAGTAGATGTAGCGCACTTGATATGATATCGCCAATTCCACCATGACCCACCAGATTGTTGCGATAATCCACGGTCGTGCTACCTGCGGGAAGCGATACCAGACCACGCCCCACAAGACGGGAAAGGTCCACCACGGGATAGGTGCAAACCCGACGGCCAACCCTTCTTTGATTTGGACGAGCCTGGCCCATGATGCAAGTTTCAAGGTTGCAGTGGAGGGCGCAGTGCTGTGCCACAGTGTGCGCACATAGGGCACATATACGATGAGTGCGCTCATTGGGATGACCACAATCGGCACCCAACGCATCCACCAATCACGCGTGCCACGGTCTGACTCATAGAGGCGTACACAGACATACCACACTACGGCAATCATGACTTCGCCGATGTGCGTCCATGCAATAGCGGCACACCATATCCCGGCCCACCATGCTCCTGGCATATCACGCCGTGCAGTACTCATCATCATGCCAAAGAGACACATGTGCGCAATGATTTGTGGGAAAAATGCCCACCAAAGTACCGCAGATGACAGGGGCATTGCCATGAGCATAATAGATGCGAGTGATGCGGTACGAGTAGGCATACCCCATCGTATCAACAGCACCCACACCCATGCCGCAGTCAGCGTTTCTGCCCATATTGCCAACAGGTGCATGGCGAGACTGGTACCCAAAAGGGGTGTAATGACGAATGTCACGCCATAAAACAGTGGAAGAATCAGTGCCGGTTGTCGATTGAATTCATACGGATAGTCAATGACGGTGATTTGCTGTTGATCCTGCATCGTCATCAATCGTTTGGCATGAATTAAATAATCATGACCTTCAAATCCTGGATAGGTTATTGCGATGATTCGAATCAAGAGTGTGATGGTGAGTCCAATCAGAACCACGCGTGGAATCTGGGGCATGTATCGGCGTATCAGGCTGATACCCGCAATGACCGTGCACCACGTGAGCACCACACCGTACACCCATATCGTGGCATAGCTGGCATCACGCATAATCATCCAGCACATGAGCACCACAACCACGGTGCCACCCAACCACGCATGACGGCGTATGCTCCCTAGCATGTTGCATGTGAGTGATGCAAGTGTTACAAGTACACATGTCATCGCCAACCACACAGGTGCAGGCACGTCCACACCAATACGGTGTACCAGTACACGGGTGATGCGCACACCGAGATTACGAGGATCACTCAGCGTTTGCAACGCAGGAGTCTGGATTGATAGCGTGGTTGCGAATGCATCTGGTTGCGCCAGCAACAGCCGAACACGCCGTGTGGTAGACAGCGCCACGGCAGTCGTATCTATGTGCATGACGAGCGGGCGTCCAGAGTCAAGCACGACCATGTCCACAATCGACATGGGCACCCATGTCATACGCGGGATGGTCAGCTGCGCTGCAGTGGTCGTCCACTGATATTCGATGCCATCACTCGTGGTTTCACGACCATGAATACCACGATAAAACGTGTCATCGGTCTGATTGTAGGTCACCCCAATGGTGTGTGGCCATAGTAACGCATACCCACCAACACCAACCAAACATGCCAGTACACATGCAATCAGGGTAGTCACTAATGGCACATTCCATGCACTATTCCAGGCGCGCATCTGCGTACCCTGTCATTTCCAAATACCCCAATCCCGTAATTGCAGTCCCATCATGCATTCCAGTCACCTGCACCGCCCCCTCCCAATACCTGACAGTCACGGGTAATTCCTGATCAGCGACCAGCGGCGTCACCGTAATGTCGAGGGCAAGTGGGGTGAGTTGTAATTGCCATGTAGCCGGATATACTGCACCCGTATGTGGACTTTGCCAGCTTCCCTTTGGCGTGATAACCAAATCATTCGCTTTAAGATGCGTCACCCGTCCATCTGCGTGGCGCACAGAACCACCGCTATACGGATCAAACGACCCATCACGCCGCCGTAAGTGGTAGACCATCACGTCGCTACCATCGCTGAGATGCAATGCAAACCAGTCCCAGCCGATTTGTTCGGGCGCCAACGCACTCGTGCTCCATTCACGATCGAGCCAGCTCGTCCCTGTCACATCTACCCGCCGTTCACCAATCTGGATACTTCCTTGGCTGGGCAAGCGTGGCATCGAATAGTAGTACGACGCATTGCCAGCCGACTTTTGACTGAGCCCGTTATCTCCCTGCAGGACGGGTGGCGTGCGTGCGTCTATGCGGAGATTAATAGCAATATCACCGTGGCGTGCCGTCACCACAAATTCACTGGCGGTGTCATCGGTGGCCACAATCTGCCAATCATCGAGCCAGATACGCAGTGGGGCACGTTGCGCACCAGCAAGCCCGATTGCCGCACGACTAAAGCGTTCGTAGGCGTAGAACTGCTGATTACGCACATCGGTCAGTGCCAAATGCCCCATGAACCCCTCGTGACTTTGCCACGCCGATTGCGCATCAGTTGACACAGTGGGTGGCCGTAGACTCGAGCGAAACAGAGTGAACTGATACCCATACTGATGCCCGTCTGCATCCGTCAGATTCCCCGTGAAGTACCACCATTCCACTGCATAGCCGGCATGGGGGCCATGGTCTGCAGGGAAATCGAATTGTCGTGGTGCTTCTGCACGCAAAAAGCCACTCGTGTCCGTCACCGTCATACTTTCGGCAACAGTCAAACTCGTCTGAAGCGTCGTGGGTGCAGGTGCCAGACAGGCACTCAGACACACCGCTGACAGCATGATAATGATGAGTCGGTTCATCGGTCTGTCCTCGTTATTCTTCACGCAATGCACGTGCGGGTGCAATACGTGCGATGCGCCATGCAGGAATAATCCCAGCCAGCACCGCAGCCACAATCGCCGTCAGCATGGCGCGCCCGTAGATGTCGGGCACCCACGCAAATTGCAACGTCCAGCCAAACGAAATCCGATTAATCACGTAGATCAACGCCGCCGCCATGGCCGTCCCGATTGGGATGGCAACAATCCCGGCGACGACGCCCATCAGGCTGGTCTCGCCCAGCACGAGCTGCCAGAGCTGACGTGGATCGAGCCCGATGGCTCGCAACATGCCAAATTCACGTACTCGTTCGAGTTGCATGGCCGTCAATGCTGCAAAAATCCCCACAAATGCCACAATCGTTGCAAGCAACTGCAACACGTTGGTAATCGCAAATGTACGATCGAGAATGGCAACAGAAGCGGTGCGGAGTGTCTGGTTGGAACGCACCACGAGTGCCACGTCGGGGAATTGCGTACGGATGGTTTCTACCATCTGTTCACTATCCACCCCTTCCGTCACATAAATTCCCAGTGATGAGAGTTGTTGGTCGGCAAAGTAGGACTGATAGCGCTCAATTGGCATCATGACGACGCCGAGTTCAGTGCCATAATCATAAAAAATACCTGCGATGGGCATCGCCACATCACCACGATCGGTCTGAATAGTAAACGTGTCGCCGACCTGCAGTTGGCGTCGTAGTGCAAGCGGCTCAGAAATGATAATCGCATCACGGTAAAAGGCTGGCCAGATTTGCGCCGGATTCCCCGCTGCCCACAAAAAGGTATCATGATCTGCGGGAGCCACATCCAACGAAATCTGCAACACGGGAGTACTATCGGTGGGCAACATGATGCTCCGATAGCGCCGAATACGCTCAACGCCAGGCAAGCGTGCAATCGTTGTATCCACGCCATCTGGCAACGGGCTAATCAGGCGATTCGCCGTAATCGTGGGAGCCGACACAAAGACATCGGCGCGTATGGTGGTGGTCAGCCAATCAACCACCGTCACACGGAAACTCGCCACCATGACACCCACCGCAATGGTCACTGCAACTGCAATCATCAGCGCAGCGATGGCTACTGCCGTACGACTCAACGACGTGACCACGTCGCGTACGGCCATGCCAGCAACCAACCCAAACCAGCGCGTCGCCAGCGGGCGCACCAACCGCATCAACCAGACTGTCACCAACGGGGTAATCATGGCGGCGCCAAGTGTCAACGCCAATAACCCGGCATAGCTGGCATAGATGGCGGGGATGAGCCACATGATGATGCCACCCAGCACCATCAAGCCCATCCCAATGGCACCGAGCCAGGGTACCACCCGCACCGTCTGCTCTTCGTACGACGAACGACGCAACACGGTGCGCGGTGGCGTGCGGGCTGCTTCCCATGTGGGGATGGCCAACGCCACCACCGATGCCCCCATGCCCAGCACAACCCCCTTGATGAGTGGCCAGCCGGTTACGGTAATTGAGCTGACCGTCACGGCGAAGTAGATGTCGTTGATGGTACGTGCCACCAGACCGATGAGCAGCTGGGCGAGACCAATCCCCAATCCGACGCCAACCACGGTCCCCACCACGGCGATTACGCCCCCCTCGACCATCATCAAGCGCGCAATTTCAGCACGCGTAACACCGATACAGCGCAACGTGCCAATGAGTGGGCGGCGTTGTACCACGGCAAATGTCATCGTGTTGTAGATGAGAAACATGCCAACAACCAGCGCTAATAGGCTCAATGCGTTTAGATTGATTTCAAACGAAGCGGTCATCTCCGTGATACTTTGGGCGCGTTGTGCGGGCGTGGTGATGCGCACTCCGGCAGGCAGTGTTGCGGTAATTTGTTGCCGGAGTGCGGCTCCCACCGCTGTATCTGGCAATATCAAATCAATGCGGTCAAGCATGCCCACTTTCCCCAGCCACACCTGTGCCACCGCAATGTCGGTGAGGAGCAGGTCGTCGAGTGCCTGTTGTGTGGTCGAATCGGCGGTGGTCAGCATCCCTACCAACGTCATCGGCTGGGTGCGTCCCGCAATAGAGACCACAAACGACTGACCGAGTGCCACTCCCAACGCATCTGCGGTGTGTTGGCTCATCAACACCGCATTCGGGGTCTGGATGAGTTGCGCCAACGTGCTCCCCACCGCACTTCCACCAGGGGTCAACTCTGGACGAAAGGGTGCTTCACTGAACGGATCAATTCCCAGAATTTGCAACGTGCGCGTCGGTGTAACTACGCTGGTGGCATACCCCTGCACCACTGGCGCACTTTCACGCACACCGAGATCTACACGTATCTGCCGAAACACTGCTTCGGGGATACCCTGAGGCCCACCAACGAGTTCATCGGTGGCGCGCCCTGTGATGGTCGATGTAGAGAGGAGAAATGCACGACGCGCACTTTCGTTGGCAATATCAATGGCAATCACTACTGCTACACCCATGGCCACACCCACAATGGCCAACAGTGCCTGCCATGGGCGTTGGAGCGGCCATCGGAGCGTACTTTTCCAAAGTACTCGCATCATATTACGGGCTCCGTGGCCGTATCTGTCCGCAGTTGCCCCGCCTGTATGCGCACCACGCGATCCGCACTTGCAGCTACTTCACGACTATGCGTCACCATCAACAATGAACGCCCTGTGTCCGCAGTGAGCTGCGTCAACAAGCGTAACACTTGATCACCGGTATCACTATCGAGATTCCCGGTTGGCTCGTCAGCCAAAACCAACAACGGGTCGTGGACGAGTGCCCGTGCCACTGCCACCCGTTGCTGCTCGCCCCCTGACAAGCGGTCTGGCGCAGTGTGTGCCCGTGCCAACAAACCGACACGGTCCAACATGGATGCTGCGCGTTGCTGTGCAACCGCACCAACAATGCCGTTGAGTTCAAGAGGCAACAGCACATTTTCGATGACCGTCAATGTCGGCACGAGATTGAAAAACTGAAAGACGAATCCAATATGCGCACGCCGAAACTGGGTACGGGCCACTTCGCTCATCGCATTGATGTCTTGGCCACCGATCTCGACCATGCCTGCATCCGCATAATCAATGCCACTGATGATATTGAGCAGTGAACTCTTGCCCGAGCCACTTTTCCCGACTAATGCAACACGCTCACCGGGAGCAATCTGCATGGAGACTCCGTGCAACACGTGCCGACGCGTGCTGCCTTCGTCATACCATTTATGCACATCACGGAGTGAAACAATCGTCATGGGTACCCCTTTTGCCACACCACAAACACGCCATGGTATCAGCATACCATAGCGTTTGCGAAATGTTTCACGAGTTAGATGAGTAGTAACTCATGTACGCATACGAGCAACAGGGTTAGCGCAGACGAACACCTGCAGGTGGCACCACACCGGGGCCATACAGCACATAGTCGTACCATGGTGCATAGGTAGTCAGAAACGTATCATCGTGAAGCAAACGACCATCGGCCGCCACCACTTTACGCATGTAGCTGACATTCATGCCACCGCGGCCGACCACCAGTTGGCGGGTCGTGCCACTTGCAATCGTGGCATCATACTGCCAGATTGGTTTGCCTGGCTTGGTAACATTAGTCACAAATGGGCCATCATACTGCACGGTACGACCATCGGGTACCCCCCACAGCTCCATGGTAATGCTTGCGGCCACTGGATTATTGCGCACCACCAACATCAAGAGATTGGCACTATCATTACGGAAGCGAAAATCAACGCCTGGATCGAGCACTGCAGCATCAAACCCAAGAATATCCTCGTATGTGGTCACCACAAAAGTATGGGGAATACGATGTGTAATGTCGAAACCGCCGTTGCTAGCTGCACGAAACAACGTGGTAGAGACCTGACAAATCCCGCCACCAATCACTTTCGTGAGTTGGCCATTGATGATTCCGTACCCCTCCACAAAGTCGGTGTCCACAAAATTACTATTTGCCAGAAACGAGAACTCGCTACCTGCGGGGATCACCACGCCATCAATCATCGCACCTGCACGCGCAATATTGGTGCGTTTGGCCTCACCAGCACCCTTGTACGACGTGGTGGCACTCGCCACCAACTCCATGCTCGGCATGGGATTAGTATGCACGAGCATAGCGGGTGATTCGAGCAACAGCGCCGTTCCGAGTAACCCGATACGGATTTGTATCTGGTTGTTACGGGCAAAATGCATCTCAAGGCGTACTCGTTCAAAATACTGCACCCGCACCATGTCATCTTGGATTTGCTGGACAAATTCTTCGGACAAGGGGTAGCCGAAAATAGGCAAAGCACCATTTTGTTCCCAGAAGGTGCGGAATGCCCCACGGAGTGTATGACGGGTCGGAGCAAAGTATTGAATGGCATCGTCATTGGGGGCATCTACACCAGCAAACGGTGGCTGCGCTACGTCGTCACTATTCAGCTGATTGATGAAGTGCGCCCCGATACGGGTGAGCATGACTTCGCCTGCATCATTATGTCCAACGGGAACCTCGAAGCGTGCCCGTTCAAAATATTGCACCCGTAGTGGGCCATCTGACACGATGGGCGTCAGTGGCATACCAAAGATGGACACCCCGCCATTTGCTTCGTAGAACTGGCGAAAGGTGCCATGCAAATATTGTCCTGTTTCACTGAAATACAACACACCCGTACTCGGCGTTGAGACCGCCTGTTGTGCAGCATAGAGTTGTGGGATATAGCGTGGATTTGCGACAGCACCAGTCAGCAACACCAGCATCAAGAGAATAGCAAATATGCGTTGCACGATACACTCCCACTAACATCCGGTTATATAATCAGCGAACAGTCTGACACACCTCAATGTCCTCTTATTCTACGCACATCCCTCTCACAACGCTAGAGCAAATCAATTACATCCCTGTGACATTTTGGTGTATATATTTCAATATATAAGATGCCCAAAAATAGGGATGTGCCATTATCCAATACCTACGCCAAAATCACATCGCACAAAAATGGCTTTCCCAACATTGCCCGGGCGGTATGGTATGCGTCCCTACGATGGGGGGATTACGGGCGGTATGGTATGCGTCCCTACGATGGGGCGGATTACGAGAGATATGGTGTAAAAACACTTCCGCCTGTGGTGCAGAATGGATTAAAAATCCCGCGTGAGGGAGCATTTTTGGCGCAAGAGCGTATCAATGCACCGCCACACCGGCAACGTGTGGCCTCGATTGGCGTAGGTATTGATTATCCACACCGTTTAATAACTTCGTACTATAATATGGAAAGATTCACACCAACAACGAGGTTTCTATGTATCAGCCACTGATTGGCATTACTGGTGCACACTACGATACCACCCATTGGTCACCCAAGGGTGTTGGTGCCCGCCGTTCATACATTGATGCGGTCATTGATGCCGGCGGTATCCCGCTCATCTTGCCCCCTGTCCTGGCCACACATCATACCGTATTAGAAGCCTACATCCGCCAACTCGACGGGCTGTTGCTCCCGGGTGGTGGCGACATTGATCCTGCCCTATATGGGGCAGCCATGCACCCCAAAACAGCAAACATTGATGAATACCGCGACTACAGCGAAATTGCGCTCACCCGTATGGCCATTCAGCTCAACGTGCCGATTCTAGGCATCTGCCGCGGCTTGCAGGTCATCAACGTGGCGCTGGGTGGCACCATGATTCAAGACATTCCCGACGAAGTCGGTGGGCCACTCGCACACGGCGAGTCTATTACACGCCAAGACTGGGAGCACATGGCACATTCGATGAATATCGCCAATGACTCACTCCTTGCGAGTATTCTTGGTACCACCGCCATGCCCGTCAATTCGCTCCACCATCAGGCACTTGGCACCATCGGTACGGGAATCCGCGCAGTAGCGTGGTCCGATGATGGGGTTATCGAAGCCGTAGAAGGCAGTGGCGCCAACTTCATCCTTGCGGTGCAGTGCCACCCCGAGGCGCTCTACCACAACGCGGATACACGCTGGCAACAGATGTTTGGGCGCTTCGTTGACAAGGCACGCCATTTTGCCCACCAGCGCATCCCTGCACCATCGGGTGTCTAGGTAGGTGTCTATGATACTTACACCAACATTTGTGACACGTCCTGCATTTTCTGTAGCAGGGTATTATGCACGTGTCGCGAATCATGCCGAGATTCATGCGCTGTGGCAACGATTTATCCCGTATGTGGATGTATTCACCCCGATTCGGACCGAGCCAAACACGAGCTACGGCATGATGCGTCATTTTGATCCTGCTACCCGCCAATTCGACTATTTGGCGGGGGTTGCGGTCAATCACCCAGTCGCCTTGCCCGTTGGGTATGACGTGTGGCACATTCCACTCCAAGAATATGCGACGTTTCCCTGCACACTCGGGACAATCACCACCACGTTCGAATTAATCTACACGCAGTGGGTACGCGTGTCACCGTACTACGTGTGTGACGGTGTACGGTTTGAGTACTACGATGCAGACTTCATGGGGCAACCGGACTCGCCGATGTCGCTCTACTTACCCATCCGTAAAACGAACGCCCACGTTGACGGAGATGCATCACCACCGCTACAATAAGAGTATTCGCATAGACAGACAGATGAGGATCTCAATGACCAAACGACCAGTAATCGGCATTCCATGCCACCACTCACAGACCTTGTGGGGTGATTTATCGTACGGGAATTCGTATAGCTATCTCAAGGCCATCGAACAAGCCGGTGGCGTACCGCTACTCTTGCCACTATCACAAAGCACGGAAATGCTCGACACGTTGTACGAGCGTATAGATGGGTTGTTGCTCGCTGGTGGCGTGGACATTCATCCCGATGCATACGGACACGAACCACACCCTAAGCTGGGCAAGAACGACGTGTTGCAAGATACGAGCGAAGTCTATCTGACACGCAAAGCTGCCCAAGACGGCAAGCCCATTCTCGGAATATGCCGTGGGCATCAGATGCTCAATGTGGCACTCGGTGGGACCCTCTACCAAGACATCCCCAGTGAGATTCCCGATTCACTCGATCACGAATACTCGGCCAAACAGGATGATGGCACCGTCCTTGCCCATACTATTCAGATTGATGAAACCAGCTGGTTGGCAGAGACGCTCGGCCAGACGCTCATTCAGACCAACACGATGCACCACCAAGCCGTGCGCGACGTGGCCCCCAGCATGCGGGTAGTCGGCAAAGCGAGTGACGGTGTGGTTGAGGTCATTGAATCAGTCAACACCAATTTTGCCGTGGGCATTCAGTCGCATCCCGAAGAACTGTGGCACACTACCGAACCCCGCTGGACACGCCTCTTCCAGGCCTATATCGCCGAAGTCAGCAAAACTCTGTAATACACAAGCCCCCCCGACACACCAGTGCTGGTGTGTCGGGGGGGCGTTGTATGCGTTTATTTGAGTGTGGTCAAAATGGGAGCAAGTTCTTCGTTGGTCAGGCCGCCTTCGAAGCGTGCCGTGATAACCCCTTGGCTATTGATCAAAAACAACCAGGGCTCAGACTGTAGACCCCACGCATAGTAGGCATCAGAGACACCTATTTTCCGCTCTGCATCGGTGAGGGCACGGGCTTCGCGCATCGCCTGCGAGAAGATTTCATTTTGCTGGGTAAATGATTCCCCAAACGGGTACCGATAGATTTCACTATGAATAAAAGTAATCGAGCCACCGAATTGTTGTTGCAAGGCGGCAAACACAGCTAGACTAGGACCACACACTGCAGTACGACAAAACCCGGGTGTCGCAAACAACAATGCGATTGGGCGCCCTTCATCGAGTGCGGTCGCAAGACTCGTCTGGTAGAGCGCCAAATTGGGGTCATTCGTTGAAACCAGCTGTGCCACATCGGGAACCGACTGTGGCGTCAACGTGTCGGCGCGTAGCGCCGTGTCACCCACCATCGGGGCAATAGCACGTTCACTCACGGGTAATTGGAGCTTGGTGCTTGTCGGTGTGGTCATGTCTGACAACTGCATCACCACTTCGACACCCCAGTTGCCCGCACGCGCAAAGGTAAAGTTGGCCACGTAGACGGCAGCGGGCAGACCTTGGCCATAGTAGGTAGCCTTTGCTTCACCGACTGCCGTGCTGCTATCGCCATCGAGTTGATAAAAGCGTAACGTGATCTGGGCATTAGGATCGTTTACCGGTGAACCATCCTTGATGATGCCGATTGGGAGACGATTAGGGCCGACCACAGTTTCTGTAAAGGCAAACACGGGTGTAAGTGCACTAGCCGGAGCAGCGCCAGGCAAGGCACATGCGGTCAGCACAACCGTCAGCAACACCCCCAAAAAACGCATGACATACTGCATTCGAATCTCCATCTGTGTATTGGCGCTATCACCAGTCATCAGTATACTTCGTTTTGTGGGTGGTCGTGTAATTGCCCCACACCAGCGCTATTCCACTAAAAATCATGCTATAATGGGGCTACTATGCGTAGAGGAATTACTCTGTGCACATGAGGAGGATGCGCCATGGAAATCACACACAAGCGCATGAATCGGGCCGACCTGTTGGTGGTAAGTGGGCGACTCGATGCGATGCATGCCCCAGCACTCAAGGCCAAAATCGAAGAACTTTTTGCCGAAGGCCGTTACCGCATTGTGCTCGACTTCAGCAGTCTAGAGTATGTAGCGAGTCCCGGTTTGCGGATTCTCATCGAAGCCCGCAAAAAGGCACGTGACTGGAAACTCACCGATCTCGAGGGTGGCGATGTACGTTTGGCTGGGCTTCCCAGTCGGATTCGCGAGGTCTTCGATTTGACCGGATTCACCAAGTTGTTCGATATTTATCCTGATGCCACTGAGGCAGTCGGGTCATTTTAGTCATCCACGCTACGGAGGAGTTGGGCGATGTCAAGCGGCGCACTCACCGTCCCCGCACAACTTGATTCGTTGGTGCTCATCAGCGAATTCGTCAACTCCGCCACGCATCATGCCAAGCTGAGTGAGCGAGAAGCATGGCACATGCAACTCGCCGTTGACGAAGCAGCCACCAACATCATTCAGCATGCCTATGCCGACCGCACCGACGGCGTCATCGAGTTGTCGTGGCGTATTGATGATGGTGAGCTCGTCTTCACGTTAGTTGACCATGGTCTTCCATTTGATCCCACACAGGTCCCCACACCTGACATTCATTCTCCCTTCGAAGATCGTCAAGCAGGTGGGTTGGGCATTTACCTGATGAACAAACTGATGGATGTGGTCAATTTTTCGTTCGGCGCGCGTGGCAACACGCTCGAAATGCGCAAGCGCTTCGCACAGCCAAATATTGCCGATGTGCAGAGTTTTGCTCTGACTGGGCGGCTCGATGCACGCAACGCAACAAACGCATTGGCACCGGTCACCGCCGCAGTCGCTGCTGGTGCACGTGTTGTCGTCATTGATTTGAGCAGTGTGTCGTTTATGAGCAGTAGCGGCTTGCGCGCATTGCTCCTCGTACGCCGCGAACTCAACGAACACCACGGCTTGTTGGCGCTCTGTGGGCTCCAAGCCGCCGTAGAAGAAGTCTTTGTGATGACGGGATTTGCTCAGGTCTTTGAAATATACCGAACAGTTTCTGAGGCAACGATTGCGCTCAGAGCTCGTGTTGATGCGTGAAACGTATAACCGTTTTCTCTTTTTCACTTGTATAGATAACAGGCGGTACTGACGTGAAACGTGAGCATTGGCTCATCGTCTATAGTATCAGTGTCGGCTTGGTGGGTTGGGGAGTGTTGATTACGCAGTTCACACCGCTCCCAGTACCACTCCTCCATGTCGTCGTGTTTATTGCCACAGCACTTCTCATCGAGAGTGTTGGTTTTCGTGTGCCCCCAGCCGACCCACACACGCTGACGGGTGTTGTCGTGCTGAGCATCACACTTGCATGTGGCCCGAGTGTGGGGGCACTCGTGGTCGGCGTGACCACACTCTTGTCGAGCATGGCACTCCCATTCAGCGACAACCGCCCCGTCTCGTGGTATAGCATGTTGGTGCGCCCGCTCAATCGGGCAGGAGTGCGCATTTTGGCCGTCTACATCGGGGCATGGATGGCCGCAAGTATGGTCACACCACTCGGTGTGGCCCTGCAAATTGCGTCGTATCCGCTGTGGATTATGCTCAATCGCTGGATGCGCATCCGCCTCGATCATGGTGCCCACGCCGTCTGGCCATGGGTGCGGTCCGTCTTTGTATCGGTTCTTATCGCCGAAGTCATCCCCCTGCCTGTGGCGCTGTTGGGGGCAGCCATCTATGGCAATCTCGGTGGTTGGTATGCGTTGTTGGGGGCTGGCGCCCTCGTAGCAACGAGTGCCGTGGTGATGCAGGTCAGTGCCAATCTGCGTACCCAACGCAGTATTACCAACGACTTGACTCTGATGAATGCCACCAGCCGAGCAATTATCCGTGCGGATCTCGATGTAGACGCATTATGTGAACTCATCTACCGTGAAGCCGGGAACGTGATTGATACCTCATCGTTCCACTTGGGAATTTTCCAACCAGAGAGCGATCGCTATACCCTCAAAGTGCGTGTCCAAGACAACAAACGACTACCGCCGCTCACCGTTGATCTACCGTCAGGTGACGGATTAATTGGCTGGATGCGTCAAACCGGACAGTCGTTGCTCATCTCGGATTTCACCGCAGAAATGGACCGGTTACCAGCACGTCCCCGCTACCAGAGTAGCAATCCACCACGAGCTGGCATCTACGTACCACTCATCAACGGCGATACCGTGATTGGGAGTATTTCAGTACAGAGTTCTCGTGTCAACGCTTTTTCGCATGCGGATTTACGCCGGCTCAGCCAAATCGCCGATCAAGCGGCGATGGCCATCACCAAGGCGCGCATCTTCCATGATGCGCGTGAGCGTGCCATACAGCTCCAAGCCATCCAAGACGTAAGCCAACACTTGTCGGCATTACTCGAGCCCGCAGAAGTCCTCCCCGAAGTGATGCGCCTGATTCGTGAACATTTCGGCTACCATCCCATCCACTGTATTACCATTGACGAAGCCGGTGTGCTCCACTTTCGTGCGAGTACGGCCGATGTGGATGGTGCCGAGTTTATGCGTGACCTCATCAATACGTCGGGAACCGGGATTATCGCAGAAGTCGCACGCACCGGACAAACGGTGCTGGTCAACGATGTCCACAACGATCCACGCTACGTCGAAGACGACCCGCACACCCGCAGTGAGCTCGCTGTACCGATGCGCTTTGGTGACCAACTGATTGGGGTGCTCGACATCCAGAGTAGCGAGGTTTGGCGCTTCCACGCCACCGATGTCTTTGTCATTCAAACCCTCGCCGACCAAGTCTCGTTGGCACTCGAACGGGCGCGTGCCTTTAGTGCGCAACGCGAAGAAGCGTGGCGACTGAATGTGCTGTTACAGGCGGCCGAAGAGCTCAACCGTGCAGATACACTGGGCGCGTTGCTGAATACGGCAGTCAAACTCCCGTTGCGGCTTCTCGACTGTCGCCGCTGTGTCTATATGTCGTGGGATCGGCAACGCAACGTGTATGTGGCAGCCGCTGCCGCTGGGCTTGCCCCCCTCGAAGAAGACCCGCTCATCGGCACCCCTTTCCCGGCAGAGATTGCCCTGCACGCAGAACACACACACAGCAATGTCATGCTCAGTGCCTTACCCGACACGTATGGGCATGCACTGGCACCGTTTTATGGCAAGCATGTACTCATCTTGGTGGCACGTGGGCGCAGTAGTGTGCCTGGCATTTTGTTGGCCGATTACGATATCCCCGAACGCAACTACGGTGAGCGCGAACAAAAACTCTTTAGTGGTCTGGCTGGACAAATTGGTACTGCCATCGAAAATGCGCTCCTCGAACAAGAAGCCGACAATGCGGCCCGCCTCGAAGAAGAGCTCCGTGTGGCACGGGAAATCCAAACATCACTCCTCCCGTCACGTACTCCCGTCCTCTCTGGCTGGGACGTAATGGCACACTGGCGCGCTGCCCGGGTCATCGGGGGGGACTTCTACGATTACTGGCCACTCAAGGGAGCTGACGGACAACAACACTTTGGCTTTGTGATTGCCGATGTGAGCGACAAAGGCATGGCCGCCGCGTTGTTTATGGCGCTGTCACGGAGCCTTGTGCGGGCGGCATCACTCGACGGCACCGACCCGGCGAGTGCATTGATGCGCGCCAATCGCTGGATTACCCGTGATTCCGAGTCTGGCATGTTTGTAACTGCCTTTTACGGCATCCTAAATCCGCAGACGGGTGTGCTCCGATACACGTGTGCGGGCCACAATCCCCCTATCTTGATGCACGCAGATGGCACCTACCACGAACTAAGCACACCTGGTATCGCTCTCGGTGTCATCGAAGATATCACCCTGGTGAGCAATGAAGTCACCATTCACGAGGGTGCCGTACTCACCTGCTACACCGATGGTGTCACAGAGTCATTTGATCATCTCAACGAACAATACGGCACACAACGCCTCGTTGCCACTCTCCAACACAACCGCCACTTGCATACACGTGCCATCATCAAAGCCATCGCTGATGATGTCGCCACCTTTAGCGAAGGGCGCATCTACGACGATGTAACCATGATGCTCATCAAACGCATTGGTCCATCCCTGAGCATGACTTCGTTACAAGGATAAGCAGACCTGGTGCGGTGAGTGCTACAATACACGCACACCGTTACAAGGGAGCATGTGCATGCGCCAGTTTTTTGCCCCATCACGTACCATTCCACACACATGGTGGACAGCGTCATCACGCTGGGATTTCGCGTTACCTCGGCTCGGACTGTTGATTGGGGGGCTCTTCCTGTTTGGTGTAGGCGAAGCCTTCTTTGTGCAATCCAACCAAGGCAATTCACCGTGGGCCGTCTTTGCCTCTGGGATTGCCAATTTATCGGGAATCTCACTCGAGTGGGCTACATTTTATGTGAGCTGTGCAGTCTGTCTGCTCTGGATACCCCTCGGCGAACGCTTTGGCATCGGGCCAATCGCCAACACGATTGTGGTGGCGTGGGCCATGGGGGTAGGGCGTGCATTCATTCCACTTCTCGATAGTAGCGCATACGCACTGAGCATCGTCTACATCGTGGTGGGTATCGCCTTTATCGGCCTCGGATCCGCACTCTACATTACCTGTGGGCTCGGCGCTGGGCCACGCCAAGGGGTGATGGCCGCTCTCCATCGCATTACCGGGGTACGCGTGGGGCGCATCACTACTGCCATCGAAGTCACCGTGTGTACGGCTGGATTTTTGATGGGTGGTAAAATCGGTCTCGGCACCTTGATTTTTGCGCTACTCGTCGGGCAGTCTGTTGCCATCGCCTTTGGTGTAATGGGACGCATCAGCGACATGCGCACGGTACCAGCAGCACCCGGCGCACCCAATGACGACTACGAGCCAGGGACACCGATTGATGGCTGATACATACTGGCATAGCCTCGGGCTGGCGGCCCCAGCCCGACGCGCCCTCCTCGCCCATCACTGCTACACACTGGCAGATCTATGCCAGCACCGCCGCACGGCGGTGGCACAGTGGCACGGCATCGGCCCCAATGCCTTGGCCATCTTTGATGCCGCATTACGCGCGGCCGGACTCACTTTTGCTGGGGAGTGACAAACGTTGTTTGCGCTCGCGCTTGATGTCACCCACGGTGGCGAGGGTTTTACCCAGCTGTTCGATACTCAGCAGATTATGTACCGGCATGAAGTCGTCAATGTACGGCAACGCGGCCTGCATCCCTTGGGTGAGGGGTTGGTAGCGCGCATTCCCCAACAGCGGATTGAGCCAGATGAGGCGATGGCATGAACGTTGCAGACGTGCCATTTCTTTGGACAAAAGCGTGGGATCGCCACGATCCCAGCCATCGCTGATAATCAGCACCACCGGTCCACGTGACATGACACGGCGTGACCAACGCACGTTGAATTCGCGGATGGTGTTGCCGATACGCGTCCCTCCCGACCAGTCCAATACTTGTTTGCTCACCAGTGCCACCGCATCATCCACATCCTTTGAACGCAACAGGCGCGTCACACGGGTGAGGCGCGTCCCAAAGACGAACGATTCTACGTTGCCCACACCATCTGCAAGTGTATGCACAAACTGCAACAACATCCGGCTGTAGCGGTCCATCGAGCCACTAATGTCGCACAGCACCACCAAGGGGCGGCGACGCATGCGTTGGCGACGATAGGCGAGTTTGAGTGTTTCACCGCCAAAACGCAGACTCTCACGCATCACCCGGCGCAGATCAACACGCCCACGCTGACGCGTGTGTTGGGTGCGCCGAGTGCGCCGCAAGGCGGGCCGCCATTGCATGTGGCGCATCATCGTTTTGGCCTGTTGCACTTCGTCGTAACTAAAGCTACCAAAATCCCGGGTACGGAGCGTCTCACTCGCACTATAGGCCAACGTGACGCCGACTTTTTCGTCTTGGCTCTCTTGTTCGTCTTCGTTGCCGGCATCCGGTGATGTGGCCGGCTTTTGGCGGGGAATACGCAATGGGCGCTGTGGGATGCGTACCACGGGAATGGCGAGTTGCGCCGGATCAAAGCCCGAAATCGGTCTGAAGTAAAAGGCAAAGGCGGCTTCGAAGAGTGGCAAATCTTCGTGACGGGTAATCAGTGAACAACGCGCCGCATCACGCAACGTTTCCCGCTCGGTGAGCGAAACGTAGGTCAACGCATGTGCAAAATCAACGAGTTGGCCACTGCCCACACGGATACCCATGCTCCGCAGCAGGTGCACAAAGCCAACAATGTGCTCACTGATATGCCCTGTTGTGGTCATAGGTTGTTGACCCGCGCTAAGATGGCTTTGACGGCTTCACCCTTGACCTGTTGCAGGTCGTCTTGATACTTGAGGATGGCACCCAACGTATCATCCACCGTTTCGAGGGTGAGTGCCGTGGTATTGAGCGCCACCAGCGCATTCGCCCAGTCAATGGTTTCGGCTACCCCTGGAATTTTGAACAGATCGAGACGACGCAATTCTTGCACAAACACCACAATCTGCCGAGCAAGAGTGGCATTGATATTGGGGATGCGGGCGGCCAAGATGTTCAACTCTTTGTCGAGTGTCGGGTAATCCACCCAGTGGAACAAACAACGCCGTTTGAGTGCATCGTGTACTTCACGGGTGCGGTTACTGGTGATAATCACAATCGGGGGAAACTTGGCTTTGATGGTACCGAGCTCGGGAATAGTGATTTGCCAATCCGACAAGAGTTCGAGGAGAAAGGCTTCGAATTCTTCATCGGCGCGGTCGAGTTCGTCAATCAACAAAACAGGCGCCTGGTTGTGCGATGCATCAATGGCGTGCAGCAACGGGCGTTGGATGAGAAACTCACGGGTAAAGATGTTGGTCGTCTGGTGCGTCCCCTGCGCTTCGGCAAGACGAATCTGCAACAGCTGCCGTGGATAGTTCCATTCGTAGATGGCGGTGGCCGCATCGAGCCCCTCGTAGCACTGTAGCCGAATCAGCTGGGTACCGAGAATGGTCGTCAGTGTTTTGGCGATTTCTGTTTTGCCGACGCCTGCTTCCCCTTCCAACAACAACGGCTTGTTGAGTTTGAGCGCCAAAAACAAAGTCGTTGCGAGTGGGCGGTCAGCAATATAGTTGCGCATAGCCAGCGCCCCTTGGAGTTCGTCAATACCTGCGAATGCCATACATGCAACTCCTTGTCGAATACTTCTCTTGGTATTGTAACACTCACGCTCCATTCCATCAGCCAACCGTCAGTGTGCAGCACAAGATGTTTGGGTATAATGCAACAAGCAGGCAACAGAGGAGTACGTGTGTTACAGCAACTACGACGACGCATCACCATATCACTGCTCATCGGCGTGATCGTGGTAGCAGCCCTGGGCATCATCAGCGATATTGGTCAAGTCGGTGAAAGTCTGCGCACCTATGCCTGGCACACCATCCCCATCATTTTGGGGTGTACGGTACTCAACTACGTGTTGCGGTGGCTCAAGTGGGACATCTATCTGCGCCATATCGGCGCTGGCACGCATGTCAGCCGTGGTGATAGCGCCTTGCTCTTTACCGCGGGCATGGTAATGGCCGTCACGCCGGGCAAAGTAGGAGAAGTGCTCAAATCCTTCTTGTTGCGGCGCATCAATCAGACTCCGGTGAGTGTGTCGGCTCCAATTGTAGTTGCCGAGCGCATGACAGACGGGATTGCCATGCTTCTCTTGATGGGGAGCGGTCTTACCCTCTACCCACCCGCCATGCCGTTGTTTTGGCTACTCGTTGGTGCCACCATCAGTGGGATTGCCGTGTTGCAGTCCGATACACTCGTGCACAAACTCTTGGGGCTGGTAGCGCATACCCGCTTTGCCACACCGCTCCACAACGCGTATCAGTCGAGTAAATCGTTGCTCGGCTGGAAAATGTTGGGGGGAGCAACGCTCATCAGTGTCGTTTCGTGGTTTTTTGAGTGTGTTGCCTTGGTTTACGTCATCGAAGGTGTCGGGGTTGCCCCCACATGGATGATCGTGCAACAGGCCACGTTTATTTTTGCGGCGTCTACGCTCTTTGGGTTGGTGTCACTCCTGCCTGGGGGGCTCGGTGTCTCTGAAGCTTCGTCTACCGGGCTACTGGTCTGGATGATACCCCTCAGTCAAGCAGATGCAGCAACAGCCACGCTGTTGATCCGCTTTGGAACATTGTGGTTTGGCGTATTACTCGGGATTGTGGCGTTGGCATGGTTTACCCGCCGCTATCCCGATGGCGAAGGAGAAGACGCATGAAGCGCTGGATGCTTGGTCTGTGTACGATCGTCGCTACAGTGCTATTAGGCGGATGTAGCACGGCTCCCATCCTCAGCAATGTCGCCCTGTCTGCACGCACATTGACACCCCGTGGCAACGAAGAATCGGTCACCCTGTCGTACACCGTTGGTCAGAGTGCGGCGGTCACCGTGGTGCTCGTAGACAGCAACGGTGTGCGCTATACCATCCGTGATCGCATCAAACGGCAGGCATCGAGTGATGCCTACCAGATGCGGATTGACGGCACAGCCCCCAACAACGATCCCGTATGGCTCCAACGTGCCTTGCCCAGTGGTGACTACGTGGTCAGCATATTTGCAGAAACACCTGCTGGTGAGCTTAGCTCAGCACAAGTCCCTTTGACTATCAAGAGTGCAGATGCACCACCACCGATGATTGAAAATCTCTTGTCGTTCCCGACCACCATTTCACCCAATGCGGATGGACGCAACGACGTCACAGAAATCACCTACCAACTCCCAGTCACTGCAACAGTTGATATTACCATTGCCACACCTGATGGGCGCACATTGCCGTTTATCACTGGCGAGCTCACCAGCCCCGCCGTGCATCGCCAAGTTTGGAACGGCAAAACCACTGATGGACTGATTCTGGACAACGGGGTCTACACCTACACCATCCGCGCCCAGGATCTCTACGGCAATATTGTGCAAAAAAGTGACCAAATCACCATCGAAGCAAGTGGTCAACCCCAAGCGCTGATTACGTATAGCTACATGGCACCGCAACAAATCGAACTCGGCGATGTGATTACGGTGACGATGCGCATCAAGAATACGGGTACGGTACCGATCCGCACCTATGGACCTGCATCGGGGTATGAATACACCACCAACGAGGTGTTTTCGTCCATTGCAGAGGGCCAATATACGGCCAAATCAGGTGGGTTCTGGCGTATCGGCGTAGACTGGGATGCCAACTCGGGTGGTGCATCCAAACGCTACCCCTACCGCTGGGCAATTACCCCGCGACCACCATCCGAGTGGAAAATCCCCTATGTCGAGGATGAATTCCTGCCCGGTGAAGAATGTGAAATCATCGGGCGTGTGCGTATTTTGCAACAAGAAACCAAAATGGGATTCTATGTGGGGCTCATCCAAGACGGGGTCGGCTTTTTCCAAGACAAAACTGGCCGCACCATTGTCAAAATCGGCTTCTGAACGCGTGGGCGTGGTGGGGTGCTCCCCCACCACGCCCATACAACACCCATCGCTCATGCCCCACCAGGGCAATTTACTGCATCACCATGCCGCCATCGCTATTAAACGTCTGACCAGTGATGTACGAAGCCTGTTCTGATGCCAGAAACGTCACCAAGCCGGCTACGTCTTCGGGGGTACCGAGACGTCCGAGGGGAATCTGCTTGATGAGCGCCTCACGTGTTTCGGCGCCGAGGACGGCCGTAAGCTCTGTGTCAATGAAGCCAGGCGCCACCGCATTCACGGTAATCGTGCGCGAGCCGATTTCTCGTGCCACTGATTTGGTGAACCCGATAATGCCTGCTTTGGCTGCAGCATAATTCGCCTGTCCCGCATTCCCCATCAATCCCACCACCGAGGTGATATTGATGATGCGGCCCCAGCGGGCGCGGGTCATGGGGCGCATCACGGCACGCGTACACAGAAAGAGTCCACGCAGATTGGTGTCCATGACGGCATCCCAGTCTTCGTCTTTCATGCGGAGCATCAGCGTGTCACGCGTAATACCAGCGTTGTTGACCAGCACATCAATCCGCCCATAGCGGTCCATGACATCCTTGAAGAGACGTTCCACATCGTCCCCATTGGCGACATCGGCTTGAATCGCAACCGCAGTACCACCCGCCGCATGAATCGCCGCCACCGTCTCGTCGGCAGCAGCTTGATTGCCACGATAATTGACGACCACGGTTGCACCAGTACCAGCCAAACTGAGCGAAATGGCTCGGCCGATACCACGCGAGCCACCGGTGACCACTGCCACACGATCGTTCAGACGAATCTGCATGCCTCTACTCCTTCAGAATTACGCGGGTTAGCGCGTAATTTCAAACAACAAGTCTCCGTCAATCAACACGATGCGCTTCTCTTTGGCACTTTTATTGGCCGTAGGCGCAAAATCCGTTGACGCAACGACCACACCCTTGGTAATGTTGAGTCGCTTCATCTCTTGGTGCAAACTTTCCACTGCACCCGCTGGCACCTTTTCTGCAACCACACAACGCACATACCACGTGGCATCCTCGAACTCGTACCACAGGTCGCAGTACTTGTCTTTGTCAACGAACTTGTAGTCCTTGAGCAGGTAGCCTTTTTTCTTGAACAGGGTATTCACGAAATGCCCAAGTTGGGGCAAACCCAGTCCACGGATATCGCTGACTTCGCGGATCGCACCGTGACTCGTGAGACGCCCACCACGATCTTTGGTCTGCTGTTGCAACTCACGCGTACGTTCTTCCATGCGGCCAGTCACCACCGTACCAAACGTACAAAAGACAATCAACGAAAACGCCATAAACCCACTCGCCGTCAACCACGTATTCATTGGGGTGGTCGCTTCGGGTGCGAGTTGTTGCACCAATGCGCCGTTATCAAAGGCAAAAATCAAGATGCCGAGAAAAATGGTACTCGTCAGTGCGGCAATCGTTCCCGTTACAAAACCATGCAAGCCATAGAACGTCTTGGTGCTCCGTGCCAACAACAAGCCGATGGTGACGGGTACTGCACCAGCCACGATTGCGAGCAAGTTGGATTGCATCAACGAAAATGGCATGAAGAAGCCGGCGCCCAAACCGTAGAGCAACACGGTCGTCCAGTTGAGCGACTTGAAACCCTGTGACAGATATTCGTTGACCGGCATCCCCAAGCCAACACGTTTTGGTTCTGGTGCGTTATTCATCCTTGATTCCTATGTCTGTGACGAAGATTTCTTCGAGCCTTCACGTTGGAGGAGTTCGTCAACCGCTTGACGCAAATGGGCGATATCGGCAAACGACAAGTAGACCGATGCAAAACGAATGTACGCGACTTCGTCGAGTGTACGCAACTGGCGCATCGCAATGTCACCAACCACCGTTGAAGGGACCTCGGCCTCGTACGTGGCAAGAATCTCTGCTTCGATATCGTTGATGAGCTGCTCGAGGCGCTGTGCCGATACTGGGCGCCGATAGCACGCAGTCATAATCCCGCGCATCAACTTGTCGCGGTCATACGGTTCACGTTCGCCATTCTTTTTCACCACCGAAATGCTCACCGTTTCGATGCGTTCGTAGGTGGTAAAGCGCTTGCCACACTGGGTACAGCGCCGCCGGCGCCGGATGGCATTCCCATCGTCAAACCTGCGTGTATCAACGACGTCACTTTCCCCGTACATACAAAATGGACAACGCATACCACCTCCATTATACCCGTAGTACACCGACGATGCTGATAGCGTATCCCATTACTGTGACAAATACCGTACCCACTGCGTTAGCATGTACTGGGCTGCGGGATTCATTCGCACTCCAACTGGCTGATTGCCGTGCCCCCCCATGATGCGCAGCGTCGTCACGATCAATTGCCCCCGCCCAAGCTCAAGCTCTACTGCATACGCAGTTGCTTCCATTGTACGTGTATCGAGGCGACGCAACAAGGGCAGATGGTTGTCTGCAATCACCACATCCGTTGCCATACTCGCAAATTGGCGTCCAGCCCACCCATGATGGGGGAAGTCGCCCCATGCGGGGTGATCGGTGATGATGCGTAATGCTTCACGCCAAAAGGGTGCTCCTTGGAGCACTACTGGTGCGGGTTGGTGCTGCTGTGTACAGACCAAAACAACCTTGCCGCCGTCACGCACATATGCGGCTACATCCGCATCCCAGCTCAGTGCGAGCACTACCCCCGTTGCGCTACGCATGTCGGTTACGTGGTGCATCCATGCAGGCAGTGGGAGTGCTTCGTGCCGCGGATCATAACAGCACAACGCCGTGGATTCCATCCCCATCAAACTTGGAAACACGTAGATTTCCCACTGATTACTCACCCGATGCCCAGCCACGGTGACATGCGCCGCAAGCTGTAATATGCCAGGCTGGGCAAGCTGTGGCAACTGGATATCGAGTGTGTGTATGCCCTGTACATGCCCAGGTTGCACCACAATTGCAGAGTGTCCCTCGCCACGTGCGAGCGTGGTATGGAGTTGTGCGTTACTCACGACCCATTTAATCTGTGCGATACCCGTGTGCGCTGTATGGTTGGCCAATACCAGTGTGGTGTGCAACACCTGTCCCCCCAGATAACAGTGCGTATCACGGAAGGCAGGACGATCACCACCATTGACCCATTCACGCTGACGATCCCACCCCAAGAGCACCACCATGTCGTCGTTCCACTGGCGCCAAGTCGTACTGGCATATTTGACTACGCCGTTGTCGTCGAATATCCCCGCCGTACTAATCGGTGTGTCACGTTCACCAGTCACCACATACCCGGATACATGCGGGTAAAGCCGGGTCTGTTCGATGATGATTTGGCGCAGTAATGCCCCATGGGCATACGACAACGTCTGCCATGCCGGCAACAATGCCGTCAGTCCCTGGCGCGCAATTCGCTGTGCATGCCACGGTACATCCATCTGCCAGCGCGCCCCCTGCGGATTGCGCCCATGATCACGCTGTGCCCACCACGGTGTCTCAGGCGCATCTGCATCGAGTGGCAGTCGCACGGTGTCGTAGTCTGCATATTCACCAAAGAGCCATGGCTGTGTGGGGCGCCAGTGGGGCAAAAATCGCTCAACCATCAGTGGAAAGAAGTGTGCATCACTGTAGAAGTGATAGTCGTGAAAATCAGCAAACTCGTCGAGCACGCCACCGTATGCTTCACCAGATCCACTGTTGTCCCGCACCAAAGTGCCTGGTGCGAGTGTTTTTACGAGCTCGTACAACGTTTGGAGCATATCAGCACGGACACGGCGATTCAGCTCACACCCGATGGTGTAAAACAATATACTGGCATGATGGCGAACTTGGCGCACGATGGCAGTGTATTCGTCTATGGTCTGTGTGGCAAAACTGGCGGTGGGCTGGGGCAACCACATGGGCAATTCGAGCCAGATGAGCATGCCCATTTCATCGGCGATAGCGAAATATTCCGTGGGAGGCACCCACAAACAGACCTTGATGCCGTTGAATCCCAATGCCTGTAGACGTGCAAAATCGGCACGAATTTGCGCAGGCGTGGGCGTAGGCGTATAGCGATCGGGATACCAGCCCCATGACAACACCATGCGTGGATAGCACGGCGCATCGTTGAGCCACAACTGCGTCCCACGTACAGCGAGTGTGCGAAAGCCGAACCGGATGCGATGGATGGCACCTTGTGCCAACCCAATTGTGAGGGTGTACACTACGGGAGTCTGCGGTGACCATGGCCGCACATTGGGCACAGTGACCGTCTCTTGGTAATGCGCCGTCTCTGCGAATGACCCGTGTGCGTATGTACGACCACGGTCGTCTTCGATGCGCCATGTGCCACTCGTGACCGCACTCGTGCGCACGTGCAGGTGGGTGATTCCATCGGCGCTGCCCACAATCTGCGCTTCGGTGACGTGGATGGCATTGGTGGCCACGAGTGACACGCGCTGCCAGATACCACCAAACGCATGCCCCCACACATACGGCAAAAATCCACTCAACGTACTCCGCAGTGGGAAGGTACCGGCCACTGCAGGGGAATCAGGCCCTGCGGTCAACGATGCCGGTTTTTCCACGGCAAGCATCACCGTGATTGTGGCACCAGGTGTCACGTAGGCGGTAATATCGCAGGCGAAACTGTCCCACATCCCAGTATGGCTCGTGATTTCGACGTCGTCCACAAAGACGCGGCAGTGGTAGCTCACTGCGGCAAAGACCAGCCATACGGCATTTCCCGCAAACGCGAATGGCACCTGCACCCGCTGTCGGTACCAGCCGATGCCCGGCCATGTCACATCCAACACCACGTGTTCCCAACTACCGGGAACCACGATGCGTTGCCATGTTGTTTCATCGTCACGACGAAACTCCCACAAACCGTCGAGCGATATCGTTGCACCCTGCATGCGTTTAGCTCGCAAACTGTGGCAGCCAGCGTTGCTGGGCCACCATTAATTCGTCAACCATGCCACGAATCTGATCGAGTGTGCAGACCGCCGCAGTCAACGGATCGAGCATGACCGCATGGTAGACAGCCTCGCGGTCACCGCGTACCGCCGCCTGTACAATCAACTCCTGCACATTGATGTTGGTGCGGTTGAGTCCCGCAAGTTGCGCCGGATAATTGGTGATGGGAGTACCCTGTACCCCATTGCCATCCACCAGACAGGGTACTTCTACGCAGCAGCCAGACGGCAAACTGGGGATGAGCCCCCGATTAGGGATATTGCCGTTGATGCGGGTGGGGACATTGGTCTCCACTGCCTCGATGATGTGTGAGCCGTATTCGTGCGAACGTACCGTGGGGATGTCACGAGCCCCCTCAATCATCTGCTGGCGCTCTGCAGTGACGTGCACCTCGCGCTCGAGGCAGTGGCGCAGGTAGCCGCCTGTGCGCCCGAAGTCGAACCAGTGGTCGTCGGCACTGGTGAATTTGGGGACCAATTCCTCGAGAATCATGCTCGGATGCTTGCGGAAGTAGGGCGAATACTCACTGGCATGCCCACTCGATTCGGTGACAAAGTAACCGAAGTGGCGCATCAAATCAATGCGCACCGGCTCGCTACCATAGATGTCGGCACGTTGCGTAGCCGTGCGAATCGCCGGATACAAATCACGGCCATCGCGTGTTTCAAAGCGCAAAAAGAAGGCTTGGTGGTTGATGCCCGCACAGTGATAGATGACATCATCATAGGCGACCCCTGCCCATTTGGCCAGCATTTCGCTCGTCCCCTGCACGCTATGGCACAACCCCACGTGCGGTGTTCCTTTGGCCACATTTACCGCCCAGCAGTTGGCAGCCATCGGGTTGACGTAGTTGAGCAACATAGCATCGCGGTGCCCTACCGCCGCCATGTCGTCACACAGCCCGAGCAGTACGGGAATCGTGCGCAAGGCGCGGAACACGCCACCAGGACCGAGGGTATCACCCACACACTGCTCGACCCCATAACGTTGCGGGATGTCGATATCCATCTGGTAGGCACTCAGCCCACCCTGTTGAAAGGTGGTAATCACGTACTTGGCACCGCGCACCGCCGTCCGGCGGTCGGTAGTCGCTGTCACGGTGGCCTTGAGTCCACGGCGGTCAATGAGCGTCTGCACCAGCTGCCGCGCCAAATCAAGGCGCCCGGCATCAATGTCCATCAGCGCAATTTCACAATCCTGCAGGGCCGGCGCCAGTAATATATCGCTACACAGGTTGCGCGTAAAGACGACGCTTCCCGCACCAATCAAGGCAATCTTTGTCATCTGTGACTCCTGTGGTGTAATCATTGTATGCGCATCGTAGCAAAGGTGTGTACGAGCGTCAAACGATGCGGTATGATAGCACCATCTCAATGCAACACACAGGA
>JBEANH010000018.1:0-39740 GCA_041165505.1 Chloroflexota bacterium | reverse complement strand
AGGTACCGTTATGGGCAACACTCCCGTCAGCGGAATCTTGCTCAAGCCTTGTGCCGTGAACACATCGCGTGTGAGCCGGCGTGGCGCCGGACCACTCCCATTGAGTGCCCGTACCGTCTTGGATTTGGCATCATAGACGAGTGCAAAGGCATCTCCACCTATCCCCGTACTCATTGGCTCAACGACATTCAACACCGCAGCAGCAGCAATTACTGCATCTGCAGCACTCCCCCCTTGGGCGAGCATCTGCAAACCAGCTTGTGCTGCCAAAGGGTGACTGGTCGCCACCATGCCACCACGGCCAACTACTTGTGACCGACGCGACGGATACGCGCTAAAGCTCTTCATGTCAACTCCAGTTACTTGGCAGTAAGAATTTCTTGGATGACGGCGTCAATGGTCGGACGCGAAAGTTGCCCTACGGTGCGATAGACTTCATGGGCATTTTGATCGAAAAGGAGGTATGTAGGCGTCATGCGCAAGCCGAGCTGAGTTGCCACAGAACGACTCGCACTATCACGTGCATCAATGCGGTAAACGTTGAGAATATCGGCATAGTCGGCTTCTATCCCATTCACGATGGGCTTGGCCATGACACACGCCATTCAGAAATCCGAGTAATACTCTACCAAAACTAGTTTGTTTTCGGTAAACGCCGCAGGCATCGGCATACTGCTGGCACTACGCTGGCTCCAGACGAATACTCCACCGATTCCAACAGCCACGAGACCGACCACCAGCAGACGCGACATCTGCCACGACCCCATGTATGCCCATACGAGCACACCACAGAGGCATACGACGGCCACAAGCAAGAATGAATATTGATTCAAAACCATACATGCCTCCGTAATTCGGCTTGTGAGAATTGTACCACGGGTGATTTATTACCATATAATACCTATGTAGCCAACGGAGGTATGTGTGTACGAAGATAAACCACAACATGAATGCGGCATATTCGGCATTTTCGCACCCGACGAAGATGTAGCGCGCATGACGTTCTTTGGGCTGTACGCATTGCAACATCGTGGCCAAGAAAGTGCCGGTATAGCTGTCGCCGATGGGCGTGCTATCAACATGCACAAAGACATGGGTCTTGTTTCACAGGTGTTCACCGAGGATAAGCTCAAACCTCTCACCGGGTTCGTTGCAATCGGCCACAATCGCTATTCCACAACTGGTTCTTCACGTTTACTCAATGCACAGCCTTTCGTCGTACAAAGCGCCCTTGGCCCATTGGCAATCGGCCACAACGGCAATCTCACCAATGGCAATCAATTGCGCAACGAACTATTCGAGCGTGGATTCGGTCTTTCTTCGACGAGCGACAGCGAAGTCATTGTGCAGATGCTTGCTGGTGGTCGGGGGCAGACGTGGGATGAACGCATCAATTCGTTCATGGTCCGTGCCGAAGGGGCATACTGTTTGACCGTGCTCACCAAAGACACCTTGTATGCGGTGCGCGATCCATGGGGTGTGCATCCACTCTGTATTGGACAATTTGGCAAAGGCTGGGTAGTGGCATCGGAAAGCTGTGCACTCGCCACCATTGGCGCCACATTTCTGCGTGAACTCGACCCCGGCGAAGTAGTTGCCATTGACGGTAACGGTCCACGCACCATAGGACGACATGCGGCATCACGACGTTCGTTGTGCTTGTTTGAATACATCTACTTTGCCCGACCAGACTCACAAATAGATGGGCATACCCTGCATTCATCACGCGTACTCGCTGGGCAAATACTTGCTCAAGAATCTCCCGTAGAAGCAGATGTGGTGATTCCCGTACCCGACAGTGGCGTTCCCGCTGCCATCGGCTATGCACAGGCATCTGGCATCCCGTATAGCGAAGGTTTAATCAAAAATCGCTATATTGGTCGTACCTTCATTCAACCCGACGACCGACTACGCAAGGTGGGTATCCAACTGAAATTCAACCCACTCGGTGACAATTTGAATGGCAAACGTGTCATCATCATTGACGACAGTATTGTGCGCGGCAATACGTCGGGTCCCATGGTCAAGTTGCTTCGGGCAGCTGGTGCCAAAGAAGTCCACATGCGCGTCTCTTCACCGCCCATCCGCCATCCATGCTACCTCGGGGTGGATATGGCCACCTACCCGGAACTCATCGCACACCGCATGGAAATCGAAGAGATACGGCAACACCTCGGCCTCGACAGCCTGGCCTATATCAGTCTGGCGGGACTCGAACGTGCCACACGGGCACACGGGTTCTGTAACGGCTGTTTTACCGGCAACTACCCAGTTGAGATTTCGTTGGTGGACAAAAACATGTTTGAAAATCGCTGACGATGATGCCGATGCCAACGCTGGCTGACACCATCGCCGATTTACAGGCACACTTTTGTCACGAACCACACTGGTGGCCGTTGCATCACGACGACCGTCCATTCGAAGTTACGGTGGGCATGGTACTCGTGCAACAAACACGCTGGGAAGCCGTCGAAGCTGCTCTGCTGCGATTACTCGCGACTGGCATCACCTCGTTTGCCCGACTCGCTGACGCAGACCCGCATATTGTTGCTACATTATGTAGACCATGCGCCTTCTATACACGCAAAGGAGCAGCACTCGTGGGGCTCGCTCGGCAAATTACCGCATATCCTGGTGGCATGACGGCATTGCTGGCAGCACCACGCACGATTGCCCGTCAGCAGCTACTCGCACTCCCGCAAATCGGGCGCGAAAGTGCCGACACCATCCTGTTGTATGCGGGTGATGTACCGCTCTTTATCGTGGATGCATATGCCCGCCGCTTTCTCAGTCGCAGTGGAATCATCGCATCCACCGTGGATGCAACCACAGCCCCATACGATGTAGTGCAAGCACACGTCGAGGCACTGTTGCCCTTGACCGACGCTCCTACTGCCCGCGAACTCCATGCCATGATGGTCGAGGTGTGCATTCACCACTGCACCGCCACACACCCGCGCTGCCGCCGTACAGGGGCACGTCGCAAATTCGTGGATGTGCGCAAATGTGCCGACCACTGCCTGAACTGTCACGCATGCCCGGCACAGCGCTATTGTCGGCATGCCAATACAGTTACAGGTTGACCGATTCCGGTTTAAATGCCAACTGCCAATCAAATAGCCCATCGTCGCGACGCACGCCATGCCAGATTCCTGCGGTCGGCGATTGATTGCCGTAATCGTACCGGTGCATCGAAAGATCAATGGTATCGTTGGTCGTCAGTTGGAGCGTCGCGAGCACACAACACCCGTGTGTGACCAGCATGACGTGTGTGGCGGGTTGCGTGTCGAGTTGCTGCAACAACGCATGGATACGAGCACGCACTTTGGGATGGTCTTCCCCAGGCGCACCTTCGCGGATGTCATCGAGGTAGCTGAACGGAATAAGCAACTGTTCGCTGACAATGGTGGCCGTTTGTCGTGTGCGCTGAAATGGAGACACGTAGGCCACGTCAATAGTCCGGTTGCGCAACCATTGTGCGGCCTGCTGTGCTTCACGCTGCCCAATTGCAGTGAGTGGTGGGCCTGGTGGCACGTTATAGGTGATGCTGCTTGCACGGTCTGGGGCTGCGTGGCGTAATAAGTAAATCTCTTGTACCATAGTGATGTTCCATTATTAAGCGTGGTTATGAAGGTCAATATTGCTATTTTCGCATAGAAAAGGAGAGCGTGCATGAGTAATCGCTTAGCTGGCCGGATTGCGATTGTGACCGGAGCAGGACGCGGTATTGGCAAAGGTATTGCCATCGGCTATGCGCGTGAAGGTGCCAAAGTGGCCCTCGTAAGCCGTAATCACGCCGAGCTGACCGATGTTGCCAAAGAAATCAACGATACAGGTGGTGAAGCGCTTGTTACTCCTGGTGACGTGCGCGATGCTACAGCCGTAAATCAAATCGTTGCAGACGTGGTTCAACACTGGGGAACAGTAGATGCACTCGTGAATGCGGCCGGCATCCCGATGGCCGTGCCAACCACCGAGCTCAGCGATGAAAAATGGCAACTCACCATGGATATCAACGTCAACGGCACCTTCTTTTTCTGTCGGGCCGTTGGACCACACATGATTGCCCAACAACGCGGTACCATTGTAAACATTGGTTCGCTTCACTCGTTCCAAGGTATCCCCATGCGCACAGCGTATGCCGCATCCAAGGGGGCAGTACTCCAACTCACCCGGTCACTCGCCACTGAATGGGCACCACACGGCATTCGCGTCAACTGCATTTCACCGGGGTGGATTCGTACACCACTCCAAGACGAAATGGTGCGCCAAGGACGCCTCGATCGCGCACCAATCACGGCACGCACTCCTATCCGCCGTATCGGTGAAGTCGCCGATGTGGTTGGTCCTGCCATCTTTTTGGCCAGCGATGAATCTGCATTCATTGTTGGTGAACAACTCGTTGTCGATGGTGGCTGGGGTATTTACGGCTTTCTCTAGAGCGTCACCTCGGGGGTATGAACAAAACTGCTCGTCACTCGCTGTCTAATTTCATCGCGTGCCCTGCGAAAATCGTGCACCGTGCCGATTTTTGCAGGGTCGTCAATACTCCAATGGATGTAGGTGGCCATTGGCCAGCGTGATTCGACAGCTTTACGCGCATAATCACAGACAGAAATCACATGTGTGGGGGCAAAATCCACATCAGCGATAGTTTTGGCAGACTGCGCACCCAAGGAGATCCCCACTTCGTCCATGACGACTTCGGTGAGGGGATGGATGTGACTCACATGCACCCCGGCACTCTGCACCACGACTGCGGGCAGACCAAGGCTCCGGACAAACGCCTCAGCCATCTGTGAACGCGCACTATTAGCACGACACACAAAGAGCAGACGTATTTCAGCGGTAGTTACATTAATTGTGGCATGGCAATGCGCCCACAACGATCGCACATAGGTGGCAATCACCAACGGTTGTACCCGATAGTACGACTCGCGACTATCAAAGTCACTACGATGCACACTCACCACACCGGCATCCACCAATACTTTGAGTTGGTACGATGTAGCACTCGCCTGTATACCCATTATGTCAGCCAGCTCGTGTGCGGTTAAATCGGTTTGACTGAGGGCTACGACGGCCGCCATGCGCTTTGTGTCCGCCAAGGCCGCAGCAATTTTCGTTAACTCATGCATACACATTCTCCTGCACCTACTATACCATGTCTTGTTTTTATTTCAAATATCATGTACTATTTCAAATATATTTGAATTATAATCAGCGGAGGGTACTCATGCGCGTAGGGATTAATGGTTTTGGGCGAATCGGGCGACTCGCACTCCGAATTGCCAGCACGCTCCCAGACATCAGCTGGCATTGTATCAACGAGCCCAACAGTGACAGCACGATTGCGGCGTATTTATATAATTACGACAGTGTGCACGGGCAGGCAACAGCGCTGGCGAGTGCCACAGAGACGGCGTTGACTATCGGTACGCACCAGATTCCGTACGTGTCACATAAAGGAATCGAGGCACGCGACTGGGAAGGGTGCGACATTGTCCTAGAATGTAGTGGTAAATATCGCACGGTGGAGAGTCTAGCTGGTTTTTTTGCGGCGGGGGTCAAACGCGTCATTGTAGCCGCACCAATCAGTAAACAGGCCATCAACATTGTCATGGGGGTCAATCAGCAACGCTACGATGCACGCGCCCACCAGGTCATCACTGCGGCCTCGTGCACGACTAACTGCTTGGCGCCAATCGCACATATTATGCATCAGCAAATTGGTATTAGCCACGGCATGATTACCACGATGCACTGCATGACCAATACTCAAAGTGTGATAGATAAACCGAGCAAAGACAAACGCCGTGCCCGGGCTGCCTCACTGAATATGATTCCCACGAGCACGGGATCAGCTTCGACGATTGGGCTGATTATCCCGGAACTCAACGGCAAACTCGACGGCATTGCCATTCGCGTCCCCATGGTAGGAGCATCGCTGCTCGACTGCGTCTTTGAAATGCAGCGACCAACAACCCGAGCCGAAGTCAATGCACTCTTCCAGCATGCGAGTACCCAACCCGCATGGGCACACATTATCGGCTATGACGATGCCCAGCTGGTCTCAACGGATTTCCGCAGTGACCCACGATCTGCGATTTTGGATGCGTCGAGCACAATGGTTACTGCACAGACGCAAGTCAAAATTATGGCATGGTATGACAATGAAATGGGCTATTCACAGCGCTATGTCGAGCTGTTACAGCATGTGATGCAACAGGAGCACGCCACACATGGCTAACCATTCCCAACCGCTTCGGATTGCAATTGCCTATAATTTATTGACGATGAGCGACGGCGCACTGCGTATGATTGTGCTCTTCCACTATGCATCATTGGGCTATAGCGCATTTTCATTGGCTGCCGTATTTGCCGTGTACGAGCTCTGTGGCATCGTTGTTAATCTCATCGGGGGCGCACTCGCACAGCGACTCGGTGCCGTAGTAACACTCCGTATTGGGCTGATATTACAAACTACCGTGCTCATCACAATGGCCATCCCGAGTGCGCTCCCCGCAGTGTGGATTATCATGCTCTTACAGGGGTGTGCGGGTATCGCCAAAGATTTGACCAAAATCAGCGCCAAAAGCGCCATGACCGCACTACACAACCACGACAGCACAACCCTCTTTCGGGCTATCGCATGGCTTACTGGTGCCAAAAACACACTCAAGGGAGTTGGTTTCTTCATTGGTGGGGTGCTCTTTGTGAGCATCGGCATTCGCGGGGCACTCCTCGGATTAGCTCTCGCCGTAATTGCAGGTGCATTAGGCACAATTGGGCTCCACAACGACGCAGTGAACGCAAAAAAACGCACATTCCAGTCATTTTTTTCAACACATCGAGCGGTCAACATCCTCTCCGGGGCGCGTGTATTTCTTTTCGGCGCACGTGACATTTGGTTAGCCGTAGCGCTGCCACTCTTTTTGGCGCAGGCACCTGGTTGGGGATTTTGGCAATCTGGCAGTGTCATGGCTGCCTACACCATCGGTTACGGCATCATCCAAGCAGCGACACCACGCATCCTCGCTGGCCGACCAGCGCCGGATGGTCGCTTCACCGCGCTGCTGGCACTTGTGCCACTCATGATTTGTATTGTCACAGGATGGTATGCACGCAGTACAGCCGTAGCGGTGTGGTTGATGCTCGTCGCAGTATCACTGTTTAGTATCAGCTTTGCGCTTAATTCCGCCGTACACTCATTCCTGATTGCCGCATATGCACAACGCGACGCTATCAGCCTCAATATTGGTGCCTATTACAGCGCAAACGCCCTAGGGCGCTTGTGCGGCACGCTGTTATCGGGATGGTGTTATAGCCAATGGGGAATCAGTGGCGCACTGCTGGCTGCCGGAATTACCTTTATTCCAGCAGCCGTACTGGCCATTCCGCTGCCTGCCCCTGCCGGGTACATTACGGCGGATGCAGAGAGCGACTAAGCAGCTAGTCGAGTTTGTCGGTATATGGAATGAACTGCACGAGGAGTGCCGAAATCATATAGCTGATACCGGAAATAATCACCACCACACTAAATCCACTACTCTGCTGCATGTATCCACTCAAGATGGCCGACCCTGCCCAGCCCAACGACCAGGTCATACTACTCATGCTGGTCGCAGTACCACGCTGTTGCAACGGCACCGATTGCATCACCAGCGCCGAAAAGAGCGGGAAGGTCAAACCGACTAATGCGCGATTCAAATCATATGCTGCCGACACCACGTAGAACTGTGGAATGAGCATCAAAAACATCATCGGTGCCGCCATGAATCGCGAAAGAGCGGTAGCACGGCGTACGCCCATCCGTTTGGACAACGGTCCGCCCATGATGCTACCAATGCCCATCGCCAATGATCCGAGTGCGATGCTCAACCCGACCAAACCGTCGTTCGCGTTGAATTCCTGGCGAAAGTAGAGATTCTGAAATGGAATGAACATGCCGCCCGCAATTCCAAAAAACATGGATGGAGCAGCAAAGAGCAACAGCCGTGTGAACGGTAACCGCGTAGGAACCGCAGTTACCACCGGTTCTGTGGACGTGGTTGGAGCAGGCTGCGATTTTTGCGCTCTTTTGACTCCCGACAAGGGAATAATGGCGAGAATACCAAAGATGCTCACGCAGTAGAGCGCAGTGCGATAAGCGGTTTCGGATGTCGCATCCACACCGACAATATAGCCTACCCAAGAGGGAAGCAAGCCAGCAAAAATGCTCCCCACGAATCCAATCATCGTGGATGCGGCAGCATTAATACCAAACATGGCCGCACGCTGTTGCGGCTCGATGATGGTACTCAGCAACGGCACGACTGCCGTGTAGGTGGTCATATTAGCGGCACCAATGACGAAGTAGACGATAGAAATCATGGTCAACGACGATAGCGACCCAAACGGCGTCACCAATGGTGCATCACCAATCAACAAGAGCCCTAACCAACACAATGCGTAGGTTGAAATGCCGATATAGAGCATGCGTTGTGCGCCGACACGATCAATGACCATGCCGATGGGTACACCAAACATGACCCCAGCTAGACGAAAGACCGACTGCATTTGACCCGCCACTGCATTATCGTATCCCAAACTCTGCAGGTAAAAATTGAACAGCATATCGCTGATACTAAACGCCATACCAAAGAGCATGCCATGCAAGAGGATCCGATACACATCGGGGGATCCCCCTGCTAAAAATTCCCGCCATTGGGATCGCAACGTTACCACAAGTCACCTCGCATAAAGGTACGACACATCCGTGCGTATCAATATTGTACTCAGATTCATGACACAATGCTGTAATCGTGTCGCCGTCTTACCCTGATGCAACCTGCAGATCAGATTTATCCGTGGGGTGATAGCGCGGGAATGGAACGACGTAAAACCAGATACCAACCAAGAAAAATGCACATGCCGAAAGCGTGATTGGCCAAAAGAAGCCGCTCGCAACTTGGAGTAACCCACTCATCCAAGCAGCCACCGCCCAACCGAGCGACCACATCATGTTGGATACACTCGTGGCAATCCCCCGCTGACCGGGTGCAATCATTCCCATGAGCAATACGTCGGCCAACGGAAAGATAAAACTAACCATGCACGCACACAGACTAAACACGAGCGTAAACAGCCATGGATGAGGATAAAGTACGGCCAATGTACTCACCCCGGCGATACTGCCAGCATACAAAATCCCTGCCCGACTCCCAAAACGCTCCATGACGCGGCCCACAAACAATCCACCGAGTGTTGAACCAAGTGCAAAAATAGCGATGACGGTGCCCACTGTGGCATCTGGCATGTTGTACTGCTGGCGTAGAAATATGTTGATGAATGGAATGAATATTCCACCAGCAAAACCGAGTAGAGTACGCCCAAACGAGCGAAGTATGATGGCAAAGACGGGAATATGCTGTTCTACGGCCCCAACAACTGGCGCATCTGTGGCGATTGTTGACATGCGAATCTGCGATTCGAGTCCCCACAACACCCAAATCACCAGTACACACAATCCGATGATACTGTAAAGCGCCGTGCGATACGCGGTATCCGACATGGCGTCTACCAGCAACCACTGTGCACACCACTGCGGGAGGCGCCCGCCAATCAGCGCACTCACCACACTGGTTGCCATCAACACGGAAAAATTCACCCCAAACAACATGGGACGCTGTACCGGGGTAGAAACACGAGCGATCATGGGAATAATGCTAATCGCTTGTGCCGTAAAAAAGACTCCCGACAGAAAATAAAGCACCTGAATCGAAGTCACATCCCGTACAGTGAGCAAAGCTCCCCACACAAGCATATTGACAACGGTTGCGATTTGAAGCGTGCGCACTCCACCGATGCGATCAACAGCCAATCCGAGTGGAATACCTAATACAAAGCCAGATAGCCGCAAAATACTTGCAAGCGACCCCGCCACCGCATTGTCGAAACCCATGCTGAGGAGATAAAAATTAAAAAGGATGTCGGGGAGGCTTGTGATTAGTCCTACCACAAATGTGAAGGTAAAGAGACGCACAAGCAATGGTGAATACCCAGACGCGCGCAACCGTGCATACAACATGCTCATGCATGACCCTCCGTGTGTATGTGTGTATGGACCGGTGAAGTGTCACTCGTGCACAGAGCAATCACTCCACCAGCACCCCTACCCGCACAACCCGATTTACGACGCCGAAGCAGTCTGCTTGTCGCTGTCACTAAACGGGATGACAAAAAAGAGCAATCCGCCCAACAAGTACATCACCGCAGACGCAGCAAAGACCCACACGAATCCATATGTTTCTTGCAGATACCCACTGAAAAATGCTGTGATGGCCCACCCCAACGACCATACCATGCTGGTAACACTCGCTGTGGTACCACGTTGGCTGGCGGGTACTGATTGCATGACGAGCGCATCAGCGAGAGGAAAGGTGACACCTACCATCACGCGACTCACAAAATACGCAGCAGCGGAGACCCACACCGAAGGCACCAACATGAGGAGAAGTGTGGGTGCGGACAATAGGCGCGTAAGGGCGGTAGCACGCCGTAGCCCAAAACGCTTGGAGAGTGCCCCACCAACAGTACTTCCAAAACCCATGGCGAATGCAGAAATGGCCAGAATCATGCCAACAGATGCATCCGGTAACGCGAACTGTTCACGATAAAAAAGATTCATGAACGGCACGACAAATCCACCTGCCACACCGAGCAGAAACGCTTGTGACGCAAGCACCAAAATATACATGAACGATACCCGCTCGGTCGGATCAGTATTTGTGCGCGCACCCTGCTGGCTGTTTTGCTTGGTAATAGCGGCGTGCATGCCGATGAACGGAATCAATGAAATAAACCCGATGATGGACACACTCGACAAGGCGACGCGATATGCTAATACATCGGTGGCAACCACACCAAGTAACGGCGCAATCAGCGAAGGTAATGCGCCACCGAAAAGCGAGCCCACAAATCCCACTGCAATGGTCACACCGGCGTTAATGCCAAAAATGGTCGCACGCTGCTGCGAGTCCACGATAGCGCTCAACAAAGGAATCACGGACGTGTACGTGGCGATACTGGCAGCACCAATCAAAAAGTACATCACACCAATAAACCGGATATCACCCCACGCAAGGAGGAGCACCCAGCCGATAGAATAACTAATCATACCCGCAAGAAAAACGAGTTGTGCTCCTTTGCGGTCCATCAACAACCCGAGAGGCACACCAAAGATGAATCCGGCCATTCTATACAGTGAATTCATTTGCCCGGCTGTTTCATTCCCGTAGCCAAGACTCTCTAAATAGAAATTGAACAACACATCCGAGACACTCGCAGACAATCCAAACAGCACACTAATGAGCATGATACGCAGCACAACCGGTGACGTGTCGCGAAAGAATGCAGACAAACGGTTCACAGAAACCACAAAGTACCTCCTTTTGTGTTCGGCGTATCATTGTATCATGGAGCATGAACGGATGATGCAACTACTCCTGTGTAAGGAATGATATGCGCATTGCGCTTTTTACTGAAACATTTCTTCCCAAAATAGACGGCGTCGTCACGATTATCCATCAGATGCACGAACGCATTTATGCACGCGGTCATGAGATGATTATCTACGCACCTCCTGGTGCACCGCCGTCGTTCAATGGCAGTACCGTCTACCCATCATGGGGACCACCGTTTCCACTCTACCCCGAGCTCCACTGTTCGTTTCCAACGTGGCAAGGCGTTCGCGCAATCTCGTCATTTCGACCCCATCTCATCCACGTGATGAATCCAACGTTCATCGGAGCAGCTGGTATTATCATGGCCAACATTGGCAAGGTGCCACTCGTCGCCTCAGTCCATATGGATATTAATTATTATGTCAAGCAATACGCAGGCACCTGGGGCTTACCGATTGCCTGGCGTTTTTTCAACTACTGGCACAACAAAGCAGACATTAATTTGGCGCCATCACAGGCCACTTGCCAACAGCTCCGCGATCACGGCATTGCACGCGTTCAGCACTGGCAACGGGGTATTGATTTGACACGATTTCGCCGCTACCACGGTGATGCGCAGCTACGTGCACGGCTCTGCAACGGTGATCCCACTCGAGTTGTGGCACTCTATGTCGGGCGTCTCTCTCGAGAAAAGCGCATTGCTGATTTGGTTGCTGTGGCATCACTCGCACATGTGCAACTCGTACTGGTCGGGGGTGGACCAGAATCTGCACACATACAAGACCTCTTCGCTGGTACGGGGGCGCATTTCACTGGGGTACTTCGTGGGGAGGATTTAATTAGCGTCTACAACAGTGCCGACATATTCGTTTTTCCATCGCAGAGCGAAACGTTTGGGCTGGCACCACTCGAAGCCATGGCATGCGGTTTACCGGTAGTGGCACCATATGTGGGAGGGCTCACCGAAACGATGCAACACATGGAAAACGGGTTGGTCTACGATGCCGCAGACCCATCTCAACTCGTTGCACACGTCATCCGGCTGCGTGATGATGTCGTGCTCCGGCAACGCCTTGCAGCGCAGGCCTACGCCTATGCACAAACACGTGATTGGCATCAGAGCATGGATGATTTAGTCAATTGCTACGAAGCATTGGTAGAAAGCAAAACAGATGCAACTCCGTGATGCAGTCGTGATTGTAACAGGCGCAAGTGCGGGCATCGGGTTGGCCACCAGCATGGCCTTGGCCGAAGCAGGTGCACATGTGGTGGCAGTAGCACGACGCGCAGAGATCCTTCAATCAGCTGTTGCCACATTTCCCGGTCATCATAGCTGGTTTGCCGGTGACATCGCCCAACCCGAAACAATGCAGCACGTCGTCGCGCAGACACTCCGCGAGTTTGGCCGCATTGATGCCATCATCTGTAATGCGGGTATTGGCCTAAGTGCGCCCGTGGCAGAACTCAAATGGGACGATGTCATCGCCTGTATGCAGGTCAACGTGGGTGGCGTCCTCAGTGCCATTCAAGCCGTATTGCCGGTCTTTCAAGCACAGCAACGAGGAAGTATTGTGGTGGTGTCATCGGTCGTGGGCGTACAAGGGTTACCGTATAGTGGCGGATACTGCGCCAGCAAAGGCGCCCTCGAACGATTATGTGATGCGTTACGCATCGAACTCCTCGGCACACCTATCCGGCTCAGCGTTGTACGTCCTGGCACCGTGGCGAGTGAGTTTTTTGCGCACCGTCTGGGATTAGCCGGGGAACGGCGCATGCAGGCACAGCGCGGCATCCCCCCTACTACTGTGGCAAGCGTCATCTGCAACACGCTACGCACCCATGCACGTATTCGCTACACACGCTGGCAAGACCGCCTGCTCCTCGTTGCGAGTATGCTTGCACCGCAACTTGCCGACCGCGTGTTACGCCGACTCATCCAATGGCACACGCCATAACGGTCACACGCAGGGCGAATCCTGTGTGTGACCGTTATGGTTAACTCAGCGCGATGCACGGAGCAGAGCCAACAGTTTGGCGAGTTCGTCACTATCGATGTTGCCATCACTGCACAGCGATTCGTGTGCACATCGTTCAGCGAGTGTGGTACTGACGCTGGTAATTGCGGCCCGTACCGCCGAGAGCTGAGTGATGACATCCTGGCAATTACGCCCGTCGTCGAGCATACGCTTGATGCCACGTATTTGGCCTTCGATGCGACTGAGACGTGCGATCACTTCGACCCGAGCAGCCTCACTGAGGGGAAACAACGGATCGGTCATAGCCCACCTCTTACGCCTTGATTAGCTGTTCGAAGTCTGCTTTTAGGGCGGACTTGGGCTTGGCACCAACCATGCGTGTGACTTCCTTGCCATCCTTGAAGACGATCATAGTTGGGATGGCCTGGACACCGTATTTGGCTGCATTTTGGGCGTGCTCGTCGGTGTTCACTTTGACCACGCTCACCTTCCCCGCATACTCGCCGGCGAGCTCTTCGAGAATTGGCCCGACCACGCGGCACGGACCACACCAGGGTGCCCAAAAATCAACGACAACGGGTGTGCTTGACTTGAGTACGGTGCTCTCGAAATCGGCATCGGAAATGTTGCTCACATGTGCTGACATTGCTGTCTCCTTTCATACTTCCTATACCCCTAGGGGTATAGCACTACTATACCAATTCATCACGCAATGAACAAGTAAGAAGAGTATTAGAATTATCACACCACGGCACCAAGATGCACGGGTGTGCCATGCACGGCAGAATTGGTCAACGTTTGACACAGCAATGCAGAAAAGGTATACTAAACGTTGGTAAATTGTTCTACGCATTGCGTGGATATTGAATCGAAGTTGCGGCGCCAACGGATTGCCGTTGGGAAATGCAGCGGCAAGGGAGAAAACGTTGTACGCCATCATTCGTGATCGCGGTATGCAGTACCGCGTGCAAGAAGGGCAAGTGCTTGATATTGCCCTGCAAAGTGACGCAGTAGCGGGTAGCGAGCTCGTCATCAGTGAAGTCCTCGTACTCGGTGGTGAAGAGACCGTCATTGGCACACCAACTGTTGCTGATGCCCGCGTCCATGTCAAAGTCATCGGTGCAGTGCAGGACGACAAAATCGTAGTCTTCCACTACAAGAGCAAGAAGCGCATTCGTCGCCGCACTGGGCATCGCCAGGATCTCACACGCGTGCAGGTCACTAAAATCGAAGTTGGACCAGCCGAAGAGAAGAAGCCAGCCAAGAAGAGCCGCAGCAAAGCAGCAGCGAGCGCATAGCAGTCAAACGCAGAGGAGAATTGTGTCATGGCACATAAGAAAGGTGTTGGTAGCTCACGCAACGGTCGTGATAGCAACCCAAAAATGCTCGGTGTAAAGCGCTTTGGTGGGCAAGTGGTTGGCGCTGGTGAAGTACTCATCCGCCAGAACGGCACCAAGTTCAAGCCAGGCCAAAACGTCGGTCTCGGTCGTGACTACACCATTTACTCGATGATTCCGGGCAAGGTTGTGTTCGAACAATACAGCCGCTCCCAGAAGCAAGTAAGTGTCTACGCCGTCGAAGGCGAGAAATAAGGAGCACACGGTGAAGCAGGGTATTCATCCAAAAACATACAAGACGACCTACACGTGTGCCGGTTGCGGCGCCACATGGCCGACAGTTGCCACCAAAGAATCACTGCGCTTGGACGTGTGTGCCAAGTGCCACCCATTCTACACGGGTGAGCAACGCATCGTTGACACCGCCGGGCAGGTTGACCGCTTCATGAAGCGGCTCAAGGCTAGCCAAGATCAACAGGCCGCCAAAAAGAAGTAGTCCTGTTAACACACAACGCCCCGCTGGCTGTAGAGCCAGCGGGGCGTTTGGTATCAATAACGCCTACACAAGACCCGAATAGCGAATAGCGAACATCACCACGATGAGCAACGTACCCCACACGGCAATCCGTCGCAGATCGTGGCTGATCATGCGATATTCACCACTGTAGTCAACGTGCTCTGGCACACGCAATACACGGCGCGTGGTACGCACGGTACGCGGGGCTTCCGGTTGGGCAAACGTAGCAACCACGTCAGCATATTCGTCATCGTGAGTCTCAACCGCAGCAACGGGCTGTTTGTGTTGCGCATTGGCAATGTCACGCGCCGTCTGACGGCGACGTTCTGCACGGGAAAGTCGTGCCATACTGGGCTCCGTAATCACTTCATGCAAATCCTGCATACTTGACGTATTATACCATAGAGTGACGATTCACGACAACCATGGGCCGTAGCGGAGCATCTCAACATGGAACGCCTGACTTCTCTGGCCACCACACTTCTCGTCGCCACATTGAGTGGCATCCTCTTTGGACTCATCTGTCTCATCCCCGTGTCACACACCATTGATGTGGGGGGCTACGATAGTGCCTACGTACAGGGCTTTTTTGATCAAGAGGCAATTCCCAGTCAGTTCGCCACAGACGGGATGGCACGCTGGAGCGGTGCAGATGCGGCCGTCATTCTCCCCCAATTTGCCACCCCCATGCGCGTCCGCATGCGCGTCGTTGCACCGCACCCACAAACAGTCACCATCACCGCCAACGGTGGCGGCCCTGTACTGCAACAGTGGATTGACACGTCGTGGCACGACCTATCATTTGACGTATCCGGTGGCGAATTCAAACCGTTCACGCTCTACGTTGCACTCCAAAGCGACATCAAGCCATGGCAATCGGGAGATCCTCGCCAGGTTGGCATCTTGGTGGATAGCATCACTATTACCACCATACCACCCAATTTGCCCTACCCATGGCCCATTGCGTGGGTGATACTGTGTAGCATGTTATGCAGTGCCATACTCCAAAACCGACAATTACCCAACTGGCAACAACGCCTCATCGCTATACTCTTGCCAATTGGAGTTGCCATCGTCTCATGGCGCGGGCAATTCTGGTTTCCGCTCCCACAGGGTGTGGCAGTCGTGTGTGGCTTATGTGCACTCATACTTGCAGTCCGTTACCAGCACCGCATATCGCGGCGCATCCCCTGGTGGGGTGATGCCCTCAGCGGCATCACCATTGCTGTGTGGAGCACGAGTAACGTGTACATGCAACGTATGCATCTCACATTGGCTGTACCCGGCGTCGAAAAGGATTTCCGTTCGTTTGCGAGTCGTTCCGATAGTCTCGCTACCGTGTTTACCGCAGATCCATTCTACAACTACGGCTATCCTTTCATCCTCCATGCCATTCAGCAACTGAGTGGTGCAAGTGCATTTGACAGCGCACGCTGGTGGGGAGTGATTGTGGCAACAGGAGCCCTCATCGCCACATGGTGGCTAGCACGCTTCATCTTTGGGCAGTACTGGGGTGCGTTTATGACCATCACTGTGGCCACCAGCGCGCTTTTTACGCAGTATGCACTGAGCCTAGGGAGTGACATGACGTTTAGTGCGTTGACCACGCTCACTTGTGCACTCCTCGTTCGTACACCCGCCCGCCCACGCTGGATGATCGGCGTAGGGGTGATAGCTGGGCTCGCATTTACCGTGCGTCACACCGGAATCATCCTCATGGCGGTCATACTACTCTGGACCATCGTACCGCGTCTTACTGGCGCCAACGTCTTCCGCCAGCTCCTGTGGTTGTGCGTAGGTTGGCTCATCGGTGCAGGGGCACAACTGGGCATCAATTATAGTGACACCGGACAACTCTTGTTTAGTCATCAAGCCAAAAACAGCTGGTTGGCCGTCTACGGCAATCTCGACTGGGGGCGATGGGGCGATGTGCCCGACACAATTCCCATGCGAGACGTGATACTCAATGATCCGGTACGATTTACTAGCGCATGGTGGCACAACATGACTGCCATCTGGGGCAGTAGCACGGCTGCTGATGAGCGTGCCATCTTTCAACGCCTACTCAGCTTCCCCGCCAACTGGCTGAGTGTGGCAGGAATCGTGCTCCTCATCCAATGGTGGTGGCGGTTTGGTATGCCACGCACGCATCAACTCGCCAGCATCTGGCTGGCTGGATTTCTCAGCGTCTCTGCATTGGCGTTCGTATTGCCACGCTTTCTCCTGCCGCTGGTCTGGGTGGCAGCCTTTACAGCGACATGGCTGATGATCCGTATCATCCGTGCCCTGCCAGCACCGTGGCGCATCTGGGTATTAATTGTGGTTGTCTGCATCCAAAGCACTGGTATGATGCAGGGGCATGCAGCAGTCATTGCAGGTCAACCACGTGACGAATACGCCGTACTCGCCCACGTGTCGCACACATATCCGCACGCACGCATCGCATTCGTGGCTGGTCGTGAAAGCCCCATTGGCAAATATTCTGCGTTGGCCGATACCCGCACGTTTCGCACCATCACTGCGCCAGTGGCGCTGACTGCCCTCTGTGACACCCAACCAGATCTAATAATCTGGTCACGCGAGGTCCAGCCATTGCCGGCAGATGTCGTACCACTCTGGCAACACGCACGCTATGCGGTAATCAACGGAGATATGTGTGCAGCGCTACCGTAGCTTGGTATAATAACGGCATTGCAGAATTGTGCATCAATGCACTGAGGGGGTTGCATGTCAGCGCCACATCAATGGCCATTTTCAATCAGCGTTGTGATTCCAGCACGCAACGAAACGCACACCATCGCCACCGTCGTTCGTGGAGTCAAAGAAGTGGTGCCGGATGCCGAAGTCATCGTCGTTGATGATGCTTCGAGTGATACTACGGCAGACCAAGCCGAAACAGCAGGTGCGGTGGTCATTCGTCGCCCACACAACATTGGCAATGGTGCCGGCATCAAAACCGGTGTACGAGCTGCCCATGGGGATGTGGTGGTCGTCTTGGATGCTGACGGGCAACACAACCCTGCTGACATGCCCAAACTGCTCCGACATATTGGTACGTACGACATGGTCATCGGCGAACGAAGCCGTGCCGGGCAACAAAACACGATTCGTTGGCTGGGGAACACGCTCCTCAACAAACTGGGCAGTTACCTCATCGAAATGGATATGCGCGATTTAACATCCGGATTTCGGGCGATGCGCCGTGATGTCATGCTGGAATTTTTGCATCTCCTCCCCAACAAAATGTCGTGGCCGACCACTAGCGCACTTGCCTTTGGCAAGGCCGGATACCATGTGCGCTTTGAGCCAATTGATGTGGCACCACGTCGCACCGGCCACAGTGCACAAAAATTACTGCGCAACGGCTTTCGCTTTACAGGGATTATTTTGCGCATCACTACCCTCTTTGCACCGATGCGCATCTTTTTTCCTGTAGCTGTCACCATGGGGCTCCTGAGCATCATGTCATTCCTAGTGAGTTATTTCATCACCGACATTGGTCGCTTTCGCATCCCCAATTCCGCAGTCGCCCTCTTTGTGGGGGGAGTCATCATATTCATGTTTGGGTTACTCGCCGAACAAATCGCCGGATTGCGCTTTCAGCGTCGCGAGGAGCGCCGTTGATGCGACCACAGATTACACGCTGGCTGTTGCGCATCATCGGACCGCTATTGTTCGTCATTTTCTTGTGGCGCACCGATTTATCGCTGTTGTGGAGTGCCCTCAACGATGTGGATTGGTGGCCAGTTGCGCTGTCACTCGCATTAATGCCGTTTTTTATTATTGTGAAAGCATGGCGCTGGCACGTTATTCTACGCGAACTCGGCTTACAGCCTCCTGGAGTATGGCACCTCAGTCGCATTTACACCATAGGCCTCTTCCTCGGAGGAACGACGCCCGGGCAAAGCGGTGATTTTGCCAAAGCACTCTATTTGCGCGCACCACAACGCCCCATGCCCAGCTTATTGTTTAGCATCTTTGTGGAGCGACTCTGCGATGTGGCCGCCATGGCGGTATTAGCATTCATCGGCTTAGCGGCACTCGCAGACACATTAGATGCCACGAGTCGGGCCGCCATCCAACAAACCACCATTGGTGTTGCGACGGTCATCTTTGCCATGCTCCCCGTGCTTCTCATCCGCAAGAGCCGGAATATGCTCTTTGGAATGTTGCGCTACGCAGTCCCACGGCGCTGGCACACGCGCTACGATGGCATTACCCAGCAATTCGATGCGCTCAATATTTCGGGTGCAAGTGCGGCCATCCTCGTGGTGAGCACCACACTGTCGGGCTTATCTACCGCCATTCGCATCGCATTACTTTTTACGGCAATGGCCCTTACTGCGATCCCCTTGGCAGCCGTGCTGGGCTCAACGGGACAAATCGCACTCCTGCAAGCCTTGCCAATCAGCGTCTCCGGCATTGGCATCCGCGAAGCCGTCTTAATTGGACTCCTGCAGGCTCACGGCTATGCAAGTGCCTACGCAATCGCATTGTCAGGGCTCTTTTTGATCATCAACGTGGAACACATCATCGTGGGTTTTCTGGTATCACTGCGCTATCCGATTCCCGCAGGAACAGACGATCATGCATAGATTTTTGGTAACTGTGTGCCTGTGTTTGGTAGCGCTCCTGTGTAGCGCCTGTAGTGCGGCTCAAACGTATCAGGGCAGCACAGAGCGCTATTCGGCATCACTCACACTCACAACCCGACCAGTGGTGAATCAATCACAGGCTGCCATCATTCGCCTCAGCAAAGACAACCAGGCATTTACTGCCACAAATGTGTACTGTGACATGCAAATGCCTGGAATGACCATGGGAAGCAATCGTCCGATTGCTGATGCACAAGCCGATGGCAGTTTTCAGTGTGGCGTGCTCTTTACGATGGCCGGTGAATGGGTCATCATCGTGCATGGCACCGACGCAGGGAATACGTTCGCAATTCCTGTAAATGATATTATGGTAAGCGAATAAACGGGTTTCCCCGCATTAGTCACCGAAGATAATCCCAATTCCCTTGGATGTACGTACCAAATCGCTGTGTGGACGGATTGTCTTGAGATGACTCACCGCTTCGGCAATCGGCACGGTGGTGATATCTTGGGCGTTAAGTGAAACCATTTCACCCGTAATCCCTTCGTGGATGGCACGCACTGCGGCAGCACCAAAGCGAGTAGACAGAATCCGGTCGTAGGGTGTCGGCGTACCGCCACGCTGCAAATGCCCGAGCACCACACACCGTGCTTCCTTGCCGGTGAGGGCCTGGAGTTGATCGGCCACCGTTTGCCCCACGCCACCGAGACGATTGCCCGAATAAATCGGCTTACCTCCTTTGGGAAATGCGCCTTCGGCAGCCACAATGATGTACGACGTGTTGCCGCTTTCTTCACGTTTGGCAACATGTTCGGCAATTTTATTAATATCAAACGGGATTTCGGGAATTAGAATGGCATCTGCTCCTCCTGAAATACCGCAGTGCAATGCGATCCAGCCCACATGCCGCCCCATGACCTCGAGCACCATGACGCGATTGTGGCTCGCCGCAGTGGTGTGCAGACGATCGAGCGCTTCGGAAGCAACTTGAATGGCGGTATCAAAGCCGAACGTACGATCGGTCCCAGCTAAATCGTTGTCAATGGTTTTGGGCACGCCGATAACCGGTGCACCCATCTTGCTCAATTCGAGGGCAATGGCATGTGTACCCTCACCACCAATGGTAATCAGGCCAGACAAGCCGAGTTTGATGATGTTGTTGAATGCTTCGAGATACGGGTCATCGGGAGCACCGACCACGCGCGGACCGTTGAAGTGTCCCTTGTTGGTGGTGCGCAAAATGGTGCCCCCTACCGACAACAGGTCTGTTACGTCTTCGTCGGTTAACGGGCGCAAGCGTGGCGTACCGAGCAAGCCTTCGAAGCCATCCTGGACGCCGAGCATTTCGTAGCCGAGTGTTTCACCCATTTTTACCGCAGCACGGATTACCGCATTGAGTCCTGGTGCATCGCCGCCACTTGTGAGCATCGCAATCCGTCGAGGCGCCTGTTGTACAGCCATCGCATTTCCTTTCTTGGCACGTGTCATCGCATCCCTTCCAATCATGGTTGGCGACACTGCCAAGACCACTTCGCTGGTGTCCGTCGTTATGGCGGCGATTATACGCCGATTAGCGTGATTGTGCAAGCCAATCAGCGACTGCACCGAGATGCGGTAACTCGACCCAGCGGCGTGCTACAGGTGGAACATCCACATGTTCGTGTTGCCAGGTGAGGTGATACGGCACGTGGATTGCACGCGCACCCAATTCGAGCACCGGTAGAACATCTGAGCGAAGGGAATTGCCCACCATCACGAGAGCTGCCGGATTGATATCGTAACGCCGCAACAGGCGTGCATAGGCAGCGGGGGTTTTGTCACTGACCACATCAATGTGCGTAAAGTAGTCAGCCAAACCAGATCGTGCAATTTTTGCATCTTGATCGAATAAATCACCCTTGGTGATTAACATCAAGGTGTAGTTGTTTGCGAGTGCCGGCAGTACCGCTTCGACATATGGTAACAGTGTGAGGGGTGCATGGACCATCGCGCGTGCCAAATCAATGATTTGACCGATTTCATGTCCTGTGATGGCACCGTGAGTAATATCAATGGCAGTCTCTATCATGGACAAGGTGAATCCTTTGATGCCGTATCCAAAGTAGGCCAAATTGCGCTGTTCGGTATCGTAGAGCTCCTGCGCATCCCAATCAGGGCGATAGCGGTGCAACATGGTCATATATTGTGCTTGTGCAGCCACAAATAAATCTTCGTTGGCCCACAACGTATCATCGGCATCAAAAGCAACATGGGTGATGTGCGACATTCCAACAACTCCTCTACTGTTTTTCGAATTATAGCACTCTAGCGCATCATGTTCATACACTTATTCGATAAAAGACCACATTTGTGGATAGCATTTTTGCTATGCTTAGTACATATACCTATTTACGTAAAGGGGATGTTTATGCTCAATAGATTTTGGCACCTGGCTATCGTGGTACTTGTGTTGAGCACGCTCCTGCCCGCACATCAAAGCCAAGCCGCAGGTGCGATGTCCACAAGTAACGAAATCAGCACCAGTACGCGTTTTGTAGATGTTGCGGTAGGTGATAATCACACGTGTGCTCTCAAGGCCAACGGCAGTGTGATGTGCTGGGGCTACAACGGTGATGGTCAGCTCGGCATCAACGATTCGCTCTTGCGCTTTAGTGCGTATCCCGTTGACGTGATCGGATTGAGTGACGCAATTGCACTCAGTGCCGGGGGCAACATGACCTGCGCCATCAAACGTGACGCGAGTATGGCGTGCTGGGGCACGGGGTATCACACCACGAGCACCAACATGGAAACGCGTTGGGCGCCGTCGGTGATTGCAGGCATGCGCGATGTGGTAAATATCGCAGTAGCTCCGCTTGGCGTCTGTGCCAAGCTCACCCAGGGTTCTGTGGTATGTTGGGGGTACAACTCATACAACAACGAATTCTGGATGCCCATTGCCGCGTATGGCACGAATAGCACCTATTACCCACGCGTCTATGCACAAGGTGATGTCAAAGCATTTGCAATTCGCAACGTCGCACACATGGATACCAATCGGCGATACTGCCAACTGAGATACGATGGCCGCCTCTCATGTGGTGGTTCGAATTTCCAAGACCAGCTCGGTGTGGGATTTACGGCATCATACAATCACAACATGTTTGCCGTACTCGGGCTGGGCAATTATGTGAGCAAGTTTGGTCTGACCGCCCAGGGTGGCTGCGCCGTCTTGACGGATCAAACCGTGAGTTGTTGGGGTGGGTCGTTTGGGACACCAGCGGTCAACTACCCTGTACCCGAGCCCATGGTGGATGTGGTCGGTTCGTCGGCAAATCGCCTTTACTTCATCGGTCTATCGGGCAAAGTATATGCAGTCGGCGACAACACCAACGGCATCTTGGGCATCAACAGTATCATTAACCCGTGGAACACACTCACAGAGATTCCCGAGTTGTATGCGGCCAAACGTGTTGTTGGGCCAGACGTATCACCCAATCAGCATGGTTGTGCGGTACTTGCCAATGGACGGGTACGCTGTTGGGGGCACAATCCGTGGGGTCAACTCGGTAATGGCACGCAGAGCGGCTCATACGTGCCTATCAACATTGCGTTGCCCGGTGAACCGGTCATCAATGCGGTTACCACCAACGAAGACACCATGAGCGACTTGATCAAAGTCCGGCGCCACCCAGAAGACGGCGCAGAGACCGCATTCATGCGTATCACACGGGTACTAGGTGGCACACTCTATCGTGCGGATGGCACTACGCCCGTGCCAGTGGGGAGCTATTTGCCAGTCAGTGAAACAGAACGCGGGTTGCGCTTTTTGCCCAGCCCCGATCTCAATGGTATTCATGCTGGTGCAGTGGCCGTCCAAGCATCCACCAAACCAAACATCACTGGGGTGAGTCCGACGGTGGTGACAGCCACAGTCACAATTAATGCGCTTGCAGATGCGCCACTGATTAGTCAGGCAATCACCGATGAAGACACCCAGTCATATGATGGATTGGTCATCACACGCAATCCAGTGGATGGCGACGAAGTCAGTCATGTGATCATAACTGGCTATAGTGGTGGCCAACTCTATATGCCTAATGGTACGACTATACTGCCGGTGGGGAGTGTGATTGACATTACCACGGCGGGATTCGGGTTGCGCTTTACACCGGAACCCAATCGTACGGCACCGGCGAGTGTCACCGTCAAGGCGGCCACATCGGCGTCAGGAGATGGTGCAAGTGCGGCTGCGACTGCGTCCATTGTTATCCGACCGATTGTGGACGGCGCACCGACCGTGAGTGGATCAACCACCAAAGAAGATGAAATGAGCCGGGCAGACATTGTGATTTCACGCAATGCGCTCGATGGCGACGAGGTACGCTATTTCCGCGTCTTTACGAATTTACCGGGACGACTTTACCTCAACGACGGGGTGACCATGGTCACCAATGGTGGATTCGTCACGGCTACCGCAGCAAGTGCCGGGCTACGTTTCCGTGCCAATCCGCACGTCTTTGGCACGTACACATTGCAAGCACAAGCCGCAATTGCCCCTACTGTGGAGGGTGTCGGTGGTGATATTGCAACGACTACCCTGGTGGTTACTGCGGTTCCCGATATGCCGCGTATCAGTACAACCAGTGTGGACGAAGGAGCCCTCTCGAATAGTGGTCTCGTCGTACTCCCCAGTCAGTATGATGGCGCCGAAATTACCCATTTCCGCATAGCGAGTATCGTGGGAGGCACACTCTTTCTTGCTGATGGTATGACGACACTCGCCGTTGGCCAGTACATCACCACCAGCCAGGGCGCTGCCGGCCTACGCTTTGGCGCACCACTTGCATCAATGGGCAATGGCCATGTGGAAGTCCAGGCGGCCACCGCGGCCAATCCCGCCGCAACGAGTGCATTACGCGCCAATGCGATTGTGAGCATCTCGGATCGGACGCCACCCATGTTGGTTTTGCCCTACGACATGATTTTGGATGCGTACTACGACAGTGGCACTGCGGTCACATTTAGTGTGAGTGCAACCGACTTGCGCGATGGTGACGTGGCAGTGACATGCGACAAAAACTCAGGCATTCTATTGCCGGTTGGTGTGAATGTGATTCAGTGCAGTGCGCGTGACAACAGCGGAAATGTGGCGACGGCATCGTTCACAGTGGTCATTCAGAAAGTTGCTCCGGCAGTCCTTTTGAGTCCGGTGGATAACGTATCATCGCGTGATGTGTCGCTACGCTGGAGCCTGGCAGAATCAATCGCATTGCCGTACAAATACGAAGTCCAACGCCGTGCCTTACCGAGCGGAGAATGGGTGACGGTGCTGCGTGAAATCACGAATCGTGATGCACTCGTACGCACTATCGGCGAGCTCAGCTATGCATTCCGAGTACGGGCATACCTGAATGACGGCACACTGGGTGGCTGGTCAAATGTGGTCAACACGACCATTGACGAGACACCGCCTACCATTCAAGCGTTTATCAATCGTGGTCAAAGCACAGGAGTCAGTGCCGAAGCGACCACGTCAAATCGTGTACGGCTCAGCATGGTGACCGCAGCCAGTGATCCAGCAGTCATGTGGCGCTGGAGCAGCGATGGCGTCGCATATAGCCCGTGGTTCGCCATGACGCCACGCGCAGACATCACCCTCGATGAAAGTGACGGCTACAAAGAAATCCGCATTGAGGCGCGTGATCGTGTCGGGAACGTGGCAACCACCTATGCGGGTATCATCGTGAATCGCACCAGTGGTAGTAGTTATGCCGTGAGCATCAATAATGGTGAAGAGTTTACCAATATTGACACCGTCAATCTGGCGATGAACGTGCCGAGTAGCACATTCCCACCAATTGCAGAGATGCAACTGAGTAGCACGGGTGTCTTCGATAACACAGCCTGGGAACCGTTTGCACTCGGACGTGCTTGGCAATTCACTGATCCGTCAACAAGCATGTATCGCATCTATGTGCGCTACCGCAACGTAGAAGGTGCCATCACACAAGTCGTGTTCGATGACATCCTCGTAGACCGTTCTGCACCTTTTGCATCGCTGAGTGTGCGCACGAGCAACGGACAGGCGCTCGTGACTGTCAAGGGCACGGATCGCCCAAGTACGGCGAGCTACGGGTCGGGCATCGTCAGTATGCAAATCGCTGCTGCAGATGAGTTTGGCACGGCCACATGGCAAAGCTTCGCCACGAATGCACGCATACGGGCATCGAGTGTAGCAATTTATGCACGCTTCCGTGACAAAGCGGGCAACGTGAGCACCGTCAGCTGTATCACGGTTACGTCGCAACCGTGTACTCCCGAACAAAGCATTATTGCAAATTCTCCACCTGCTATCACGGTGAGTAGACCGTACCGCTTGCGTGCAAACGGCTACGTGATTCTCGATGCGAGCACCATCACCAGTAGCGACAGAGAAACGAATGCCAATCAGCTGGTCTACGTACTCCAAGCAGAACCGGTGAACGGCTGGATGCTCTTTAACGGACAACGCATGAGTACAGGAACGCGCTTCACGTTGGCCGATCTACAACGCAAACGGATCGTATACCGCCAGAACGGCAGTAGCAACGAGCACGACCGAATTATTATCCAAGTCAGTGATGGCGCATTGAGTTCACCCGCAAGCACGGTATGGTTCCTGCTTGATGGTGTGGCAGACCCGGAACCAACAGCCACACTTCCTGCCACCGCTACTGCGACACAGATTCCCACGCAGACGGCTACGGCAACGCGGACAGCCACTGCAAGCCGGACAGCCACGCGGAGCAAAACCGCATTACCTAGTCGGACGGCAACGCGCTCCCGCAGCGCAACCCGCACTGCGACGCCCTCCCCAGTCATCTTTCCGCGTCCATCAGCGACCCCACGCCGCTAGGCAACCTTCCTCCCCACGTGCACAACAGAAAATTGTGCACGTGGGGACTTGCATTTATTACATTATGTAGTATTATTATGTGTAAGACTCACACTGGGCAGAGGAGTGAGGAATGGACACAATCGTACTACATTTGATTCCGATTATCTTTACCATGCTCGCATTAGGGCATGTGCGTTCATTGGCTGGGCGACGCAGTCCCATGCGTGAAAGCCTGACCACCACCGGTGCCGTCATCATCATCTTCGGGTTGAGTAGCAAAGCCGTCCTGATGGCGTTAATGGTGCGTGGCGCCATCGGTGGATTAGAGGGTATGGGCACAGTCTACGCCATACTTGCAGCAGGATTCATTCTGCTACTGTATGGCTTCGTAGGGTGGGATCGCATGTCCTTATCGCGCCCTGGCTGGACCAAGCCACTTGTGACCGTAGCCGTGTTTGAAGGCATTTTTTACGTGAGCCAACGCATCTCCCCGGAATGGTGGATAATTGAGCCGATTGGCGTGGTGGTTGGCAGCTTAATTGTGATGGACCTCTTGTTACTCGGCTACACATTGCGCCAGCGCTATTTTATTGCGACACCTTTCATCTTGCTACACATGGTATCTGTGGTCATCAACACGCTCATTGAAATCCAAGGGTATGCATACACACCAGTCGTCCAAGGGATCATCGCAACCGCATCCACGAGTGCATTGCTTTTCTATATCATCATGCGTTTAATAGAACGGCACACCTATCGTGGACGTATGCTGATTGTGTGAAATCAGGCATGCGCATTTGACATTTAGCTGTAATTCGGCTATACTCACAACTCGTAAGTAACGAAACGCGCAATGAGCGACGTACTTGCCGGAGTGGCGGAATGGCAGACGCGATGGTCTCAAAAACCATTGAGGGCAACTTCATGTGGGTTCGACTCCCACCTCCGGCACCACTGAATTCGGGGCGTGGCTCAGCCTGGTAGAGCGCAGCGTTCGGGACGCTGAGGTCGGAGGTTCGAATCCTCTCGCCCCGACCACGATGGTAACCGGCTCCTTCGTAGGAGTCGGTTTTTTGTTTGTGGGAATGAGGGCAACTCATGCACGTACCCAACCGCAATCTCTGGCTCCTCGCTGCGCTCCTCGGGCATAGTGCCTGGGGTATCTACCCGGTGCTGGCACGCTACCTGCAGATAGATGCTCAATTACCCGGTTTAACGCTGCTCATCGTAGCCAACGGCACTGCCATGCTCGTCATGGTGGCCGTGGTCTGGTGGCGTGGAGAGCTTGGTCAACTCTGGATACGTGCGGGCTGGATAGTTGCGTTTTTTGCAGCAGCCCGAGCGATTACCAACGTACTAGCCGCTCGCTACGCACCGGCCGCCCAAGTCACCTTAATCGGGTTACTCACCCCACCGCTCGTTGCCGTGATGGGCTACTATTGGTTCGACGATCCACCACCACCCCGGACAGCTCTGGTACTCGCCGTCTCTTGTCTGGGCGCAATTGTGATGTTGAGCGGCGACATGCAACACGCAGATTTTTGGCAACGTGGCAGCACGAGTAGTTGGGTCGGGGTGGCGCTCGCCACGCTCAGCAGTATCTTGCTTGCGCTCTACATGCTCATGGTCAAACGCACATCCAATGCGGGAATTTCGAGCGAAGCCACGTTTTTGCTCCAGCTCATCGCTGTGGTAGCGAGTGCACTCATGATGAGTGGTGTTCAAGGTGACAGCTGGGTGGCATGGTCTTCAATTACCAACGCGCATCTCGTTGCCTTGGCTGTATTTGCATTTGTGATTGTAATCGGCGCGAACTTATTGCAGGTCTACACGTTACGCACCCTCGGCGCACCACTCGTGACATCCGTCCAAGCATGGCGTTTACCGATGGCCACGATTGTTGCAGGCTTGATCATGGGTGAGTGGCTCACCAGTGTAAGCGAATACGTAGGGGCGTTGATTACCGCTGCCAGTGTGACCTGGTACTTGCTCAGTCAACGGCGGCGTGCTTGACCCATGTGGAAGAGGGTGCTATAGTACAGACGTTGGCTCTGTAGCTCAATTGGATAGAGCGCCACCCTCCGGAGGTGGAGGTTGCTGGTTCGATTCCAGTCAGAGTCACCATACGATGCGCCTGGCAGATGGTGACAACCATCTCTGTTGGGCGCATCATGATATTTGAAAGGAAACCCGTGAAGATGATTGAAGCACGTGGACTCTATAAACAGTTTGGAGACGTGATAGCCGTACAGGATTTGGACATTGATGTGCGTGCTGGTAGTGTCTACGCGCTACTCGGGCCTAACGGCGCCGGGAAAAGCACGACCATCAACATGCTCACCACGTTGTTGCAACCTGACCGGGGGCAAATTACCATTGCGGGACATGCGATTGCACACAATCCAGATGCTATCCGACGCATCATCGGTGTCACGTTTCAGGATTTGGTACTCGACCGTGATCTAACCGGACGTGAATCATTGGATTTTTATGGGCGGTTGTATGGTCTCAACGCCCAGACACGGCGCACACGCATCATTGAACTGCTCGAACTCGTAGAACTCACCGCTGCAGCAGACCGCTTGACCGGTACCTATTCGGGCGGCATGCGCCGTCGCCTCGAACTCGCCCGTTGTCTGATGATGCACCCGCAGCTCTTGTTTCTCGATGAACCAACCCAAGGGCTTGATCCACAACACCGCGCCATGATTTGGGAATACTTGCGCACGCTACAACGCACCCGTGGCATGACGGTGGTGATTACCACGCATGCCATGGACGAAGCCGAATTGCTCGCAGACTACGTGGGTATCATTGATCACGGTCGCATGGTCACACACGGCACCGTGGAAGCACTCATCAGCCAATTCGGTGATGACATTGTGCGCCTACGCATCCCATCTCACACCGACGTGGTATGGGATGCATACCCGTGGGTCACACAGGCACACTGGGTTGGACACGAACTCCTCATTGGTGTAGACAACGGTGCACGCCGCTTACCCGAGTTGCTCGATGTTGTACGCAGCCATGGAGCAGAAGTGGTCGAAGTCACCATGCAACGCCCGCATCTCGGTGACGTGTTTTTACGCACAACAGGCAGAGCACTCCGCGACGAGGTGGCACAATGATTCATGCGACATATGCAATTTGGTTGCGCCACATGCGCAAATTTCTCCGCAACCGCGAAGAGCTGGGTGGACTCCTCATCCAACCCATTCTGTGGGTCGGTCTCTTTGGGGTGGGCATGGGACGCATGCTCGCCAACCAAAGCGATTATCTCAGCTTCATGCTCCCGGGAATCTTGGCACTCACCGCACTCGGTGGGGCAGCCGGTGGGGGCATGATGTTCCTCGACGAACGCTTGCGTGGGATCATGCGCGAATACATGGTGGCGCCGATTCCCCGCCTGAGTATTTTGCTCGGCCACATGCTCGCCACCGTCAGCAAAGCGTTTTTTCAAATCAGCATCGTGTGTATCGTTGGTGTGCTGGTGGGTGCTACGTTGCCGAGTTCAATGGCAAACGTGGTACTCGGTCTCATTGCACTCCTGTGTTTCACACTAGGATTTGCGGGGATTGCCCTCGCAGTAGCCACTCGGTCACGGAGCATCATGGGCTATCACGGCATGATATTCCTATTCAATTTACCATTACTCTTTGCATCCAACGCCCTTTATGATCTCGCCACGGTGCCCACATGGATGCAGTGGATAGCGCTGTGTAATCCAGCGACATGGCTCATTGCAGTGATGCGTGGCGATACGCAGTACGCTTGGTATTTGGGGGGGCTCGTATGCTTCGCATGTGTAGGCACCTGGTTTGCCTTGCGGCGCTTTCACCACCTCACAAAATAGACGTGCACAGCATATCAGATTCAATTACAATGGATATAGCACATATGTGCAGATAGAAAAAGGCAGCTCTTATGTCTCGTGATAGTATCGTTATCCGTGGTGCCCGAGAGCACAATCTCAAGGGTATTGATATCACCATCCCACGCGATAAGCTTGTCGTATTGACTGGTGTTTCTGGCTCAGGCAAATCATCGTTAGCCTTTGATACCCTGTATGCAGAAGGGCAACGTCGTTATGTCGAGTCTTTATCTGCATACGCCCGACAATTCCTTGGGCAACTCGAGAAGCCCAAAGTAGACTATATAGGCGGGTTGTCACCGGCAATCGCTATCGAACAAAAAAGTGCGTCCAAAAACCCACGATCCACAGTAGGCACTGTCACAGAAATATACGACTATCTCCGTCTGCTTTACGGCAGAGTGGGAACCCAACACTGTCATGTTTGTGGACAACCGGTTGCATCGCAGAGCCCCGAACAGATGGTGGATCGTGTGCTCACGTTTGCTCCCAATACACGGTACATGGTGCTCGCACCATTGGTATCACGTCGCAAAGGCGAGTACAAAGATGTCTTCAACGATGCGCGGAGCGAAGGATTCACACGTGTGCGCGTGGATGGCGAAATCATGGACTTGCAGAGTGAAATCAAACTCAACAAAAAAGTCAAGCACTCCATTGAGGTGGTGGTAGACCGGCTGGCAGTGCCACAGCGTGACAGTAGCGCAGATGGTGTTCGTGGCAGTGGCAAGGCCAGTGCAAATGTCCAGAGCCCATGGGACGCATACGTGACGCGCTTGACTGACGCCATCGAACTTGCAGTCCGCACCGGCGAAGGGGTGTGCGTGATAAGCATCGTAGACCAACCCGGTAGCGATGCGCCGAGCAACAGCGACAAAGAATTCATCATGAGTGTGGAAAACACCTGCACCACGTGCGGCATTTCCTTTAGTGAGCTCACCCCTCAAATGTTCTCGTTTAACTCGCCGCAAGGTGCCTGTGCTGATTGTGCCGGCTTGGGTACACGCATGGAGGTAGACGAACGGCTACTCGTGCCCAACCACGATATTTCTATTCATGACGGAGCGGTCACGTACTGGGGTGAACTGCGCAAAAAGAAAGATGGCTGGGGATACAAGTCGCTCCAAGTCATCGCAGCGCACTTCCACATTGACCTTGATGCACCGTGGCATACGTTGAGCGAACAGGCCCGGAATGTGATTATCCACGGCAGTGGCAAAGAGCGCATTCAATTCAGTTGGAACAACGAAGAAAGCGGTTCACGGGGAATATTCATGCGCACCTGGGAGGGACTCGCCAGCGAAATCCGGCGGCGCTTCCACCAGACAGGGAGTGACATGAATCGTGAATACTACACGTCGTTCATGAGTGAACAACCGTGTCCAACGTGTCAAGGCGCGCGCTTGCGTGCCGAGAGTCGCGCAGTCCGCGTAGGTGGGTGGTCCCTGAGCGAAGTGTGCGCCCTCAACGTGAGTGATTCGCATGCATGGGCGATGGCATTGGCTGCACCGCAACACGGCCAATTACAGAAACGCCCGGTGACACCGTTGAGTGGTAATGCGCTCACCATCGCACACGACATCCTGAAAGAAATCCAAGAACGGCTCGGATTCCTGTTGAATGTGGGATTACACTATTTGACCATGGCACGAGCGGCACCGAGCCTTTCTGGCGGTGAAGCCCAACGCATCCGCCTGGCGTCGCAAATCGGCTCTGGGCTGGTAGGTGTGATGTACATTCTCGACGAACCGAGCATCGGCTTGCACCAGCGCGATAATCGCAAACTACTCAACACACTCATCAAATTACGCGACCTCGGCAATAGCGTGATTGTCGTCGAACACGACCTCGAGACCATGGAAGCCGCAGATTTCTTGATAGACTTTGGACCAGGTGCCGGCGTGAAGGGTGGGCAGGTCGTGGTTGCAGCCACACCTGCCGAGGTGGCGACACATCCGTCATCGCTCACTGGTGCGTACTTGTCGGGGAAACTGCAGATTTCGATTCCCACACTACGCCGGCGTGGGAATGGTCACACCGTTGAAATGCATGGCGCCACCATGAACAACCTGCGCAACGTCAGTATTTCATTTCCGTTGGGAACATTCGTGGCAGTAACCGGCGTGTCGGGTTCTGGCAAATCATCGCTCATCAATGGCACTCTCTATCCAACGCTCGCCAATCGGCTGAGTCGAGCCACACTCAGTGCGGGGCCGTTGCAACACATCAGTGGGCTCGAACACCTCGACAAAGTGATTGATATAGATCAGCAACCAATTGGACGTACTCCGCGATCAAACCCTGCAACTTATGTCAAATTATTTGATCACATCAGAGACATATTTGCACAGACACCAGAAGCCAAAGTACGTGGATATGATGTGGGGCGCTTCTCGTTCAACACCAAAGGTGGGCGCTGCGAAGCATGTGAAGGAGCTGGAGTCCAACTGATTGACATGCAGTTTTTGGCGGATGTGGCCGTCCGTTGCGAAGTATGTAAAGGGAAACGCTACAACCGTGAAACACTCGCAGTAAAGTACCGTGGCAAAACCATTGCTGATGTGCTGGAAATGGACGTACAAACGGCACTGGAGTTCTTTGCGCATATCCCACGTATCACACGCATCTTGCACACGCTACACGACGTCGGGCTCGACTATATTGCACTCGGTCAAGCAGCCACCACTTTGTCTGGGGGCGAGGCACAACGCATCAAGCTATCACGAGAACTCGCACGTATTGACACTGGCCGCACCATCTACATCCTCGACGAGCCGACTACGGGGTTACACTTCGCCGATGTGCAACGATTACTCAACGTGTTGCACCGCTTAGTCGATGCGGGCAACACGGTGCTCGTGATTGAACACAATCTGGATGTCATCAAGACGGCAGATTGGATTATTGATATGGGGCCCGAAGGTGGTAGTGGCGGTGGGAGTGTGATTGCCATGGGAACTCCTGAAGCCGTTGCGCAAGTAACCGCATCTCACACCGGTTATTTTTTACGTGAACTGCTGCCTGGGGTACAATAGACACGAAGTGATTATCACAAAGGAATACATCGTGTCAGAACGTGCCAAAGTTGGGCTCGCCTTGTTGGCGACGTATACGATTTGGGGATCAACCTATCTCGGTATGAAGTTTGCGCGGGAAAGTTTTCCACCACTGCTAATGGCGTTCATGCGCTTCGGGCTCGCAGGCGGGCTGATGTTCCTTTTCGCACTTTTTGAAGGACGCAAACTGCCAAACGGCCGTGAATTGTTGGGGGGAATCGGCATCGGTGCGATATTGCTCGGTCTCGGCAATGGTGGCGTAGTACTCGGTCTCGGCTATATATCCACAAGCCTTACTGCGCTCATTTTGGCGAGTTCACCCATCTGGGCAGCCATTTTTGCAGGGTTCTGGGGTGAATGGCCGAATCGCCGCGAAGTGGTCGGGCTGGTGGTAGGATTTCTTGGGGCAGCCGTATTGACTCTCGACGGCAATGTACAAGCATCACCACGCGGATTTGTGTTGCTCATCATTGCAGCGATGGGGTGGGCGTTGGGCACTGTGCTCATCCCCAGGGTACCGCAGGCAGCGGGCATGATGGGAAGTGCCGTTCAGATGGTTGGTGCCAGCCTGGTGCTCTTGCTGGGTGGCATTGCCACGGGTGAACAGCTCACCCAGATGCCAACGCATACATCGCTCTACGCATTCGCCTATCTCGTCATATTTGGTTCACTCATCGGCTATACCGCATATGCGTACTTGGTACCACGAGTTCGTCCCTCATTGGCAATCTCATCGTCGTACGTGAATCCCATGATTGCCGTACTACTCGGTTATCTGATTAACAATGAAACGATTAGCCCGTACATGATGGCCGCATTACCGCTCATCATTGGTGGCGTATTGTTGATGGCACGTGCCAAAACTGCCAAAATCACCACGGTGGCGCCAGAAAACGCCACCGCATGATACCGCGTACTACTTGCCGCGTTGGATAATCCCGTCCGTGACCCGAAAGGCGTTCGCCATGATGGTCAAAAAGGGATTAAATCCACCATTGGTCACGTGCAATGAGCCATCCGCAACATAAATGTTGCGGGTGCCGTGAATTTTGCCCCAACGATCGGTCACCGACGTGGCCGGATCATCACCCATACGGCAAGTTCCTGCTTGATGCTGACTCGCACTCAAACCCAGCGTGGGCGGAGTTCCCCACCAACGCGTCACGCCTGCGGCTTCAATCCATTCGCGTGCCCGCTCAAACATGAATGCCGCAGTACGAAGCGATTCGGGGTGGACGGTGCCCGACAAGCGCGCCACCGGCAAACCGAAGCGGTCACGGACTGCAGTATCAACGGTCACACGACTATCCGGATTGGGGATATCCTGGATGGGTCCTGTGACATCAATGAATCGCGGGTAGGCGTAGCGCATAAAATCTTTGGCTGCTTTGCCCCACCGTGGCACATCGGGTGGCAAAAACCGCTTCCAGAAAATAATCGGTAACGTGATAAATTCATCGGCTAGCATGCCACCCCCGATAATATCCGGGTTGCCGTGGTTGAATTGCGTGGTACAGATACTGACTCCCGGTCCCTGGTGATCGATGACCTCGTCGGGCAGAATACCAATCGCACGCGGATAGACGTGCCCTTGAAGGTGGCGCCCCAGTTGATCAGAATGATTCCCGATCCCATTTGGATGCGCGCTCGTGGCCGAATTAAACAGCAGGCGTGCTGTTTCGATGGCACCCGCAGAAACCATGACCAGCCCGGCAGTCGCCTGGTGATGGATACCATGTTCATCGGCGTAGGTGACTCCTTTGGCCGACTGTGCATCGTCCATGTCAATGCGAAGCACGTGCACCTTGGTGATGAGTGTACAGTTCCCTGTGGCCAATGCACGGGGAATCATCGAGTTATGCGTGCCGTTTTTTGCATCAACATGACAGGCAAACCCTACACACAGCGTACATCCAGTGCATGCCTGACGTCCAAGGTATGGTTGTGTGTTGAGCGCGAGTGGTGGTGTAAAATGACGCCAGCCCAGGCGTTCTGCCGCACTGCGCAACACCTGACCACGCCGCGTCATAGGCACCGCTGGCATCGGGTAGGCTTTGGCGCGTGGCCATACAAGTGCGGATGTTGCACTGTCACCTGCAATCCCGATTTCATGTTCGGCACGTTCGTAGTACGGAGCCAAATCGGCATACCCAATCGGCCAATCCGCAAGTGAGCTCCCTTTGGGCACACCATAGCGTGACGCCATGGCAAAATCATCGGGAAGAAAGCGCCATGCTTGACCACCATACACGACGGTGCCACCACCCACGGTCACCGCATTATTGTGGTAGTGCCCTTCGTGTGGTTGCACCACATGGGTGTGCTGGTGCGTATCCACGAATACACGCGGGTTCCCAGGACCAGGGCCAGTATTTTGACCGTACTGCGACAAGCGGTGATTCCGCAGATGATCTGTTTTTTCGGTGGCAAAAGAATGCGGACTTCCACGTTCCAACAACAGTACTCGTGCACCGGACTCCGCAAGTAATGCAGCAGCAATCCCCCCACCGGCACCGGCACCTATCACAATTGCATCGTAGTTCATCGACGTTCCTCGAATCCAATCATGCGCCAACTCACCATGTCACGATTACCACCTTGGCGGGGATCTGCATAGAACCCCTCAGCACAGTGTTCTGCGATGAGTGCCAACGACTGGGCAGACTGATACGGCCAGTGTGCAACCGTTTGGCCATGGGCGATGTCATAGAGCAACGCCTCAGCATCTGCGGCGGATAAGTCAGCAAAGTTACACTGATGGCGTGCCTGAGCTTCCTGCGTAAGTGCGTCAAGCACTGCCAGATAGAGGGCCGCAAAGCCGCTACCGTCATGCTGGAGGAATCCGAGCAGATAATGATCAACACCGGCATCTATTCCACCAGGGGTATCGTCGCGTGGAATCATGCAGTCAACAACGGCACGCAATGTGGCATACTGCAATGCATCAAACATGTGAACCCTCGCTGTTGTGTATTCGTGCACCTATAATACCACACCCCCTGTACACGAATGTACAGGGGGTGTGGTGCACGGAATGTGCGATTTAGCGTGTACGAGTGGGCACCAACGACCGTGTCAACGTCGGAGTAGGGGATGTGGTCTTGGTCTTGGACGGTGTCAACGAGCGCACGATGCGTGTAAGCGACGCAGTCTGGGTGATCACTGGCGTTCGTGTTGGTGTACGAGACACCAATGCTCTAAACAATCCCGAACCAAACGTAGTTATCGTTCCATCGCGTTGCATAACCACCGTGTTCACGTTGGCAGCGGCCACCATCACCGCATCTACCATGTCTACGGGGAAGTTACGCACGCCGAAGTTTGTTGTCCCCCAGCCCACAATAGTTCCCTCGAGAGTGAGTGCAACGGAGTATTCTTGACCAGCAGCGATTTGCACGACATCGGTGAGTGTGCGTGGAACATTAATCTGCCCCGACTTATTGTTCCCCCAGGCAACCACACGACCAGCGTCAGTAAGAGCCAAACTATGGTTGAAGCTCGCTGCAATTGCGACGACGTTGGTCAAGTCACGTGGTACATTGGTGGCACCATCGCCCGCGTGCCCCCATGCAACCACCGTACCGTCATCCCTGAGTGCCAACATGTGACGAAAACCGACAGCCACAGCAATGATGTTGCGCGCCGTGCTGGGAATGTTGCGCTGACCATCCACCATGAGACCCCACACAACCACGGTTCCGTCGTTTTTGACCGCAGCAACCGAACGACCTGAAGCAGAAATTGCTTTGACATTACTTTGGGCGGCAAGTGGGATTGTGCCCTCACCGAAGTCATTGGAACCCCACGAGTAGACACGTCCATCAATGCCGAGTGCATAGGCAGATGTGTGCCCAGCTGCTACGTCTTCGAAGCGCATGGTGCGCAACGACGCAGGGATAGATGTCTGACCGTGACGATTGTCACCCCAGGCTACAAGTGTATCGTCATCAAGCAATGCGACGACATACGAATTCCCCACAGCCACTTTCTTGAATGATCCTAGATTCGTATTGGTTGGTGTTGCCGTGTCAGTAGGCGTCACCGTATCCGTCTCGGTCACCGTATCTGTCTCTGTTGGTGTATCCGTTTCAGTCGGCGTAAATGTACGCGTGTTGGTACGCGTGTTCGACGCTGTACGCGTGTTGGTAAACGTACGCGTGTTGGTACGCGTGTTCGATGGCGTGCGTGTATTCGTGAATGTCTTGGTAAACGACGGCGTCACCGTATATGATGGCGTATTCGTGCTCGTCAAGCTCGGCGTAAACGTGCGAAGTGGCGCAATATATTTGAGCGTAGATGACCCGACTGCATTGGCCATCGAGGCACTTGCAAAGCTAGCTGCACTTGCACTCGTAAATCCATAGCTCCCTGGTGTAAAAGTGGTGACATCTACTGAGAATGTACACCCAGACAACGAATTCAACGAACCATTGGCAAGCGTAACCACTTGTCCGGTCACCGTTAACGTACCACCACAACCATTGACTGGATTGCTAATTGCTAAACCAGGCGGCAACGTAAATGTCATACCCAAGCCCGAACGTGTCGTTAGGAATGCATTAGTCATTGACACATTCAATTTGGTGGATGAACCAATTTCAAGCTCAGCCGTGGTCCCCCACTGAGCATCTACGTTCACCTTCTGGAAACCGACGTATGTGATGTTTTCTTCGCGGTATGTGCCTGCAGCTGGTGCTGATGTGGAGTCACCGATATTGTACTGAATCATGAATCCGGCATCATGCTGCCCAGCCTGAGCATAGAATCCGATATCCCCACCACTCCCAACAGTCCCATAGGGAGTGCTGTAATGTTGACCTACAGCACCTTCAAAAGTGCTCATTCCAGTCGCTTGCGCAACTTCCTTCATACCGAGCACCACACCAGCGCTTGCTTCGACTGATTGCACATTTTTCACAGGTGCCGAGATGTACATGTCATTGGCTTGGTCACTACCGCCTGGTGCAGTATCACCACCTTTGTAGAGTTTAATGACCGCGGTATTCCCTGCAGGTACAACGACTTCATAGTTATCATGATAGTAATAATTGGGGTACACATAGGTGATTGTACGAATCAGCTGGTATACTTTGCCACTGATCGTTTTGGTATAGATTAAGCGTACCGAACCACTCCCCACAGCATTCGTACCTGCCGTATTTGCTGTTCCTGAAAGATCAGTAATTGCCAACGTGTCAAAGAGTTGCTGTGTTACACCAATCGAGTTATTACATGTCGAATAATTCGTACCGGCAATATTCAAGAACACACACACGTTACCATCGGTATCAGACATATAGTAAAAAAAGTACCGATTGGTGAAGCGAATCTGCTCGCCTCTGCCCGTGATGTTGAAACGCATACGAATACCATCACTACCATCTACCAATGCACCGCCACCACCATTAATCACTACTGCATTCTGACTATTTTGAGCCAACACGGCCGCCGTCGGGGACAAGCTCGGCGTCAATGTATTCGATGGGGTTGGGGTATCCGACGGGGTCGGCGTATCCGACGGGGTCGGCGTATCCGACGGAGTTTCCGTCTCGGTATCCGTGGGCGTCACGGTATCCGTATCGGTCGGAGTCTCCGTTGCCGTATTGGTTGGCGTATTGGTGTCTGTCTCGGTTGCCGTATCGGTCGGTGTATTCGTCTCCGTCTCCGTGGGCGTTTCCGTATCAGTCGGAGTCTCAGTATTCGTCTCGGTCTCCGTCGGCGTATCGGTATCGGTGGGTGTATATGTACGCGAACTGGTGCGTGTATTAGATGATGTCCGCGTCCGGGTAAATGTACGCGTATTTGAAGGTGTACGTGTGCGCGTCGAAGTAAACGTCGGCGAAATGTATGGAGATGGCGTAGGTGTGCGCGATACGAGTGCATTAAAGGTTCTGGCACCGTATGCTCGTACTGCCCCACTTGGATACCCGACCACAGAGTTTACACCACCGGCACCAATGACATTTGCACCAACAGAACGCCTAAGTCCTGCGACATTGCCATCAGAATTATCACCCCATGCCACCACAGTACCATCGTTGCGCAGTGCAGCTGAAAAATACAACCCGGCAGCAATGGCAG
>JBEANH010000017.1:0-38650 GCA_041165505.1 Chloroflexota bacterium | reverse complement strand
TTCCCCCAAAACGCTTTGACTTGGCCGATACTCTTGGCAGGTGTCTCCCACACATACGTCTCCCCCTGTTTGGCGGCCCGTGGTCCCGGCAAAAATGGCTCGAGTGCTGCCGTACACCCAACCGCACCCGACCCTGGGCCACCACCGCCGTGCGGCGTGGTAAAGGTCTTGTGCAAGTTGTAATGCATGAAATCAAAGCCAACGGCGCCTGGCTTGACGATTCCCAAGATGGCGTTAAAGTTGGCGCCGTCGCCGTACATCAATCCACCAGCCGCATGCACGAGTGCACATACTTCGCGGATTTGCTCTTCAAACAACCCTACTGTATTCGGGTTGGTGAGCATCATCCCTGCAGTGCGCGGTGACAATTTGCTCTTGAGGTCATCCATGTCCACGTTACCACGGGCATCACTTTTGACCTCGACGACTTTGTAGCCAACCATGGCTGCGGTGGCTGGATTGGTACCGTGTGCGGCATCGGGGACCAGGATTTCGGTGCGTTCGTGATCGCCACGATCGGCGTGGTACGCTTTAAATACCAAAATTCCCGTCAATTCACCCTGTGCACCCGCTGCGGGTTGCAGTGATGCAGCATCAAAGCCCGAGATTTCGGCCAAATCACGCTGCAATTCGTGCATCAGACGCAACGCCCCTTGGCTCAGGGCAGCGGGTTGTAGCGGATGCGCTCCAGCCAAGCCGGGGATGCGGGCTGCTTCTTCGTGGATTTTTGGGTTGTACTTCATCGTGCACGAGCCGAGTGGGTACATGGTGGTGTCAATACACATGTTGCGTTGCGAAATACGCGTGAAGTGCCGGATGACTTCCGTTTCGCTCAATTCGGGTAGCTCGTTGAGCTCGTCACTGCGTAGCAAATGACTCGGCAGTGGGGTGGTAGGCACATCACATGCAGGTAGGCTGACGCCGATTCGTCCGGCAGCAGCCAACTCAAATAGTGGGGGTTCATAGGTGTGATTCATGCGTTTTCCTCTGTTGTTGAAAAAGATGATTCCGAAGAATACGTGGCACACCAGCGTTGTACCAGTGCAAGCAGGGTATGTGCACGGTCATGATGACCACGGCGGGCAGCGCTGGCTGCGAGTTGGAGGGTAAAGATGATGCGTTCACCGCGTAGGGCATGTTCACGCAGTTGCATGCCGATGTCGGTGGTCTGTTCATCGTAGCGTTCACCGTAGCCCACACGGAGCGAGAACCACTGTTCACCGTCGAAGTGGTGCTGGATGCGCACATGCTCCGCAGCGGCTATCCCCGCATGCGCACTACTCCAAGATGTAATCGCAGTAATCTGCCAACGCTGTTGTTGGCGTTCGACCCACACCGTTTCAGGAGCGATGTCACCACAGACGAGGACGGCATGCGGGCTCGGGATGTGTGCGTACGCCTGAATCACTGTTGCGAGGTCGTGGCCAATAGCGGGAGTGACAAGCCGTGCATCAACGAGTGTGGTAATTGCCTGGGTGACACGTTGCGCAACGAGGGCTTCGACGGGATGCGTGCAGTCGTTCAGCGCACCATGGCCACTGAAACGTACCAAATGCCAGCGTGCCACAATCTGGCCGAGTTGTGTGCCGATGGCGTAGAGCTGGTCACTCGTCAGGCGTGCTGCCACATGCGCCAATGCCTGTCCTCGTGGTGCATCCACTACCAGCATGCATCCGCCACCGAGACGGCCGGTTACATCGGCAGCACGGATGGCAGGTACCGCATCATCGTCGTTGAGTCGTTCGAGTGCCGCGAGACTGGTCTGTGCCGACGTTGTCTGGCGATATGACCATACGCAGTACTCGCGCCCATCACGGAGCGTGATGCGTTGCGACGAGTTGTCATAACGCATGATGTCGTGTGTAGGCAACAAGGTGCGTAACATGTCAATGGTCACTCCAGCCATGGCTCATTTCCTCGTTGCTAGCGTAGCGCCTTGAGCTGACGCACAAAGGTGTCAATGTCGGCGTGGTCGTTCATTTCCGTAGCAGCCACGAGCATGTGATTGGCCAAATGTGGGTAATCCTGACCGAGGTCGTACCCACCGATGATGCCCACATCGGCCAATGCCGTATTGAGCTGTGCCACCGGTTTGGGACATTTCACCACAAACTCACGGAAGAATGGCCCGTTGTCAATCACCTGGTATCCGTCGAGTGCACCGATTTGAGTCGCCGCATAGTGTGTGTTTTGGTAGGTCAATGTGGCCACTTGGCGCATCCCTTGGCGTCCCATTAATGACATATAAATGGCCGCTCCAAGCGCCATCAACGCTTGGTTGGTACAAATATTGCTCGTCGCACGTTCACGGCGGATGTCCTGCTCGCGGGCACGCAACGTCATCACATAGGCCATCGTGTTGTCTACGTCACGCGTCAGGCCGACGATGCGGCCGGCAATTTTGTGGACGAACTGTTTGCGCGTGGTGAAAATCCCCAAATACGGCCCACCGAAGTTGAGCCCGATGCCCAGCGGTTGCCCTTCGGCGGTACCGATGTCCGCCCCCACATCATTGGGTGTCTGGAAGAGTGCCAGGGCGATGGGGTCAAAGTGATGCACAAACAAGGCCCCTGCCGCATGTGTGGCGTCTGCGAGTGCCTTGATGTCGTGTATCGTGCCAAAGAAATCCGGGCTCTGGATCATGACGGCAGCCGTGCTACTGTCAACATGTTTCATCACGTCACTCAGACTGGCCTGGAGATTCTCGTCACCCACCACATCAATGCCGCTCCCTACCAGCAGCGTGCGGATGACACGGCGGTAGTGGGGGTGCATGGATGGGGCAATCACCACTTTACGGCGATTGCGCAGCACGTTGACTGCCATCACTGCCGCTTCGGCGAGTGCTGTGGCACCGTCATAGTGTGATGCGTTGGCCACATCCATCCCGGTGAGGGCACACATCAGGCTCTGATATTCAAAAATCGCCTGCAACGTGCCTTGGCTGACCTCGGGCTGGTATGGCGTATAGGCCGTATAAAACTCTGAGCGGCGCAAAATGCTGTCAATGGCACTGGGGACAAAGTGGTTGTAGGCACCAGCCCCCAAGAAAATGCTGTGACTGTGCGCCCCTGCATTGGCGCTCGCAAAGCGGTTCAATTCACGGCGTACCGCGATTTCCGACATGGCGTCGGGGAGATTGAGCCGTGGGAAACGTACCGCACTGGGGATGTCCACAAACAAATCGCTGGTGGTTTGCACCCCGATGGCAGCGAGCATTTCGGCACGTTCTGCGGCAGTTATCGAAATATAGTGTGACATGACAATCCTTCTTAGTGTTTGATCGAATCAACGTAGGCGGCATAGGCGGTGGCATCGAGCAATGCCCCCATATCACCACTCAACGTGATTTTGAGCATCCAGCCCGCTCCAAACGGGTCCGTGTTAATCAGTTCGGTGCGCTCTTTGACCGCCTCGTTGACGGCAACAACCGTACCGCCAGCAGGTAGATAAAGCTCCGACGAAGCCTTCACAGATTCCACCACACCGAATTCGGCACCCGCCGCAAAGGTGGCACCCACGTCAGGGAGCTCGATGTAGACCACATCGCCGAGTGAGTCTTGGGCATAGTCGGTAATCCCAACGGTGGCCGTATTGCCCTCAATGAGAATCCATTCGTGTGAATTGAGGTACTTGAGGTTGCTCGGTGTCTTGAACGACATGATGGTGTGCTCCTTACTTCTTGTAGCGACTCTGATAAAACGGATACTTGACGACCACAGCCCGTACCGGCTTGTCGCGGATAATGATGTCGAATTCGGTGCCTTCGGCGGTGTAGGCGCGTGCCACCAATGCGAGTCCGAGCGGCTTCCCCAGTGTGGGGGATGGCATCCCAGTGGTGACTTCGCCAATTGGCGTCCCATCCACGGCATGGACCGCATAACTTCCACGCGCAATGCCTTTACCTGTCACTTCAAATGCGACCACGCGCCGTGTGTAGTCGGTTTTGAGGCGATTCAGTGCCGCGCTCCCCACAAACGTACCCTTGCCGAGTTTGACGGCCCAGCCCACCCGGGCTTCGTACGGATTGATATCGTCGTTGAGCTCGTGGCCGTAGAGTGCCAAACACGGCTCAAAGCGCAGACTATCTCGCGCTCCGAGCCCACACGGGGTGGCGCCAGCAGCCAGCAGGGCGCGCCAGATAGCAACAGCACTGCTGTTGGCACTAAAAATCTCAAAGCCGTCTTCACCCGTGTAGCCGGTTCGGGCGAGTGTGACTGCATGGCCTGCGAGGGTGGCACTGGCCACACCATGGAAGGGGAGCGTGACCGCAATATCGCCGACGAGCGTAGCCAGCTGTGCTTCGGCGTGTGGTCCTTGGAGCGCAATCAGGGCAGTGGTGTCGGACGCATTGTGGAGCGTCACCGCAAATGTGCCCACATGGGATTGAATCCAGTCCCAGTCTTTGGCGATGTTTGACGCATTGACAACCAGGAGGTAACGTTCATTTTCGATGTGGTAGACGAACAAATCATCAACGACCCCACCGTCAGGGCGACAAAAGAGGGCATAGCCGGCGTGTCCTACGCCGAGTTGGCTGATGTCGGCCGTGGTGACATGTTGTAGAAAGGCGAGTGCGTCGCGTCCACTCACCCAGAATTCACCCATGTGGCTCACATCAAAGATGCCTGCCCGTTCGCGCACGGCACGATGTTCGTCAATGATGCCAGTGTATTGCACGGGCATATCCCAGCCACCGAATTCGACCATGCGTGCGTTGAGGCGTAGGTGCTCGCCGTGGAGTACCGTTTTGAGAAGCTGTGTACTCATACCACTCCTTGATACACGTGGTTGCCACGTGGGTGATGGAGCGCATGGGGGTGGAATAGCCACAAAAAAGCACCACTCATGCGCTACAGACAGCACACACCACTGCACACTCGTGTGCAGATGGTGCCTTGGCTCTGTCCTGTAACCTGAGAGGTGCCCTGCGGGTAGCAGGTTGCTCCGTCGGTGCCGTGATGGCTCTCCAGAGGGTCGTCAGACTACCGTTGCGGGACCTGAGAGATTCGCAGCGAGGCGGCGGCTCGTGCTTGCTCCTTCGGCGACGGCGATGGTGCGCCGTGCTCTTCGGTAGTCGTCATTCGACGTTCAATTATTTGCAGTATAGCATAGTTTGTGCCATGGTAGCAGACATTGCAGGTTGTGCCATGCTACACTCTAGGTATGCTATGATACCCGTGTTTGAAAAGAGGGAATAATCATGCAACCATGGGAACAACGTGACGCCGATCGGCAAATGCTCGAACTCAGTACCGCACAAGTCTCTACGGTGACTGTGCCGAACACGAGCGAGTTCCGCTTTCTCCGCGAACTCGTTGAAATGGTCATATTTGTGGTGATTTTGTTTTTTCTGGTACGCGGTGTCGTGCAAAATTTCCTCATTGAAGGTCAAAGCATGGAACCAAACATGCATTCCGGTGAGTTCATTCTGGTCAACAAACTCAGCAATCTGCACTTCGATTTACATGCCCCGTTGCGTCTCGTGGACCCCGAGGTTCCTGCAAACATTATCTATCCGCTGGGTAGACCCACCTACGGTCAGGTGGTAGTCTTTGAGTATCCCAATGACCCCAGCAAAGACTACATCAAACGCGTCATCGGTCTCCCAGGTGACACCATTTTGATTCGGGATGGACTGGTATTTGTGAATGGGCAACAACTCGATGAACCCTATCTACTTGGGGCACCCACGTACTGTCATCAAGGAGACGACTGTGCGTCTGGCACCGTGGAAGTTCCTGCAGGGATGCTCTTTGTGATGGGTGATAACCGTGAAAACAGCAGTGATTCGCGTGAATGGGGTGGCCTGCCCTATGATCGTGTAATCGGTTCGGCATGGGTGGTCTACTGGCCGAGTGAAAGCATCAGCACGATTGCCCATTATCCGATTCTGCCTGCGCAGAAGTAAGTGAGTGTTTGCTATGCATGTGGCGATAAACGCACATCTCTTGGCTCATACCGCCAACTTTCGTCGTGCAGGAGTGTCGCACTATGTCGAAGCACTCTTGCATCACTTGGGGCATATTGATACACACAACCGCTACACGGTCTACACCACCAAGGGTGTAGATTCAGCTACGCTCGGCTTGCCGCAAAACTTTGTGGTGCGGCCGAGCCGATTCCCCACTATCAACCCACGTGTGCGCATCCCGTGGGAACAGTTGGTGGCCCCGATTTCATTGGCACGTGAGGGGGCAGATGTCTACCACGGGGTGCTCAATGTGATGCCACTATTGGCGGGTATTCCGTCGGTGGTTACGATTCACGATTTGAGTGCCATGCTCTTTCCTCAGACATTTCGGCGTATCAATCGCATGTATACACGGTGGGCTATCAATGTGTCAGCCAAACGGGCGGCACATATTTTTACTGTGTCTGAGTATGCGCGCCAAGAAATTATCACCCATCTCAAGGTGCCTGCTGAGCGTGTCACCGTGACATATGACGCCTGTGATGAGCGCTTTCGCCCTTCGTCGCCTGCTGAGTTGGCCGCCTTTCGCCAGCGCAACGGCTTACCCGAGCGCTTCCTCTTTTATTTGGGCACACTTGAGCCACGCAAAAACATCCCACGCTTGTTGGATGCCTACGCCAAAATTGCTCACGAAGTGGATGTGCCATTGTTGATTGGTGGGGGCAAGGGGTGGCTCTACGAGCCGATTTTGGCCCAAGCCGAACGCTTGCAGCTCGGTGATAAATTACAATTTGTGGGCTACATCCCACAAGAAGAGCAACACCTGTGGTATGGGGCGGCGACGGCGTTCGTCTTTCCATCACTCTATGAGGGCTTTGGAATGCCCCCACTCGAGGCCATGGCGTGTGGCACACCGGTAATCGTGAGTAATGCGAGCTCGCTCCCTGAGGTGACCGGTGATGCCGGATTGCAGGTAGACCCCTACGATGTGGATGGGTGGGCCGATGCCATGCGCCGACTAGTCACCGATGCTACGTTGCGTGCAGATTTAGCGACTCGGGGGCCGATTCAGGCTGCCAAATTTTCGTGGTATGAGACGGCCCGACGCACACTTGCTGTCTACCAAAGTGTGGCACGGCGTTGACAGAGCGTAGTGGTGGGGTATAATACCCACGTAGTGGTAGTTGTTGATTGTGAAGGAGATCCCACATGAGCCTCGGCGTACCAGAACTTTTGATTATTCTTGTTATCATCATCCTGCTGTTTGGTGCGAGCCGTATTACCGGGATCGCTTCTGCATTGGGTGGGAGCATCAAAGCCTTTCGCACTGCGGTGAAAGACGAAGATGCCAAGAGCGAAGCCAAAGACGAAGCCAAAAAGTAGCTCGTAGTCATTAGGCGCTATGGCGCCTATCGGTGCCCGTGATGCCAGCGCCGTCTGCGCTGGCATTTTTATCGAAACACGTGGGTGGATATGTCGGGTGAATTTTTTGACCAAGCAACGATTTTTCTGCAGGCTGGGACGGGTGGCGACGGCATGGCAACCATGCGTCGTGAAAAATTCATCCCACGCGGTGGTCCGGATGGTGGTGATGGTGGTCGTGGTGGGCACATCTATCTTGTAGCCGATGCGAGTGTCAACACGTTGCTCTCGTTCCGTGAAAAGAATAAGTTTACCGCGTTCCCCGGAAATAACGGTGGCACGGCACGGCGTCACGGGAGTGATGGCCGCGATGTGTCCATCAAAGTCCCACCCGGTACGCAGGTGCGCACGACCATTGACGGTGATACATTTGTCGTTGACTTGGTGGCTCCTGGCCAGCGTTTGTTGGCTGCCCGTGGCGGCAAAGGTGGCCTGGGCAATATCCACTTTACCACTTCGACGCATCAGGCTCCCCGCATCGCTGAACTCGGTGAACCCGGCCAAAAGGTGCAAATCGAGCTCGAATTGAAGTTGCTTGCGGATGTGGGCTTGGTCGGTTTTCCCAACGCAGGCAAGTCGTCGTTGATTGCTGCCATGAGCGCTGCGCGCCCCAAAATTGCCAACTATCCGTTCACCACGTTGACTCCCAATTTGGGTGTCGTTGCATACGGCGATGACACGTTCGTGGTGGCCGATATCCCCGGACTGGTCGAAGGTGCCCATCGTGGTATCGGGCTCGGTCATAGTTTTTTGCGTCACGTGGAACGCACCCGCGTCTTGGTTCATGTCATTGACATCGCCGGCGTTGATGGCCGCGACCCGTGGCAAGACTATCTGCAGATTAATGAGGAGCTCCGCCTCTACCGCCCCGAATTAGCCGAGCGACCGCAGGTGATTGTACTCAACAAATGTGACTTGCCCGATGCAGCAGTATATGTGGACGAATACAAGGCGCGATTCCGTGCAGAAGCGCGTGAAGTCTTCGAGATTTCTGCGGCCACGCGCAGTGGTATCGAGCCTGTGATACGTAAGCTCGCGTTGCTTCTCGCCGCCTTTCCGCTGACATATGATCGTACCCCACGCAGTGAAACATTCGAATGGCCGATGGATACGAGCCGGGACCATTATTTCACCATCGAAAAGGTTACACACGGCTATCGCGTGCATGGACGGCGCATCGAACGCTTGGTCTCCATGACAAATTTTGCCCAATCGGAGTCATTGGGGCGCCTGCAGCGCGTACTCGAAGCAACCGGAATTAGTGCAGAACTGATTAAACACGGCATCGAGATTGGACAGACCGTCTACATTGAAAAAGCCGCTTTGGTGTGGACTGAAGACTACGTTCCGTAGTCGGTGTTGGGGTATAAGGAGCACGGAGTGACACACACCTCACCTACAAGCAAATCATGGGGGCGTATGGTGCGCAATGCCTCGTGGCTGCTCTTTTTCGTGCTCGACAGTTTGGTGATTCTGGCGAGTATGGGCTCTGCGTATGCCCTGCGCTACTTGGTGGTCTGGCCAGGCTGGATTGGTGCACTGGTGCGTGAAGTGCCCAACGAATTCTACGTGGCGTGGAGTGCTTTTCTGCCGATTGGGTTGCTTCTCTTGGTCTTGATTCAGGCGCAATTCGCCATTCGTGGCATGTATCGTCTTGCACCTAATGCTGGTCTGACTGCGCATTTTCGTATCATCTTCAACAGCACGACAACGGCCGCCGCACTGCTGATTATCATCGTTTTTCTCTATCGGCCCTTCTACTATTCACGGCTCGTCATCGCATTCGCCTTTGTGCTGGTGATGCTGTCACTCAGCCTCGTACGCATGATTATCGTGTTTGTACGCCGGGTGCGCTGGTCACGCGGCTTTGATCGTGCCCGTTATGTGGTGGTGGGGGATAGTGATGTGAGTCATTCGGTGATGGCTGGCATTGTGGCGCGGCCACATCTCGGCTACACGTTGGTTGGCTATGTGGCTGATCGTGATGAAACCAAAGATGACGCCACTGCCCAGCCCCTCCATTTCCATCATCTTGGTCCGATTAATGCGGTAGGTGACATCATCCGTGAGTATGGTGTGGATCATGTCATCATCGCCTTGCCCTTTTTTGAACACCATCGTTTACCCGGTATCATTGATGCGTGTCGCCACGCAGACGTTGATTTCCGCATGGTGCCCGACCTGTTCGAGCTAAGTTTCGACCGTGTAGACATCGAAGAATTCGACGGATTACCGCTGATCGGGTTACGCGATGTGTCCATTCAAGGGGTGAATCGGCTGATTAAACGTGGCCTCGACTTGTTAATCACGATTACGGTGAGCCCGTTTGTGCTCTGTTTGTCGGCACTGATTGCCATTGCCATCAAGCTCGACTCGCCAGGCCCGATTCTGTTTGCGCAGACGCGGGTGGGCATGAACGGTCGGCACTTCAAAGTCTACAAGTTTCGCACCATGGTCGAGGACGCGGAATCGCTCAAGGCGGAACTCGTCGAACAAAACGAAGCCGATGGGCCGATTTTTAAGATACGCAATGACCCGCGCCGTACCCGGGTGGGGCAACTTTTGCGTCGTACGAGTCTCGATGAACTCCCACAATTGTGGAATATTGTGCATGGTGACATGAGTTGGGTGGGGCCACGACCCGCCACCCCCGACGAAGTCGCCCGCTATCAGCGCTGGCACTTACGCCGCTTGGCGGCAACCCCCGGCTTGACCGGGTTGTGGCAGGTCTCTGGGCGTAGCGATACCACGTTCGAAGAAATGGTACGCCTCGATATCTACTACGTGGAACACTGGTCGGTGATGATGGATTTACGCATCATGCTCCAAACAATTCCCACCGTATTGTCGGGGCGGGGTGCATATTAGTGCGTGTCGCAAAGGAACAAGACAGATGCGTGTGTTGATTACAGGTGGTGCTGGGTTCTTGGGTTCACATCTCAGTGAGCGCTTTCTGGCCGAAGGGCATACCGTCATTGCCATGGACAATTTGATTACAGGGAGTGCGGACAATATTGCACATCTCTTTGGCCATGAGCGCTTCCGCTTCATGAAGCACGATGTCACCGAATACATCTACGTGGATGGTCCACTCGATGCCATTCTGCACTTTGCCTCACCTGCATCGCCGGTTGACTATCTCGAATTGCCCATTCAGACACTCAAAGTTGGTGCACTTGGGACGCACAAGGCACTCGGACTCGCCAAAGAAAAGGGTGCACGCTTTTTGCTGGCATCCACATCAGAAGTCTACGGCGACCCACAAATTCACCCCCAACACGAGAGTTATTATGGGCACGTCAATCCCATTGGACCGCGTGGTGTCTACGACGAAGCCAAGCGCTTTGCAGAGGCGATGACGATGGCGTATCACCGCTCCCATGGCGTGGAAACACGCATTGTGCGTATTTTCAACACCTATGGTCCACGGATGCGCTTGCGTGATGGGCGGGTGGTGCCCAATTTTATCCAGCAGGCGCTCCGTGGTGAAGCACTCACCGTGTACGGAGATGGCAGTCAGACGCGTTCATTCCAGTTTGTGGCCGATCTCGTCGAGGGTGTCTATCGCCTGCTCCACAGCGATTACGTGGAGCCAGTCAATATCGGCAACCCGCAAGAACGTACCATCGAGGAATTCGCAGAAGTCATCAATCAACTCACGGGGAACAGTGCCGGCATTGTACGCAAAGATATGCGCACCAAGGATGACCCGCAGGTGCGTCAGCCCGACATCACCCGCGCCCGTGAAGTGCTGGGGTGGGAACCACAAGTGGCGCTCCATGATGGACTGGCACGCACCATCCCGTGGTTTCGGGCGCAGTTGCAGGCACGTGGAGAGTTGTGATGAAAGGGTGGGCGCCAACACTCGCTGCCACTCCCGTGCTCATGTGGGGGGTAGTGTATGCGGTGGCTGCGGTGCCGATGCAGGACTACATGATGCTGGCGGGATTCAGCCATTCGCAGTTGGCTACTGGTGTGCTAGCAGTGACTGCATGCATCCACTGGGTGATTCGGCGACAGCAACACTGGCGTCACGATGATACCCTGATTGCACGGGTGTGTATGCTGAGTGCATTACTGCTGGCGACCGGCTTTGCCCTCGATGGATGGCGGAGTGGTGTGGACGAGATTCGGCGCTGGGGTCTAGCACTCGTCATCGGCTATGTGGTGTATGTAGTCCCGCAACGGTGGGTGCATCTCCGCCTCTTACTCGTAGTGCTGGTACTCGCACCTGCGGCCGAAGCCCTTTTTGCCATTGTGCAGAGTTGGCGCGGAGTTGGCCCGGCGGCCTTTGGTATTGCAGGTACAGGAATGACGCGTGCCTTTGGAACAATCGGCCAGCCCAACTCGTTTGCCGGTTATCTGAACGGCGCATGGCCACTCGTACTGGTGCTGAGTCTGTGGGCGTGGCAGCACCGTGTGTGGTGGCGCTGGTTGGTCTCTGTGGCGTTTGTGTTAATCGTGACCGCATTGGCGTTGTCGTTTTCTCGGGGCGCGTGGATAGGTGCACTGGCCGGCTTGCTCACCATGATGTGGCTGATTGCAGGCATCTGGCGTGTGGCAGCAGCGATGGTGGTGGTGAGTGCGGTGGTGGTGTTGGCCGGTGGCTGGCAATTCATCCCAGCCCCACTCGGTCCACGCCTCGGCAGTGCCACTCAGATCGTGAATGCCCCAGATATCCAGCGTGATGACGCACAACAACGTCCAGACGTATATGCGGCCGTGGAACGCGCCGCACAATTTACTGCAGGGGTGAACATGTGGCGTCTGGCGCCACTCACTGGGGTTGGCCCGGGTAGTTATTCACGCGTGTATCCAACTGTTGCGTATAATGGATGGTGGATATCACGTGGACACGCCCATAACGCCTATGTCCAAATTGCTGCCGAGCAGGGAGTATTTGGACTCCTCGCGTATATCGGCCTGTGGCTGGTACAAGTCCGCCGTGCCGCACGTGGTTTGTCGCAATGGGGCATGGTGCGTTGGCTGGCGATTGGAGCATGTGGTACTGCGGTAGCGGTGGCCGTGCATGAGTGCTTCGAATATCTGCAGGTACATTATTTGCCATTACATACGGCGGCAGTGCTGGCGTTGGCAGGAGTGGTGCAACAGGTGTCACCACCGCCACAGGAAGGTGAGTCATGACGTATTTGGTCACCGGAGGGGCGGGCTTTATTGGGAGCCACGTTGTCGATGCCTTGCTTGCGCAGGGTGCACAGGTGGTTGCCATTGATAATTTCAACGACTACTACGCCCCCGACCGCAAACGGCGCCATCTACAGGCAGCACTCACTCATCCCCGCTTTCATTTGGTCAACGGAGACATCCGCGATCACGCATTGCTCAGCACGGTCTTTGCCCAGTATCAACCACGCTATGTGGCACATCTTGCGGCAATGGCGGGACCGCGTTACTCGGTGCAACATCCCCTGTTGTACGAAGAGGTCAATGTTCGTGCTACAATGCATATCCTTGACCTGGCACGGGTACATCGCATCCAGGGGATGATTCTGGCATCCACGTCGTCTGTCTATGGCGCACTTCCGACACCATGGCACGAGGAATTGGCTGCAGACCGGCCACTTTCGCCGTATGCCGCCACCAAACGGGCGGCGGAGATGTTGGCGTATACGTACCACTATCAGTATGGGGTGCCTACCCGCGTGTTGCGCTTCTTTACGGTGTATGGACCACGCGGGCGTCCCGATATGACGCCGAGCTTGTTTGTTGACAAAATGCGTGCACAGCAGCCGATCACACTCTTTAATGGGGGGATTGGTGTCTATCGTGATTGGACGTATGTTGCGGATATCGTGACTGGCGTGTTGGCTGCACTGCATTGTGATAGCCCATTTGATGTCTTTAATTTGGGGAATTCTGCACCGGTCGAATTACGCGCATTTGTACAGCTCCTCGAACAAGTCACCGGGTTGTCGGCAGTCATTGATGAGCAACCGCTTCCTGCTGCGGATCCGCCCCGTACATACGCAAACATTGATCGTGCTCAGACCGTGTTGGGGTTTCAACCGCAGACGCCACTCGCACAAGGATTGGCTCAGTTTTGGGAATGGTATCGCCGTGAACATGGATGCTAACAATAACCGTAGTGACACACCAAGTGAACCCGGATTCTCGCTCGTCGAAAACTTGCGCCGCCCGCGCACTTGGGTTTCGTTTGCCTTGGCTGGGGCGCTGATTTGGTTCATTTTCCGTAGTCTGGATGTCAGTTTCAGCGAAACAATTGCCACCATGCGCGAGACAGATGTCAAATATCTGGTACTCGCACTCCTCATTTTTTACATCACCTTTCCGATGCGTGCATTGCGCTGGCGCATGCTCATCGAACACACCGGCGTCGCCCCGCGTAGTGCGCGACAGACGTGGGCATCGTTGCCGGCCTTGATGGAATACATCTACCTGTCATGGTTTGTCAACTGCATTGTGCCTGCCAAACTGGGTGATGCGTATCGCGGGTACCTACTCAAACACAACGGCAAAGTATCGTTTTCCAAAACGGTAGGTACCGTGTTTGCCGAACGCCTGCTGGATATGCTGGGGCTCTTTACCTTTTTGGGCATATCCGGTTTGTTCCTGTTTGGTACGCATGTCCCCGCAGAAATGCAATGGCTGTTCTACGTAGGGGCTGGGCTGGTAGTGGTCATCCTCTTGGGGCTACTCAGTTTGCGCTGGTTTGGTGGCTTCATCGAACGGTTTGTGCCACAGCGACTCAAAGCACGGTATGCGCAGTTTTCAGCCACCGCATTGCAGTCGTTTCAGCCACAACTTTTGCCCGGTTTAATCGGCTTGACGATGATTATTTGGCTCCTCGAGGGGTGTCGCCTCTACTTCGTGATTGTGTCCATGCATAGCCTGGGATTATCGTTGCCGTTGCCACTGGTGATATTTGTGTCGCTGGCATCGTCACTGTTGACAGTAGTACCATTTACACCGGCCGGGCTCGGGCTAGTCGAGGGCGCGGTGACTGCGGTACTCGTGACCATGGTACACGTGACACGCCACGTGGCGCTTGCGGTGACATTGCTCGACCGCTTGATTAATTTTTGGAGCATCATCGTCTTTGGCACCATCCTCTATGTGGTGAGTAAACGCCGATGACGGTGCGTATTGCCATTGATATGACTGCAGCGGCATGGCAGGGAGCAGGAATTGGGCGCTACACCCGTGAACTGATTCGTGCTGTGTGCGATATTGCTCCGGCCGACTATACATTTGTGCTCTGTTATGCCTCAGGCTGGCCGGGGCAACGTCCACCGTACCATGCATATTTTGCCGAATTAGCGACGCGCCGTGCGGATATCCAACACGTGGCCATTCCCCTGCCGCCACGGCGCCTAACGCAGTTCTGGCATCGTCTCCATGTACCGTTGCGCATCGAATGGCTGACTGGCAATGTTGACGTTGTGCATGCCCCTGATTTCGTGTTGCCTCCCACAGGGAAACCCGGCATCGTGACCATCCACGATTTGTCATACTTGGTCCACCCCGAGTGTGCGGTACCCGGAGTGGCACGCTACCTGCGCGAAGCCGTGCCCCCGTCATTGCAACGGGCGCAGGCGATTTTTGCTGACTCGCACTCGACCAAAGCGGATCTCATCCGTCTGTTGGACGTTGCCGCAGCGCGCATCGAAGTCGTGTATGCGGCAGTCGATGACCGATTTATGCCCATCGATGTGGCGTCACTCGAGCATATTCGTGCCAAATACCACCTGCCCGTACAATTCTTGCTGTCTGGGGGGACCCTCGAGCCACGCAAAAACTACGTACGCCTCTTTGAAGCATACGCACAGGCACGTACCACATCACCCATGCCCCCATTAGTCGTCTTTGGTCGCAAGGGGTGGATGTTCGAAGACATCATCGCAGCACCTGCCCGTCTGGGTATTGCGGATATGGTACAATTTGTGGACTTTGTAGATGACAACGACCTACCAGCGTTGTATAATCTCGCTTGGGCCTTCGTCTATCCATCGTTGTATGAAGGCTTTGGACTCCCGCCACTCGAAGCGTTGGCGTGTGGCACTCCGACACTTGTATCGGATGTGTCAAGCTTACCCGAAGTTGTTGGTGATGCGGCGGTGCGTGTGGATCCCTATGACACGCTCGGTATGGCGCACCAGTTGGTGAACCTTGTCAATGATGACGATTTGCGCATGCGTTTGCGTGTTGCAGGGCCGATGCAGGCACAGTTGTTTCGTTGGCACAATGCCGCGCACCAAGTACTCCAAGCCTATCACGTGCTTGCTACTGATGCCCGGCGCACTCTAAAGGCGTAATCATGTCGCAACACGTTGAGACTACTCCCGAAATTATGCTCGAGGCCCGTACGCCCCGTGACCGGATTGCGTTGGCCGTTTCCAAGTATTTTTCACCATTGACTGCCGCATTGGTCGGCAATCTGATGGCCGCCTATGCCGTCGAACAAGGCTTCGCCTCTGGTATCCAATGGGTGCTGATTACCTTGGCCATTCAAATTCTGCCCGTTGCAGTGTTGTACGAAATTCGTATGGCGCAGGGGCGAATCACCGACCCCGAAATTTCCCATCGCAAAGAGCGCAACGAAGCCTTTCTGATGGGTAGCCTGACCATGTCAGTTGCAGTAATCGTCCTCTCTGTGTATAATGCTCCGGCTTCGGTATTGGCGCTAGCGGCCTCGTTTCTGGCTATCGCTGTGCTGTGTGGCATTATTAATATTTGGTGGAAAATCAGCATGCACGCCTCGTCGATAGCTGCAGTGGCGACCATTGCAACGATGCAATCGCGCAGCCTCGGAGCCGTTTTCTGGTTGATTGTCCTTGCGGTGGCGTGGTCACGCTTGCATACGCGCAATCATACCCGCGGGCAGGTGGTCGCAGGGACGGTGTTAGCCACTACGGTGGTCTATGTGGTGTATCGCTTTATCGTTGTAGTTTAACCATTGAAGCACGAGGAGTTTGTCGTGGCCAAAGTCAAAATGACCAAAGGAAAGTACAATCACCTGCTCGCCTGTGCGGACGCACAGGGGGTGATTGCCGCCGCCGCTGCGGATCAGCGCGGTTCGTTGCAGAAGTCAATTGCCAAAGCCCGTGGTGAAAACGGTACGGCAACATCCCAAGATCTGAGCGTCTTCAAGGCGACGGTGACTCGCATTCTCACCCAGCATTCGAGTGCCATCTTGATGGACCCCGAATACGGCATGGATGCCATCAAGGCCCGCAAAGTGGGGACGGGCGTGCTTGTCTCGTACGAAAAGACGGGCTACGATGCAAATGTCAAGGGGCGCCTTCCCGATTTGCTCTCCGATTGGAGCGTCAAGCGTATCGTGGAGCTTGGGGGGAACGGGGTCAAAATTCTCCTCTACTATAATCCCTTTGACGACAAAAAAATCAACGATATCAAGCACGCCTTCATCGAGCGTGTTGGTGCCGAATGTGCGGCCAACGATATCCCCTTCTTTCTCGAGCCATTGGCCTACGACGATGCCCTCGGCGATGAGAAGGGCTTCGAATTTGCCAAAGTCAAACCTAAGTATGTCACCGCCTACATGGCCGAATTCTCCAAGCCCCGCTATGGCGTTGACATCCTCAAGGTTGAAGTCCCGGTGAATATTGCATTCGTCGAAGGCACACGAGCCTACAAGGGGCAAACTGCCTATACCATTGCAGAAACGATGCGCTATTTCCGCGAGGCAGGAGACGCCGCCAGCAAGCCCTTCATCTACTTGAGCGCCGGTGTCAGCGACGAAATCTTCCGCGAGACGCTGGAAATCGCCGCCGAAGCCGGAACCAACTTCTCAGGCGTACTGTGTGGCCGTGCCACGTGGCAAGATGGTGTTCCCGTGTATGCGACCAAGGGCGAAGGTGCACTCGAAGAGTGGTTGCTCGACCGTGGTGTGACCAACGTCAAAGCCTTGAACGCAGTGCTCGCCAAGGGTGCGAAGCCATGGTGGGATTTTTATGGCGGCAAGGGCAACATCGAGGTGGTTGAACAAGTCGTGTCATAGGCGTGTGTGCAATGACAACGGCGGTCGGGGTTCGCCCCGGCCGCCGTTGTTTGGTCTGTCCAGTAACTGATATGACGTATGTATGTTGTATGGGAGCTGTGTATGTCGCGTGCGATTGAATTAGCAGGCATCTACAATATGCGTGACCTCGGCGGCATGCGCTGTGCGGACGGCCGGACAACACGCACCGGGGTGTTCGTTCGTGGTGATTCACCACATACACTAGCTGCCCCTGCACTGGCATGGTTGCACGACTATGGTGTGACTGCAGTTGTTGATTTGCGTTCACACCACGAACGTACCCAGTTGCCCACGCCATTCGAGCAGCACCCCGATTTCCAATATACCCACATGCCATTACGGGTGCATGGGCTCCGTGCATATGACCTGCGTCAGCTGCGCCACATAGAGCGCTACTACATCACGATGCTCGAGACCGACCAAGAGCAATTTGCTCGGCTGTTTCGCTTGCTTGCCACGCATGCAGGGGGGCTCTTTTTTCACTGTCGCATCGGCAAAGACCGCACCGGTCTGGTGGCGGCCATGATTCTCGATCTGGTTGGTATTCCCCATGCGGATATCGTGGCCGACTATACGCACACCACGGCACGGATTACACCGTTGATTGCACGGTATCAGTCCGAGCGCCCTTTTTACGTGAGTCAGCGCCTCTACGAAGATCTCTTTGTGGCACATGCACACGTCATCCAGCGCGTATTAAGCGAATTATCTGTACGTTATGGGGGGGCGGCCGGGTACTGTCAGGCGATTGGGGTGCCCGATGTGCCCGCATTGCTCACCGCCAAATTGACGACCTAGATGCCACAGTGGAGCGCACTGGTGTGGAGCACTTTGAGGGGCTCGCCACGTGCAAACAACTGTCCCTGGGCAACCTGCTGACTTTTGCGATCAAATGCATGCACCAAATCGTCTAATCCGGCATCATCGAATTGCGCATGATAGCAACGCAGGGCTGCCTCTTTTTGCAACCAAGTAGACGTAATGTCAATTATCGTGTTTGGTTCACGGGTAAAGTAAAAGGCGATGCCTGCAATGTGGTGCGCCCCGTAGTGGGCATCCACGGCTGGGTCAGACGACGCAATCCGGGTCAAACCGGCAAACATGACTGCTTCGCTCACTGCCAGCCCTGTCTGAATGTGATCACGGTGCCCCTCGTAGGTCAGCCACGGGTCGCAGGTCATCACGAAGTCGGGTTTAATGGCGCGTATGCACTTGAGCAAATCGCGTCGCACCGCAAAATAGTCGTAATCGCCGGCATCCGGATAATCGAGCCAGTATTGCTGTGGGTGGATACCAAGGATGTGAGCAGCCTGCATTTGGTCGCGTTTGAGTGCGACACGTGCCTCGTCGTCGTTGGCAAATCCGTCTACCACTCCCATCAGGTCGTTGGTCACCGTCACGTAGATAACCTCACTGCCCTGTGCGGTCAAGCGAGCAATGGTACCAGCGGCCGCAATATCGTTGTCGTCGTAATGTGGCTGGATGCACAGTACACGCTTGGCCTGAAAGATGTCGGGAATGGGCAAAATGGTGTCTATCATGGCTACCTCGTGGGGTGATAGGGTGAGATACTGACCACGGCACCGCTCCGGGCACTCGCAAACGCAGCATCCACGATTTGCATGTTGACGATGCCTTCTCTGCCCCCCGGGTTGGGTGTGTTGCCGTGGCGTACGCAGTCCACAAAATAGGCGAGTTGTGCATCGTAGAGCTCTTGGGGGCAGTGTGCCGCCCGTGGGAACGGAAACCCGGCATCCGTGGTAATCACATCGGATCGGGTAGCATTGGGCAGTACCGTGCGTGTGGGGAATATCTGGCCAAAACCGGTAGTGCCGTATATTTTGGTGGCTGCTTCTGGTCCGTCCATGTGGGGTTGCCACCATCCCGATTCGATGACCGAGTTGGTGCCGTTACTCCATTCAATCAGCACGATTCCCGTGTCATCCACGTCATACGTGCCGTAGTGGGTGCCAATTTTGGCGTACACGGAGAGTGGCTGTGGGTCGCCCAACAAAAACCGCACCGTGTCAATGGCGTGAATACCCATGTCGGCCAATGCACCACCACCGGCCAAGCGTTGTTGCGTAAACCAGCCACTCGGTCCCCAGTGGGTGTGGATGCCGTAGCCGGTGGTGCGGACGACCTGTCCGAGCGCTGGCATCCGTGCTTTGAGCCACAACACGTCCGTGTCGAAACGCCAGCAATGCGCCACCATCAGCGTGGCACGGTTGCGTAGCGCCGCATCATGCATCTGCATCGCTTCGGCAGCATTCATGGCCATCGGCTTTTCGACCATCACATGGATGCCCGCATTGAGCGCTTGAATGCTCTGTGGTGCATGCAATGCGTTGGGGGTTGCGATGACGATGGCATCTACATTACCATCCCGCACCAAATCGTCCATGGATGTGTACTGCCTGGTAATTCCAAACGTTTCGGCAAACGACACCATGGATGCCTGTTGATGATTGACTACGGCGGCTAGGGTCAGCCCCAAATTGCGAGCTGCTTGGGCGTGTACCTTGCTGATGTATCCAGTACCCGCAAATGCGATACGCATGCGACGCTCCTTTCTGCTCAGTGCGTTTCTACTGGCAAATGGGCAATGCCAAACGGCAGATTGTGGGTGACACAGTAGTTGGGCAACAGTGCCATGGTCTGGTTAATGGCCGTCTGAGAGAGGCGCTGCAGGGGAATATGACAGGCCACGAGTGCATCGTGGAGTGGGGCAACGGCGAGTCCCTGACGGGCTGCCATGTGCAGGATGCCTGGTCCCACCAATTCGCCGTGTGCCATCCCATGTCCGACAATGGATTCAACCGCATAGGCGAAATAGTGTTCGCTGCCTTCTTCGGGGCGTGAATGGCCGAGCTGATGACACAGCTGGACTTCGAGCGCCAACATGTCGAACAGCTCTTTGAGTGCCACATGATCGCCACGCCCTGCAGCAGATGCACATGCCATGCTGGTACGCAGAATGTGTTGTGCCATGTCGTATGCCCACGGCACAAAGGGCATGTGGGTGGGGTTTTGGCCATGTTCATGCGCAAATTGCCAATCCCATGCCCCTGTGGCAATGGATAGCACGTCGGTGATACCGGCAGCCCGAATAGGAGCAGGTGCCTGGGAAATCACGGTTAAGTCGAGTATCAGAGTGTCGGGCGCCTTGGTGGGAATGTAGTAGACGCACCCATTTCGACGTATGCCCGAGGCCGGTGTAAGAAAGGCATCCACGGAGAGTGCGGTAGGAATACAGATGAGGGGAATGGTGAAATGACAGGCAATGTATTTGGCCATATCCACTGCGAGCCCACCCCCAACCGCATAGATGACGGCGAATTCATGATGGGGCAATGTGGCGATAGTATGATCCCATGCGGTAGTCGTGGCATCACTGCACCACACGATATGAGCGTGTGAAATGCCGGGTAGCTCAGCGACGACGGCCTGCCATGCAAGCGGTGCAGAAACAATCAGTGCAGTGCGTGTATCAGAAATATCTCGGATACGTTGCACATCAACAAGAGGTAAATGTGGAATACGCATCGTCAACCCTTGGTTGTCAAAAATACTGAATGAATGCAGTATACCATATGCTGTGTTGCTGCTAAATTGCGTCTATTGCCATCTAGACAGATGAATATCGCTGTAGTAATATAAGTCTACCCCTGGTATAACGTTCACAATATGCCGTTTGTTAGGTAAAAGGAGATTCACCGATGAGTTCTCTACGATGGCGTGCAACATTGCTGTTGCTGATTTGTACGTTGCTCCTGGCGGCGTGCAGTGCAACTAGTAGTCAGCCAGCAGCACCAGTCGAAAAAACCAAAGTCATTATTTTTGTGGGCTTTGGTACGGGGACTGACCCCGATCAAGTCAGTGCCCAGGAAGCCTTGGCCAAAAAGTTCAACGATGCCCACGACAACATCACCGTTGAATTCATGATTGTGCCACATGATCAAGCCACAGAGCGCTATCTTGCAATGGTGGCCGGTGATAACGCTCCACAACTGGTCGGCCCCCTGGGTATCTCCACGGTGGCGCAGTTCTTCGATCAGTGGGAAGACGTGACCCCCTATATTGAAAAAGATGGCTACGATTTGAGTGACTTTTACGGTCCGTCTGTGACACTCAACAAGTACCCCACCCTCAATGCAGGTTTGCCACTCGGCCTTTATCCGTCATTTTTGTTCTACAACAAGGATGCGTTTGATGCAGCCGGGTTGCCCTATCCATCCCACGACTACAACGACAAGGCCTGGGATATCACTGCGCTCGAGAATGTGGCCACACAATTGACACTTGATGCCAATGGTAATAATGCGACGAGTGCTGATTTTGATGCAGCCAACATTAAACAATGGGGCTATGCGGACACCTGGACTGACTTCCGTGGTCAGATGACCATGTTTGGTGCACCCAACAAGGGGCGCCCGGCGAGTGCCGACTACAAGACGGCGCAGGTTAACTCCGAGGAATGGAAATACGGTGCCAAGTGGTTGCACAGTGGCGTCCACGAAAAGCACTTCATGCCCGATGCCGCCGGCCAAGGTGCCATTGATTCTGCTTCGGGTGACCCATTTGGCGGTGGCCATGTGGCCATGTGGTATAGCCACACCTGGTACATGTCCGAGGGGTTGAACGGCTTGCCGTTTAAGTTTGACATTGCTCCTCTGTTCTACAACCAAAAGGGTGAGCGTATTGCGCGTGTGCATGCGGACCTTTTCACCATCCCTAAAAACGCCAAGAACAAGGATGCGGCCTGGGAAGTGATGAAGTGGCTGGTTGCACCCGAGCAAATCATTGATGTGTGTGCCGTCTACGGCTGTCTCCCAGCACGCAAGTCGGTCGAGGAGCTCTTCAAGGCCAAGCTCAAAGAGCGCTTCCCAACCATCGATCACGGAGTCATTTTCCAGTCCATTGATTATCTCGATGACCCCAATCACGAGTCGTATGTCCCCGAGTGGAGCAAGGTCAATGATGCCTTGAACAACACGCTTACCACCATCTACACCGAAGCAGGTGCGGACACGGACGCGCTGTTGGATACCACCAATCAAGATGTACAGACCGTTCTCGATGAATATTGGGCCAAGAATCCCTAGCCTGATTGGTAATGCTCTACGACCGCGTGTAGTTCCTGCACGCGGTCGTTTGGTTGTGATAACAAGCGAGGTCTGTCATGGCACGAGTCTCTCGGTCATTGGCGTGGCGTGAAGCTGCTGCCGGGTATTTTTTCATCGTTCCTTGGATTATCGGATTCGTGGTTTTTACATTTGGACCGATGATTGCATCACTCTACTACTCGTTTACCGAGTACAACATTATAACCCCGCCCAAATGGGTGGGGCTCGCCAATTATATGCGCATCTTTAGCGGTCTACCCGAATTTGTGCAGACCGGTGATGTACGACAACTCAAGGACCCCATTTTTTGGAAGTCGTTGCAGGTCACGCTCTACTTTGCCGCATTATCATTGCCACTCAATTTGTTGTGTAGTTTTTCGCTGGCCATCCTTCTCAACCAAAAAATCTACGGTTTACGTATTTGGCGAACCATCTACTTTCTCCCCTCCATTATTTCGGGTGTAGCCGTCACCTTGTTGTGGTTGCGTATCCTCAATCCTCGCATGGGCATCTTGAATCCGTTTTTGCGCGATGTGCTGGGAATCGCCAATCCCCCCGGCTGGCTCCAAGACCCAGACTGGGCCATTCCCGCCTTGGTGTTGATGGGTCTGTGGGGGGTAGGTGGCTCCATGATTATTTATCTGGCCGGATTACAGGGGATTCCCACCGACTTGTACGATGCGGCGCATGTGGATGGAGCCAATCGCTGGCAAACGTTTTGGTCGGTAACCTTTCCAATGATGACACCGGTGCTCTTCTATAATCTGGTGTTGGGATTGATTGGTACATTCCAGTATTTCACCGAAGTCTATGTGGCAACGGGGGGATCGGGTGGACCACAACGTGCCACCATGTTCTACAATCTTTATCTCTATCAAAATGCGTTCAACTACTTTGAAATGGGCTACGCATCTACGATGGCGTGGATTTTATTCGTGATTGTGTTGCTCTTAACCACACTAATATTCCGTTCTTCGGAGGCATGGGTGTATTACGAAGGACAACTACGGGGGAAGTAATTATGGCACTCTTGCAACACACCTGGCGCCGCCTGCAAGGCAGCATGCGTGTCATCGAGATGGCAGCCGCAGGGCTGACCACACTCCTGTTGGCTGCGGGTGCGATTGTGATTATGATTCCACTCGCCTTTATGATATCAACTTCGCTCAAAGACCCAGCGCAGATTCGTTCGGATGCAAATGCGCTATTGCCCCGTACCCTTGTCATGCAACCGTACAACGGTGATACCTACCCCGTCTACACGGTTACGACGCCAACTGGTACCAAGACGATGCTGATGCTCAAAAAAGCACCAGGTGGGAAAGCGATATTTGTGGATCCGCAACAACCGGAAACGCAACTTACGTTGCCCTTGGCTGCCCAACAGGCCCAATATACCCTCGACATTCACTGGGAAAACTATCCTGACGCCATGCAGGCCATGCCGTTTGTGCAGTACCTCATCAATACGCTGCTGGTCACATTTGTGGGCATGGCAGGAATGTTGTTTTCATCGTCATTGGTCGCCTACGGTTTTAGTCGGTTCCGTGCTCGTTGGCTCGACCTCTTGTTTTTGGTATTGCTGTCAACCATCATGTTGCCGTCGCAAGTGCGCTTGATTCCCATTTACGTCTTTTTTCAAGAGTTAGGCTGGGTCAATACGCTCTTGCCCCTCATTGTGCCCCAATTTTTTGCAAATGCGTATGACGTCTTTTTGTTGCGTCAATTCATCATGACCATTCCACTGGAGCTCGACGACGCTGCCCGCATTGATGGCGCCAACCCCCTCGAGATTCTGCTCTACATCATTTTGCCTCAGGCGCGCCCTGCCCTGGTTTCGGTGGCGATATTCCATTTTCTCTATGCATGGAACGACTTCTACGAGCCACTGATTTTCTTGCATACCAAAGACCAATGGACACTGGCAGTTGGCCTACAGACTTTTGATTCACTCTACACCATTAATACGCATCTGATTATGGCGGTGTCGGTGCTGATGATCGTGCCACCGATTGTACTCTTCTTTCTGGCCCAACGCATCTTTACGCAGGGTGTGGTTTTTAGTGGCGTCAAGGGATAACATTGTGGTCTAGGGTGTGTCACGTTTGTGTAAAAAGCGTGTACAATAGCCATGTCCTGACACGTACATTTCTATTGTTTGACTAGGAGCAGTCAATGTCGACAATACCACCAATTCGTTGGGGAATTTTGGGGACCGGGCGTATCGCGGGTATCTTTGCCGAAGGCCTCACCGCGCTTTCTGATGCCAAATTAGTGGCAGTAGGCTCACGCACTGCGGAGTCTGCACAACGCTTTGCGAGCAAGTTCAATGTGCCACGTGTGCATGCCAGCTATGCAGCACTTGCCAATGACCCTGATGTTGATGCCATTTATGTGGCCACCCCACATACGGGGCACATGGAAGACACCATCCGCTGTATTCAGGCAGGCAAAGCCGTCTTGTGTGAAAAGCCCTTTGCAGTGAATGCGGGTCAGGCTACCACGATGATTAACGCTGCCAAAGCGGCCAATGTGCCATTGATGGAAGCCATGTGGACGCGCTTTTTGCCGGCAGTACGTAAAGCCGTGGAGCTGATTAATCAGGGCGCAATCGGTGAAGTGCGTATGATCCAGTCTGATTTCGGTTTCCGCACCGAAGTCAATCCAAGTGGTCGTCTCTTCGACAAAAACCTCGCTGGTGGCGGATTGTTGGATGTGGGTGTCTACTGTGTCTCCTTTTCGGTGATGTTGCTGGGGGCCGCCCGCGCCGCCACCGGTATCGCCGATATTGGCAGCACCGGCGTCGACGAACAAGCAGCGGCGGTCATGTCATTTGACGGCGGGCGGCTGGCGTATTTCTCCACGGCGATTCGTACCAGCACTCCCATGGAAGCAACCGTCTTGGGGACCAACGGTTATTTGCGCATCGAAACGCCTTTTTTTGCGGCCAATAAGCTTACCCTCCACACTGGTGGCAAAACTGAAGTCATTGACGTGCCTTTTGTGGGCAACGGCTACAACTACGAGGCAGCCGAAATCGGCCGCCTGATTCGTGAGAAAAAAGTCGAGAGCGACATCATGTCGTGGACAGACACGATGCGCACCATGGAAGCCATGGACCGGATTCGTGCGGTGTGGGGATTGCGCTACCCGATGGAGTAAGTGGTTTTCAGTACAAAGGAACTGTCATGCAATATGCAAATTTGCCTGGGGTCCCGCTACCAGTGTCACGCTTGGTACAGGGGAGTGTGTCGCTGAGTTCTGCGAATATTCCGCAGTGTTTTGATTTGTTTGATGCGATTTTGGACATGGGTTGTACCACATTTGATACGGCACACGTCTACGGCAATGGCGACTGTGAACGCACCTTTGGGCGCTGGATGCGCGAGCGCGGCAATCGCAACCGCCTCAACATTATCGGCAAAGGAGCCCACCACAGCCAAGACCGCAAGCGCGTAACCCCGTGGGATATCACCAGTGACATTTATGACTCACTGGCCCGCTTCCAAATTGACCACATTGACATCTACTTGCTCCACCGTGACGATCCGTCGGTGCCCGTCGGCCCGATTGTCGAAACGCTAAACGAACACCGCAAGGCGGGGCGCATTTTGTGCTACGGTGGTTCGAACTGGAGCCACCAGCGCGTCATTGAAGCAAACGAGTACGCATCCAAACACGGTTTGGCTCCGTTTGTGGCGAGTAGCCCCAACTTTACGCTGGCCGTACAAAACAAGCCACCCTGGGATGGCTGTGTGAGCATCAGTGCGGCTGATGCGGCCCCCTCACGCGAGTACTACAAGGCCAACCAGATGCCGCTCTTTACGTGGTCGAGCCTGGCTGGTGGCTTCTTTTCGGGGCGCCTGCGCCGTGACAACTTGAGCACATTTGAGACGTATCTCGACAAGCTGGCCGTGGAAGTCTACGCCAACGACGACAACTTCAAGCGCCTCGACCGCGTACAGCAGTTGGCCGACGAAAAGGGCATGACTATCCCGCAAATTGCCACCGCCTACGTGATGAGCTACCCCCTCAACATCTTTGCGTTGGTGGGGTGCCAAACACCCGACGAATTCAAAGCCAACATGGCGGCGAGTGAAGTCCGTTTGACTGACAAAGAGATGGCGTGGCTCGAACTCAAGAGTGATAGCCGTTAAGCGGCTTTTGTTTCTGTGCTATACTGCCACGGATGAGTGCATGGCGCACTCGTCCGTGGTTTTTTGTGGTCGAAGTATATTGAATCGGGTACTGCTGTATGAATACGTTGAGCCTTCAGCATGCGCTCGCCACCATCATGCTCATGCTCTTTTTGGTTGGCTGTGGTACGCCTGCGGTTATCCCCCCCACTGTTACCCCAGAACCGCCTACGGCGACACCAGAGCCACGTGTGGCGAGTGGAGTGACCCTCGATACACGTGCGGTGGCTGGACAATCGCGAAGCGAGTTGGCGGTGACCATCGCCTCAGTGATTCTCCCACCCCACACCATGCTCGTCCAAACAGGCGATATCACGCACACGCTGACATTCAAGTCGCGTTCCATTGATAGTGATGCGACGCTGGATGCGCTGCTACAAGCGCCCGCTAATAGCACGGTGCAGGCAGTTGTGCGTTTTGATAATACCGAAATCCAACAAAAAATAGCGACCATCAATAGTGCGGTATCCGCCGCTTCTGGGGTGACACTGCAAACAAGCGATGACCCCTTTATGAGTCAGTTTGTGGCTAGTGGGGCCATGCAGGTGGATGCCAATGCGGCAGAACTCGCCATCCTCGATGCCTTGACACGTGGCGATACCGAGCTCTCGTTGCCGTTGCAGGCGAGTGATGCGCCGGTGACACCCACGGCGGCGCAACTCCAGGATGCCATCAACACCATGGCTGACGCCTGGCCAGGGATTGTGGGTATTTACGTCTACGACCTCGATCGCAACGAGGTCATGGCCACCTACAACGAAAATAGCGTCTTTTCGGGGGCGAGTGTCATGAAGGTGCCCATTCTCGTTCACGCATATGCGCATGTGCCCGCCTTCGATGAAGATCAGACGCGCTGGATGCAACGCATGATTATTGACAGTGATAATCTGTCTGCGAACAAAATGCTTGCAACAAGCATCAACGGGCAAGGCACGGAATCGGCGTATCTCGGTGCACAATCCATGAACGAAATGCTGATTGCACTCGGTCTTGCGCATTCGTACCAGAATATGCCGTATGAAGCACGCGACTATTTGATTGGCGTGCTCAACTACGAAATCAAGCGTGGCCCCAAGCAAGAAGGCCCACCCCCACACACAGACGCCGATCCCATGTTGCGCACGACGCCTGCGGAAATGTCCAAAGTCTTTATCGAGCTGTACCGCTGTAGCCAAGGTACCGGGGAGCTCGTGGCACTCTACCCCGAAACGTTGAATGCGGAGCGTTGTGGGGAAATGTTGGATTTGATGCACAAAAATGCAGACTACAGTCGCATGATGTCCGGATTACCCGAAGAGGCCTATGTGTCACATAAGAGTGGCTGGATCGAAGACATGCAGGCAGATGTGGGGATTGTGACCACACCCGACAATCGCCACTTCATGATGGCCATCTACGTCTATCGTGACATTGCTGCCAATGGTGGGTATCTGCTTGACAACGTTGCAGGTCCCGCAATTGGTGGGTTTGCTCGCCTCATTTACAGCGCATTTGCCCCAGTAGTTGCTCCCTAGTTTGCATAATGCCATATCGCTGGTGTAGATGCCCAGCGATATGGTTTTTTTGTGCTCATTACAGTCTCCAACGTGTGCGTTTTCATCTTCTGTTCATTAGATTGTCATGTACCCTGCTTGACAATTGCCGGCTTTCAACGGTATTGTAGTAGGTGAGAAATGTGTGTGTCGCACATATGTTTCGATTGTCCGTATGATGCATCGTGGGTATTGAGACTGGTTTTTTGATGCATCACCAATGGAGAACTACATGCGAAATTGGTATCGAGTTGGGGTTTTTGCACTGTGTCTGGTCACGGTATTGGCGTTTATGCCGTTTGGTGCGCGTGCCCAAGAAGCACCGCCGATTTCTGACGGCTCACAAACCGATGATAGCTCAGCACCACAACCGACCGAGGCTCCACCGGCATTCCAACAAGGATATGCCCCCACCTACACTATTCGTGCCACCCGTGAAGGGTTAGTTGGTAAACGAACGGCCAATGGACATCGTATCGTGGAACGGGATTGGTTTGTGGCGTTGCCCTCGTGGAAAGTGTTGTCGAGCCGCGGTGGTAGCGAATTCCAAGTCCGTGTCACATACGAAGACAAGAGCATCGTGTTGCCTGTGTGGGACGTTGGTCCGTGGAATACGAACGACGAATATTGGACTCCCGAACGCCGCTTCTACCGTGATCTCCCCGTCGGTATGCCCATGGCACAAGCCGCGGTGCAGTTTGGCTACAACGGTGGCCTCGACATGTTTGGGCGCAAAATCACCCTCGGCAATGGTATTGACATTGCGGATGGTGCATTCTGGGACGGTCTGGGGATGCGTTCGAACACCTGGGTGCGTGTTACCTTCCTGTGGATGGGGCTTGACCCTGGTCCCGCAGGGCTGGTAGATGCCTCGGTGGGGAGTGCCGCCTATCCTCCAGGTACCGTGATTGTGGACAATGGCAGTGGTGGCTACACCAACAGTGCCAAAATCGAATGGTACGACAGCTTCTGTGGGCTCAACGGCAAACATGACTGGACATTTGGCACATCCAAGCCCGAGTTTTCAGAGAACACGGCAACCTGGAATGCCAATATTTCACAGGTCGGCTACTACGAAATCATGGCGTTCATCCCCCCGTGTGGTCGCCCTGCAACCCGTGCTGCCATCTACAAGGTCAACACCAACGGTGCCGAACGGGATGTATGGCTCGACCAAGCATTGCAGAGTGGGCGCTGGGCGTCACTGGGCATCTACAATATGATGCCGGGAAGCTCGAGTGTCAGACTTTCTGATGTTACCGGTGATGATGGCCAGAGCGTGCGCTTCGACGCCGTGATGTGGGTGCCGCGCTACGACTCGATGCCCCCTTCGTCGTGGATTCAAGAAATCCAGCCAATGGATGGCGGTGCATATGTGGTGCAGTGGGCCGGTGTGGACGACGTCAGCGGCATTAGCTCGTATGATGTGCAGTACCGCATCAATGGTGGTGAATGGCAACTGTGGCAGAGTGGTACTGGTGCCAATATGGCGCTCTTCTCACCAGTAGGTAGTGGCGAATACCAGTTCCGTGCACGTGCACGTGACTGGATGGGCAAAGAAGCTGCCTGGAGCGAAGATCTTATCACCTTCAAGTCAGTTGTGGTACCATAGAGAGACGTGGTTGTAGACGGAGCCGTCCCCGCGGACGGCTCCGTTCTTTTTTTGTGATGTGAACGCGCCATGAACTTTATCGTGGATGGACATAATTTAATCGGCACGCTGAGCCATGTCAGTCAGATTTCATTGCAAGATTACGACGATGAATTCAAGTTGGTCATGATGCTACGCCGTGTGTCCACTGCCAAAAAAGGCCGCCACGTGTTGGTGGTCTTTGACCGTGGTGTCTACAACCAGCATCAACCACTCAACGGGTATGGGGTCACGTGTCATTTTGCTACATCACCACAGGATGCAGACGCTGTGATTATTCGTAAAATGCGTCAATTTCCCAAGGCACACGAATGGTCATTGGTGAGCAACGACCGCCGGATTATTGATGTGGCGCTCCAGGTGGGGGTGCGGCATACTAGTAACCAAATGTTTATCCAACACATGATGCGCACAACGAACACGAAGGCCGAATACCACGATGAAAAACCGGAAGTGCCGTTGAGCCCCAATGAAATCGAAGCATGGCGTGTGGCCATGAATTTGCCCGTTGAATTGTCGGATGAACAGCTGCTCATGCAGGAAGTTGCACGCGATCTGAAACCACGGACTCCCAAAAAATAGCAACTCAGGAATCATAATATGCCCATTTTTGTGGTGGATACGAACCGTACGGCGCTTTTTGGAACGGCTCAGCCGATGCCCAATCCGCATACGTTGGCCCGCTATGCGACGCACATCTACGAGGGGTGTGAGTTCGGTTGTGCCTATTGTAGTGGGTGGAGCCTGCCACGCCCACTCAACGAAAGTGTGCGCCTAGTGGCGGATATTGCCCGCAAAGCGCACCATGAACTGGCCACGATACCGCGACAACACGTGGTGGGATTGACCGAATTAAGTGACCCCTATCAACCTGCCGAACAACAGTACCGCCGGACCCGTGCAGTGTTGCGCGTCCTCGCGGAACACGCACAACCGGTGACGATAATGACCAAAAGCCAGCGTGTGCTCGATGATGCAGAACTGCTGGTGCATATTGCACAACGCTCATTTGCGATGGTGATTGTCAGTGTGGTGTCGCATGTGGTGGCGGTACAGCACCGGCTCGAAGACCGGTGCGACTCCACGCTTGCACGCCTAGAGATTGTCCAACAACTCAAAAAACTGGGTATCCCGGTGGGAGTGGCGTTGCAACCACTCATTCCCTTTCTCAACGATACCGATTACGCCATCACACAATTGCTTGGCTTGATTGCCTTGTCTGGCGCTGATTTCGTGTATTGGGATTATCTGACCATGCCCAACCAGCGCCATCGCACACGAATTGCTGACACGATGATCCGTGTGAGCGAATATCCACCGGCGTTTTTGCGCGACGTCTATCGTGGCCGTTCCGAAGTGGATGCCACATACCGTCAGGAGCGGGATGCGTACATCGTGCAACAGTGTGACGCATTGCATCTGCCACTGGCGTTGCCGATTGCCCGCTATGCAGCGCATGTGGATGCGCTGCAAGCGCTCCAGATTTGCTTGTTGCAGCTGGCGTTTCGTGATCGTATGCTGAGCCGGGGTGTGTTGGCTGACCAGGGCGAACATTATGCCCGTCAGCTTGCCACAGGGGTGATAGATGTGCAGGACGTGACGCGATATGCGCACTACAACACCATACGCCCCTTGCTGGTGCAGGCAGGATTCGTTGCTGACAACACGCGTATGGTATAATGTCACACAACGAAGCAACGGTGTGTAGGGACGATAGTATGCAGCAACATCTCGGCGTTTTTCGTGTGAAACAGTGGTTGATTGCCGGTGCGTTTTTGAGCGCATGTGGTGCACCCATTGAATCATTGCAGCCACGTGAAACTGTCCCCGCCGTGCTTTACATCACCCCTGCACCGACACTCGACGTGAACGCCACGGTGACCGCCTATGCGGAGGCAATAGTCCCCACCGGGACTCCTGCGGGGATGTACACCGTGAAAGCGGGTGATACGTTGAGTGCCCTTGCCGAAGAATTCGAAGTTACCATCGAAGATTTGATGGCGGCCAACCAACTCACTGATGCGTCCGTGTTGCAAGTTGGCCAAACACTGATTGTGCCGTCGTTGGTTGATCGCACGCCGCTCCCTGCGCCGACCATGGGTCCCAACGATGCAGACACCCCTACTTCCACCCCCGTGTCACCAACCCCTGAGGCCACGCCGACTCCCTAACGAATCATGATAGACAAGGACGTGTCATGGCTGTTGTCCAAGGGGCAAATGTGGTGTTGCTCGGCCCACCTGGTGCCGGCAAAAGTACGGTCGCCAATGAATTGTGTCGCCTGATGCCGTGCGATGTGGTTTCGACAGGTGTGCTCCTGCGCCAAGAAATCGAAACGGGCTCTGCACTCGGTCAGCATATAGGCGCGATGATCAACAACGGCAACTTGGTCAGCGATGAGGTGATGCATCAGGTGTTGGGGGCGTTTCTTGCACGTCGTGATCCCCAGCATAATATGGTGCTAGATGGTTACCCGCGTACCATGTCGCAAGCAGCGTTTTTACCCACATTTCTTGCGCAGTATCGCCGCACTCTGACAGGAGTGGTGCTCCTCGATGTTGCCGATGATGTGGTGGTCAAACGTCTCAGTGGGCGGCGTATGTGTGTGACCGCCACAGAAACGTTCCCTGTCCATGTTGATGATGCGGCCGCGCTCGCCCAATGCCAGGCGCGTGGTGGTGTGTTACAGATGCGCGTTGACGATTCTCCAGAAATTGTGCTCCGTCGTGTGCAGATCTATCACGAAACGACAGCACCGTTGATTGCGTTTTTTACGCAGCAGCAGCTACTCTATCGTGTGGATGCACATGGGAGTGCGGTTAGTATTGCGCAGGATGTGTATGCCTTGATTGAACGGATTCAGTAGTGTTTCGGTCAGTAGTTGAGGAGAGCCATGTATGTCAATTTATCAAGAAAAAGCCGACCAAGCCAGCAAACTGTTGCACGAGTTCGATCTCGACTGCTGGCTGACCTTTGCGCGCGAAACAGTCGTATCACCGGACCCGGGCATCGAACTCGCCATCGGTAGCAATGTCACTTGGCCATCCGCCTTTATTTTCGCCAAAAACGGCCAGCGTATCGCCATTGTGGGACGCTACGATGTCCCCAGTGTGGACGCCTACGGTGTCTTTCCGACGGTGATTAGCTACGATGCAGGTATCTCTGAGACGCTGATTGCACAGCTCACTGCCTTGAACCCACGCACCATTGGTCTCAACTACAGCATCGACGACAAAACCAGCGACGGCCTGACAGTGGGCATGTACCTGATGCTCCAAAACATCCTCAAGGGGACCCCGTTTGCGGAGCGTTTGGTGAGCGCAGGCCCACTGCTGAGCGCGTTGCGTGCTCGTAAAACTGCCGGTGAAATTGCCCGTATCAAAGCCGCCATTGACACTACCGAAGACATCGTCAATCTGGTAACTGCACAAATCCAGGTTGGTCGCAGTGAAAAAGATATTGGCGACTTCATTCACGGCGAATTCAAGCGCCGTGGCTTACCTGCGGCCTGGGCCTGGGATGGCTGCCCCATCGTCAATAGTGGCCCTGATTCTGCGGTTGGCCACGGGGTGCCCAGCGAACACATCAAAATCGCCCCCGGACATATCGTGCACATTGACCTGGGCGTGCAACAAGACGGCTACTGCTCGGACATTCAGCGTTTGTGGTATGTGCGCCGTCCGGGTGAGACCACTTTGCCCGCCGAAATTCAGCGTGCCTTCGACACTGTGCGTCAGGCCATCCGCGAAGGTGCCAAAGCCCTGCGCCCCGGTGTCAAAGGCCATGAAGTTGACCAGGTTGCCCGTGATGTCATCGTGGATGCCGGTTACCCCGAGTATATGCACGCCTTTGGGCATGGGCTAGGTAAAGCCTGCCACGATGGTGGCCCGTTGCTCGGACCACGCTGGGAGCGCTACGGCAATACCCCCGACATGCGTGTCGAAGTGGGCAACATCTATACCCTCGAATTAGGTGTGATTACCTCGGCTGGCTATGTGGGGCTCGAAGAAGACGTGCTGGTTACCGAAAACGGCGTCGTCTTTTTGTCCAATGAACAGACCACGATGCGCATGATATAAGTGTCGTTGGTGAGGTGACGCAGGGACGGCAATTGCCGTCCCTGCGTTTTTTTGTGGAGATAATGTATAACTTTCATGCGGAGTTTGTATGATTTAGCGCATACCGATGCAAAAAACAGCGTGCTATACTCGGGGTGTAACAACTCCGCACTACATATATTCTCTGCAATTTCGCCTGACTTGGTGTCACAAGTAGTGCATAGTGCTGACTACAGGAGGATATGATGGGTGCAGTAAAACGCGTCTTGGCTGGGGTCATCAACACGCTACGCTTGGCGTTGCCCAAAATCGGTGCAGGGTGGATGTTTGCCATCCTGACGAGTCATTTTAATCGTGTATCCATCGTAGAACTCGGTGTTGTTGCTGTGGTGATTACCGTCATGATTGGCATGCATCACTTTTTATCACCATTCCAAGTGGTGGTGGGGCGTATGGCCGATCGCTATCCCATCCTCGGCTATCGGCGTACCCCCTATTTCATCATCGGGAGCCTGGTTGCGAGTATGACGTTTGTCTTTTTGCCCGACGTTGCCGCTGCCATGGGGCAAGGGCACACTTGGGCCTTTGTGGCCGGCTTCGGTTTGCTCTTTTTGTTTGGGGTGGGCATCGCAACCACCGGTGATTCCCATCACGCCTTGATTGCCGAAGTCACCGACGAAAAAACACGTGGCATTGTGGTGGCCGTGGTGTGGACATTCACGATTATTAGTGCCATTGCCGCAGCAATTTTTATCAAAGTATCGGTGAGCGAGCAGTTTGTGTTCGCCGAAATGCAGTCACTCTATCGCATGACGCCGGTAGTGGTGTTGTGTGCCATTCTCCCCATTCTGGGGGTTGAAAAACGACGCAGTGCGGCGGATCTCACGGCGCTGGCTGCGGAATCTGCCACTGCCCGCGTATCGCCATTTCAGGCGTTGGGCGTAGCGTATACGCTGATTCGCACCAACACCCAAGTTCGCGCCTTTTTCGGCTTCGTCTTCTTCTCGATTGTGGGTATCTTTTTGCAGGATGCCATTCTCGAAGTCTTTGGCGCCGAAGTCTTTGGCATGACCATCAAAGAGACCTCCATGTTTAGCTCGACCTGGGGTGGCGGCGTGCTCGGTGGTATGCTCGTGATGGGGATTTTGAGCAGCGTGACCAGTATTCCCAAAAAAGTGATTGGACTAGTTGGCGGATTCGGCACTGCCTTTGGTTTGGGACTACTGACGATTACGGCGCTGACGGGCATGGAAAGCCTGCTCATGCCCGCACTCGTCATCATGGGCATCTTTACCGGCTTTTACAATGTGGGTGCCTTGTCCATGATGATGGATATGACTGTCGAGGGGTCAACCGGCCTCTACATGGGGATTTGGGGCATGGCACAGGCCTTTGGCATGGGTTTCTCATCGTTTGCCAGTGGTACCCTCAAGACGCTCTTGATTGAATCGGGCTTCCTTGCACCGTCAATCGGGTATACTGCCATCTTTGGACTCGAAGTAGTCTTGATGGTGGTCGGTGTGGCGGTATTGCGTAGCGTGGACATCCAGCAGTTCCGCACATTGTCACGTGCCGATTTGACCCGTGCCATGGAGCAGGGCGCAGGGGCATAGGGTAAACACCATGGCCAAATTTGATTTCCAACAGGTTGCATCGCACTACGACAATTTGCATCTGCACACGCCCGCTGTCTCCCAGGCAGTCGGGCGGGCGCTGGTAGCGCTCGTCGGTACCGGCCAACGTTTCCTCGAAATCGGCATCGGCACAGGGCGCATTGCGCAACCAGTGGTGATGGCGGGGGGCGACGTGGTCGGCATTGATATTTCCACGGGCATGTTGCAGGTTGCACAAACGCGTCAGCTTGCGCAACTCGCCGTGGCTGACATGATGGCATTGCCCTTTGCAGATGCCAGCTTTGATGCGGTGCTCGCAGTTCACGTGTTGCACCACGCCAGCGATTGGCGCCTGGCCATGCGCGAATGTGCGCGTGTGCTCCGGCGTGGCGGCTGGTTTATCGAGGGGCGCGATTGGAGTGATCCACAGGCCTGTAGTGCCCGCATCCGCACCAAAATGCGCGAAGTCATCATGGCACTGTCGCCCGGGATCCGCCCGCCGGGCACAGGGGCGGCACGCCAGCAGTTTTTGGCACGCCTCGGTGCCACGGCCCACGCCGACGTGATTGGCGCCACATGGCACGATGCCACCGCTCCGGCGGATGTCATCGCTGGCATGCGCGCCCGTAACGACCCCGAGACATGGGCGATAGAGCCGGCCTTGCTCGATGCCACATTGACACAGGTAGAAGCCTGGGCGACGCAGGAATGGCCCGACATGCAGGCACAACAACCCTACGAGCGGCGTTTTGTGATTACGCCGATGACCATCGAGCATACCGCATTGGATGTAGCCTAATTACGACGAAAGGACGCGACGTATGTCGCACGACAGCAACGACGCCAAAGAAGTGAGCACACACCACCACGTCTTTCCATTTGTAGCCATTGTGGGTCAACACGAACTCAAGCTGGCCCTGGCGTTGTGTGTGATTGACCCGACCATAGGCGGGGTAATGATTATGGGGCACCGTGGCACCGCCAAAAGCACGGCAGTCCGTGCGCTGGCCGACATGTTGCCCCAGGTGCGCATGGTGGTGGGGTGCCCCTACAACTGCGACCCCTCCCATCCTTCGCCCTTGTGTCCGCATTGTGCGACGCCGAGCAAACACAAAAGTGCGACGCGCGCAGTCCCCGTGGTTGATTTACCGCTGGGTGCCACCGAAGATCGTGTGGTGGGCGCACTCGACATCGAACGTGCGCTGGTGGATGGCGTACAAGCCTTTGCGCCGGGGTTGCTGGCGCGCGCCAATCGTGGCTTTTTGTACATTGATGAAGTGAATCTGCTGGAGGACCACTTGGTTGACCTGCTCCTCGATGTGGCCACCAGTGGCGTAAACGTGGTGGAGCGCGAGGGTATCAGTGTGCGCCATCCGGCGCGCTTCGTGCTGGTGGGCAGTGGGAATCCCGAGGAGGGCGACCTGCGCCCGCAGTTGCTCGATCGTTTTGGCTTGCATGCTCGCATCACCACGGTGACCAGCATCCCCGAGCGCGTAGAAATTGTGCGGCGCCGACGCGCCTTTGACCTCGATCCAGCCGGATTCGTCGCCACCTGGGACAAAGAGCAGCAGAAATTGGCCAAACGCATCAAGGCCGCCCAAAAATTGCTCCCCAGTGTGGATGTCAGCGATGACGCCCTCTACGCTGCGGCCGAATTATGTGCCATTTTGGCGATTGACGGCCACCGCGGCGAGCTGACGCTGACCCGTGCGGCGGGGGCGCTGGCCGCCTACGAAAAGCGCACTGTCGCCACGGCGGACGACGTGTTGCGCGTAGCGACGCTAGCCTTGCGCCACCGCCTGCGCAAGGATCCGCTGGAGTCTGCAGGCGACGAAGTGCGCATCGAGCGCGCCATAAACGATATCCGCGCCAAGCACAAAGCGGCGGCCTAGGCAACAATGAATCCCCCCTGTCGCAGCTGTGCGGCAGGGGGGATCGGTGTGTGTGTGGGATTACCAGTCAAAACTGCCGATAAAGAATGTGGTTATTTCTCCGAATAACTGTATAAATTCATGGCCATCACCTTCGCCAATAACAATGAGCGTGAGTATTTTATTGTTACAACGAAGTTTTAGAACTGCTTCTGGCATTTGTATACTATTAATTCCAATGACCCACTGCTCGTAGCATTGTCCAGGAAACTCATAATTTATTGTGCCGTAGTCAGTGAGGTTTTTTGCAACATCATACGAATAGTACATTGCTAATGTATGACTCTCATCAGTAAATTCAGTTATTGAGTAGATAACGCTCCAAAGATTTCCCGATGATGAAGTCATTGTTGAACTGACTGTAAAATGCTGAACTAAACCAGACCATAATAAATCTGCTGGTTTAATTATGGCAGTGCCATCTGTTAACCCATTTGCATAATCTGAGCTAATTTGCCAAGTTGTTTTCCAATTATTGAGTTTGTAGCCCCAATTCTCCAGCATATATGATGCAAACATGCGCTTTTGGAGTGGGACATACTGTGAACCAGGACCGGATGCTGATGCCGTTGCTACTGGCGCAGGTGCACCACCAACCTCATTCCCCAGCAAGCCGAGCAACACATCGTACGGCGCACTATTCTCGGGGTGGAGCTCGAAGCGGGCGCGTTCGAACCACTGCACCTGGTACTGTTTGCCGTCGGCCATGGTTTCAGTCTGTAGATCGGAGAGCGGCAGACCAAACAGGGCTAAACTTTCGGCTTCGCTGACGGCGTTACGGTTGTCGAGCTTGAGTCCACTTTTGCGCCAGGCATTGAGGATGGCGCCACACACAGCATGCCCTGTCTCAGCAAAGACTTTGCAGCCACCCGTATCACCGTTTTTGGGGAAGGTGAACCAGTCACGCCCCTGTTGGGCTAGGCGATCTGCACCGAGACGACCGAGGAGCACGTCGTAGGGACGGGCGTTTTCGGGGTGGAGTTCGAGGCGGTTGCGCTCGAAGCGTTGCACGGTGAATGTTTTGCCATCAACAGTGGTTTGTTCTTCGGGACCGATGGGGAAGCCAAAAATCGCCAAGCCGCCATTCTGCTCCCAGAACTCACGGATACGCCCGTCAATACACTGATTGGTCTCGCTGAAGCAGCGTTGGGCGGCGTGGGTCTGTTGTGCAGGACGCAGAGTGATG
>JBEANH010000016.1:0-39048 GCA_041165505.1 Chloroflexota bacterium | reverse complement strand
GGCGTGGCGTGATGCGCGCAACAAGGCATAGTCACTACATGATTGCCATCTACGACAGTGGAATCGGTGGCACAAGCGTGCTCCAAGCCATCCGGGCGGTAGCACCACATGCCGACCTACTCTACCTCGCTGACCAGGCGCGGTGCCCGTATGGTGAACGGCATATCGCGGACATCCAGCAGATTGCACTAGGGTGCGCCAACTGGATGCTCCGCCAAGGGGCGGCTCCCGTGGTGGTGGCCTGCAACACGGCGAGTGCGGCCGCCCTCGCAGAAATGCGCATGGCGCACTCCCACGTGCCATTTGTGGGGATGGTCCCGGCAGTCAAACCTGCCGTCCAGCAGACCAAAAGCGGCGTAGTCGGGGTGATGGCCACCGCTGCCACTCTCCAGGGGCGTCTCTTCCACGAAGTCACCAGTCAGTATGCACAACACATCCACGTGGTCGCCCACCCCTGTCCCGGCTTGGTGGAATTAGTCGAAGCAGGTGATGTCACCTCACCTGCAGCCCAGCACGCCATCCAAGACCACCTTGCACCGTTGCAATCGGCAGGCGCCGACGTGGTTGTACTCGGGTGTACCCATTACCCGTTTTTGCGGGAAATGATTCAACGTGTGGCCCCACACATGACCATCATTGACCCCTCAGCAGCGGTGGCGCGACAGACCATCCAAGTCGCCCAACAGGCAGGGTATCCCGTCGCCGCCACTGGCCGTATTCACTACTACACCACCGGCGATCCCGCCCATCTCGCATGGCAAATGACCGCCCTACACCTTCCCGCGGGTCATGTTGATTTTGTCGCAGTAGAGGAGCTTGTATGAGCAACGATCTCATCGGATTACTCGTGTCGTATCTCTATGCCGGGGCACTATTAATCGTAGGCGAAGTACTACATCGCCACTTCGGCATCGCCAACGACATCACACGTAAAGTGGTGCATATTGGTGCCGGAATGTGGATTTTTGGCGTGCTGGCCCTCTTTGATAGCTGGCAATATGGTGTAATTCCCTTTGCCACATTCATTGGGCTCAATTACTTCTTTTATCGGGTCAAACTCTTTAAAGGCATTGATAGTGACAGCGCCAGCCCCGGTACCGTCTATTTTGCCATTGCCATTACCGCATTATCACTGGTGTTTTGGCGCCCCGCAGGCCCCATCGACCACGCACCGGCGCTTGTGGCCGGGGTCATGACCATGACCTGGGGTGATGCCCTGGCCGCCTTGATCGGCAAGCACGTTGGCACACGGCGCTACACCATCAACGGGAGCACGCGTAGCTACGAGGGGAGCGCCGTAATGTTCGGCGTTTCACTCATCGTCATCGGGTTGTCGCTTAGCCTGCTCCCCGGGTCAGGATTGACTCCCTATGCCGATCTCCCCACCACGAGTGCCATCGTGGTCGCCACCATCGCCGGTGCTGCCACCGCTACCGTCGTCGAAGCACTTTCACCCCACGGCACCGACAACTTGACTGTCCCCATCTGTGTCACCCTAGTGGCACTCTTGGCCGGCTAGGATTAGCGGTTGTTGGCTACGCCCCACTTGAGCAACGCCAAGCCGGCAAATCCAATCACGACTAGCACCGCAAAGAGTGTATTGAAGCCATACAGCTCTGCCACGCCACCAGCAACAAGCGCCCCAATCAACAAGAGCGGCGTATTAAAGATGTTGGCGACTGCGATATAGCTGGCACGTTTGTCCACGGATGCAAAACTAAAGACCAACGCCGAATTGGCGGGCGAGTTCCCCCCCATGGCAATGCCGCCAAGCACGAAAATTGGGTAGTACCAGGTAGCATCTACGGCAAACCATGGCATCAGCAATACGAGCATGCCAACGCTACTGCCGAGAATAATCACCCGGCGCCGCCCCCAACGATCGGCCAAAGTACCCAGCCCAATGTTGCCCAGCGTCTGTGCGGCCAGCAATACCACCGTAAACAGACCGACCATGCTCCCGTCCACGTTGAACTGGGTTAGGGCCGATGCGGTCACAAAACTATGCCCCATCATCCCCACTGAAATACAGGCATAGGCGATAATGTAGCGCAAAAAAGCCACATCGTTGCGCAATAGCGCTGGCATGTCACGAATCAACGCCCAAAACGGTTGCTTGGATTGTGGCGGAATAGCAGGCTCGACGGTAAATACCAAAAAGATGTAGGCCACCGCCATCAAGGCAAAACAGGCCAACGAGAGTAGCCCAATGTTGTAGGGAAAGGCGTACGCGGGAATCAGCGTATAGCCAGCTATTTCCAGTGCGTTGTTGTCGAGCACGCGGGTGGCCACTGCTGCCCCAGCGATACCCAGCAAACTCCCCACACCGAATTGCAACCCAAAAAAGGTTCCCCACATGCGTTCGGGAATAATCCGGCTGATGAAATCGTTCCAAGGGACACCATTAAAACCCGCGCTGAACATGAAAACAGCATACAAACTAAAGAATATAACCAACGTCGTGGGCGAGTCGAACGTGTTGCCCATGAAGAGCCACAATCCCAAGAGTAACCAGGGAATACGCTCGAAAAACGTCAGTGCAAGAATCAGCGTTTTGCGCCGCCAGAGATGTGCAATCAGCGGTGCCATGAATAACCCAGGCAAAAGCCAACCCGTGTTTGCAATGGCGGGGATGATGCCTTGTACCCATTTTTCTTGGGAATACTGTTGCACGAAATAGGGCAACACGGTCAAGCTAGACATCATATGCATGCCCAACATGAACAAGCCACCTTCAATCACATTCAGAATAAAATTCCGCCGGGCATATTTGGCTACAAATGCTTCCGTCGTTTCCGGCAACGGCATCGTATTGGGCGTGCTACTCATACAACTGTATCTACTTTCCGTTGTGCGTTAGGTAACGCCACTTTCATAATCATGACCACGCTGCCAATTACTCCAAAGCAAGCCAATGCGATGAACAATGCGGAATAGCCGTATACCCCAGCAATCCACCCCGCCAACAGGGGCGAGATTGCCGATACTGGTACATTAAAGGTATTAGCCGTGGCGATATATGTGGGGCGCGTATCCGTCCCCGCAAAGTTCATTACCATGGTAAAGCCGGCGAGCTGGTAGCCCCCCATGGCAATACCGCCACACACAAAAACGGGGTAGAACCACCATTCGGTAGGTGCCACCCAGGCCAGTAGCAATGACAATGCGGCTACCAACCCCGAAAAGACCAGCACCTGTTTGTGCCCCCAGCGATCTGCGAGTGCCCCTAGCCCAAAGTTGCCCAAGGCTTGAGCAGCGAGCAGTACCACCGTAAACGTTCCCACCGTACTCCCATCAGATTGGAATTTGGCGAGCGCTGCTGCCGTCACAAAACTATGCCCTAAAATCCCCAGTGACATACCAGTACGTGCAAGCAGATACGTGGTAAAGACACGATCCTGACGCAACAGCTGTGGCATGTTGCGCAACACCGCCCATATCGGTTGTTTGGGCTGTGGGGGGATGCGCGGCTCTTTTGTGAGCATCAAAAAAATATACGAGACCATCATGAATGCAAAACAGGCCAACGACAAAATACCGATGTTGTAGGGAAAGGCATAACTTGCAACTACGGGTACCCCGGCAACCCCCAACGACTCGTTGGCAAGTACCCGGGTCGCAACCGCAGCACCAGCCACACCCAGTAAACTACCGAGACCACTCTGAAAGCCAAAAAACGTGCCCCAACGCTGTTCGGGAATCACACGCCCCACAAAGTCCTGCCAGGGGATAGAGGTGGCACCCGCACTAAACATGTGCATGCTGTAAAGCACAAAAAAGATGGTCAGCGTCGTACTCGCCGAAAAGGTGTTGCCAACGGTCAACCAGATACCAATGATGAGCCATGGCAGACGTTCGAGGAACGTGCCAATCAGCATAATCGGTTTACGCGTCCAGAATTGAGCAATGAGTGGTGCCACAAACAAGCCGGGCAACAGCCAGCCGGTGTTGACGATGGCGGGGATGAGTCCTTGCAACCACTGCTCTTTGGAATATTGCTCGACAAAGTATGGCAGCACGGTAAAGCGCGACACCATGCTAATGCCAAACATGAACAAGCCACCTTCGATGACATTGAGCCAAAAATTCCGCCGTGCGTACCGTGCCACGAAAGCCGCTGTGGCGTCTGACATGAGAACCTCTTCTCGTTATACTGATGCGCATTCTTTTTGGTTTGACAGTACGTCATACCTCAGGTATGCTACATATTGTGAACTTCATCGCAAAGTCTGCGGCAACAGCGCCATATGTCAACAACCACTGATAACCTGCACCACATAGATACACTCATCGGTACCCGCCTCGCAGCACATGCGAGTCACATCGCCGAAGAAGCCCTCAACAGCACCGCAGTTGCGATTCCGCGGCATGTGGTTGCCAAAGTCGTGCTTGCCGTAGCCCAGAGTGGCAATGCCACCTTCCCGCGAGTATGGCATGCAGCTGCTGCACTCGAGCTCATCCGAGCCGGCTCTGCCATGCATCGGCGCCTCGTCAATTCGACGAGCTCTGCCGTCGTACACGGCCCCACACTGATGCTCGGCGACTACTTTTATGCACTCGCAGCCAACGAAATGGCCGAGTCACCACACGCCAACATCATCGCCGATTACTCGACCTGTGTGATGCGTGTCGCCGAAGCGTTCCTTACTAGAATACCATTAAGTGACCCTGCCGTGCTTGTCAAAGCTACTGCCCACGTTGATGCTGTCGAAGGTGAAATCATGCAACGTGCTGTACGCGCTGGTTCAATATGTGGACAGCACACCCACTTCGGCGATGGTGTTGTGCTCGGCAATGCGTTAGGGCGCTACGTTGCAAGTGCCCTGCATATCCGCGAAGCACAGACCAACCCACTACACTCACTTGCCCGTGGGATCGTGATTCTCCCCATTGCCTATGCACTCCAAAACGACTACGCGACCACACACGCCGTCATCGAACGTGGTGATGGGCATGCACTCACCCACTACCTCGAGCGTGTAGGCGCATTACATGCCACTCAACACATCCAAGACGCTGCCGGCCATATCATTACAACATGTTGGACGGCAGTGGGTGTACTCGCTCACGATTTGCTTGTCTAAACCACCACAATGCCCCGGTAATCACGAGGCATCCCACAGTCAACACCCACCGCTGCCACGTCCAGTTCCACGCAGCACCCGCAATCCCAGCCCAGATGCATGCAATTGCCGCCATGCTCAGGCGTTGTGGCAAGGTGTGCCAAGGCCAGCGCCACCAGATCCATGCCAACAGCACTAACGCAACGGTGTAGGCACCAAGTATCACACCAGTTGGGGTGATTGGATGCATGCGCGTGACCACGAGCGTGCCATACGCAACCATGAGTGCCAACATACTTGCACACCACGCAGCAATGAGCGTGGCACTGACACCTGTAGTGGGGGTACGACTCGCAAAGACGAGTAGGATCATCAGCACCATCACATCCACGTCACCGAGGGTTACCTGCCCCGGAAAAGGCACCAATGCGAGTGCCAACCAGGCCGCCCATCCCGTACCAGGTGCACTGCGTGGCCAGCCCATGGCCGGTGCCGTACGTAGTGCCATCACCAACACGAACATGATGGGCACAACAAACAGGCGACTCCACGCATACACGACAATGCTCACACTAGTCATCACACACCTCGGGGGGATTCCAGAGTTGGCGCATAGCCCATGCAAGCACACCACACCACAGCAACACCAACCATGGCAACCCGCCTACCATGGTGTGCCCAGCAGTCATAAACTGCCAAGTCGCATCGTGGGCCACATCACCATAGGGGCCGAGGCTGGTTTGTAAACGAGCAACTGCACCATCGAGTGGCAACGCCAACCACACCATCAGCACCAACGCGTTCTGGCGCACGTCGTGCCACGTGAGCATCGGCAAGGCACGCATCAGGGGCAAGGCGATGATACCCAGTCCCCATGGCCATCCTGCGGCCAGACAGACGTGCGCCACGCCCCACCATGCCATGATGGCCAGGCCGCGCGTATGGCGTTCAGCCATGCTATGCATCACACACAGCCATGGCAACACGATGATTCCAGCCCCACTTGCCACCCCCACACACAACAACACCGCACTCCACCACTGCACAGTAGCACGGTGCAATATTCCGCCTATACTTACCCCCAACAATGCAATCACAATCACTACCACATCCCACCAGCGTGGCCATGCCAACTGCGACATGACCACCAACAACGGGATGAGCCAGCGTACTGCATCACGCGTGGCCAGACGCACGAGCGGCACACCCGCCACCACAAGCGCGATCCCCCACACCAACCAGGGTGGCGCAGGACTCCATGCTAGCGCCAGCACCCCACCCAGCAACACCCGTTGCCACCACACCTGTGTACCCCAAAGCGGTGCGATACAGGCAAACGGTGTGGGCAAACTCATCCCAACCAGTGCGAGCTGATTACGACGCGACAGCGGCATGTGGCATAGGCGTTGACTCGCCAGCACCAACGCCACAATCGCCAATACCCCGAATTGGGGAATGATGCTACAGATGAGGGCTGCACTGATGATGAGCCACTGCCACATGTATTTCTTCCTCGAACACACACGACGGAGGGGCAATGCCCCTCCGTCGTGCATCACGTACAGCCGTTCCTATGCACCCACTGGTTCGTTTTGTGATGCCAAATTGCGCAACACATAGTGCAAAATCCCACCATTGCGATAGTAGGCCAACTCACCCTCGGAGTTGATGCGTACTTTAACCGTAAAGCGGGTCTGTTTGCCGTCGAGCGTTGCCACTACCGTCAGGTTTTGGCCGGGTTGCAACGATTCGATGCCTTCGATGTCAAAAGTCTCACGACCGGTAATACCCAGTGACTGCCAGTTTTGCCCATCCACAAACGTCAGCGGTAACACACCCATGCCCACCAAATTGGAGCGATGGATGCGTTCGAAGCTTTCGGCGATGACCGCACGCACCCCCAACAAAAAGGTCCCCTTGGCCGCCCAGTCACGCGACGATCCCATGCCGTATTCCTTGCCGGCCATGATAATCAGTGGCGTTTCGCTCTTTTCGTACTGCATGGCCGCATCGTAGATTGATTGTTGCTGGCCAGACGGGATGTGCACCGTGTAGCCACCTTCCACCCCGGGCACCATGGCATTTTTGAGGCGGATGTTGGCAAAGGTGCCACGCATCATCACCTCGTGGTTGCCACGGCGGGCACCATACGAATTGAAGTCGGCTGGCGCCACATCATGTTCTTCGAGGTACATACCAGCTGGTGAATTCTTGGGGATGTCACCAGCCGGTGAGATATGGTCGGTAGTCACGTTGTCGCCCAACAGTGCCAACGCCCGTGCCCCACGCAACGCCTTCATCTTGGGGAGCTCTTTGGTCATGCCACGGAAGTAGGGTGGGTTCTGCACATACGTGGACTGGTTGTTCCACGTGTACAAGTCACCTTCCGGTACCGGCAACGCATTCCACGTCTTGTTGTTGGTAAAGACGTTGCCGTACTGGGCACGGAACAAATCGGCACTCAGCGCACGGTGTAGTGCATCGTTGATTTCGGCTTCTGATGGCCAAATATCTGCCAAGTAGACCGGTTTACCGTCCGCACCAATCCCCAGTGGCTCGGTGTTCATGTCAATGTCCACCGTCCCCGCAATGGCAAAGGCTACCACCAAGGGGGGCGACATCAAGTAGTTGGCTTTGACAATCGGGTGGATGCGCCCTTCGAAGTTGCGATTACCACTCAAGACCGCCGATACCACCAAATCACCCTGCTTGGTGGCCGCACTCACTGCGGCATCCACTGGGCCCGAGTTGCCGATACAGGTGGTGCAGCCGTAACCGATGACGTTGAAACCGAGCTGGTCGAGGTATTGCTGCACGTCGGCTTTCTTCAGATATTCGCTGACCACGCGTGAACCGGGCGCCAACGACGTCTTGACGTATGGCTGGCGTTTGAGCCCGCGTGCCACGGCTTTCTGTGCCAACAAACCAGCCGCCATCATCACCGACGGATTCGACGTATTGGTGCACGACGTGATGGCCGCAATCACGGCTGCGCCGTGGGTCATCGTCGTCGCCTGTCCATCCACCGTCAAGGTCACATGGGCATCGGCATATGTGTCGCTCCGTGTGCCAGCCACGGTCTGTACCGCTGCACTCGGCTTGCCAAAGACTTTGCCCATGGCATCGTTGAACGACGTCTTGAGTGACTTGAGTGCCACACGATCCTGGGGGCGGCGTGGACCAGCCACACTCGGCTCGATGCTCGACAAGTCGAGCTCCAACAACGAATTAAACTGTGGAATCGCCATGCCATCCACGCGGAACATGCCTTGCGCCTTGGCATAGGCCTCGACCAACGCAATCACTTCCTCGTCGCGACCCGTGCCACGCAAGTAACGCAGGGTTTCGTCGTCAATGGGGAAGAAGCCACAGGTGGCGCCATATTCGGGTGCCATGTTGGCAATGGTGGCACGATCGGCCAGGCTCAACCCGCTCAAACCATCGCCACAGAATTCCACAAATTTGTCAACCACACCGTGCTTGCGCAACAGCTCGGTCACCCGCAACACCAAGTCGGTGGCAGTGGCACCTGGGGCAAGTTTGCCCGACAAGCGCATCCCCACCACTTCGGGGGTCAGCATGGCCAGTGGTTGGCCCAGCAGGACGGCTTCGGCTTCGATGCCACCTACCCCCCAGCCCAACACACCCAGGCCGTTAATCATCGTCGTGTGGCTGTCGGTGCCAACCAGACTATCCGGCATGGCCACCTGCTCACCGTCAATGTCTTTGACGAGCACGCCTTTGGCCAAAAATTCCAAGTTGACCTGGTGACAAATCCCCGTTTCAGGGGGCACCACGCTGAAGTTGGTGAAGCTCTGCTGACCCCAGCGCAAGAATTCGTAGCGCTCACGGTTGCGCGCAAACTCGAGATCCGCATTAATTTGGATGGCCATGCCGTTGCCAAAGGCATCGACTTGTACAGAGTGGTCAATCACGAGGTCGGCTTGTGCGAGTGGATTGATACGCGCGGGGTCACCACCGAGCTGCTTCATGGCATCACGCATGGCGGCCAGGTCTACCACTGCTGGCACACCCGTGAAATCCTGCATCAGTACGCGTGCCGGCTTAAAGGCGACTTCACGTGAGCCAGCGCTCGCCGGCGTCCACTTGGCGAGTGCTTGCACATCCTCGCTACTGGTAAAGCCGTCACCCACATTGCGCAACAATGCTTCAAGGACTACTTTCACAGAAAAAGGGAGCGTGGTGAGATCCACGCCCTTGAGTGACTGTAACGCGTCAAGGCGGTACATCACATAGTGCTTGCTCCCAACTTTGAGGGGGGCTTTCGCATTAAATACATCATGCAACGCATCACTCATGTGCAAACCCTTTCGCTGTACACGACACCCCATGTGCCGCTGTGCGTTATTTGCCCTATTATACGGCAAAAAAAGTGCAGCTTTGTTATCGTTGCAGGAAAATGGAAAATGGAAAATGGAAAATGCCCCACAATCGCTCGTAGGGGCGAATAATGTTCGCCCGGGAATGGGTGCACGCTATGCACCATGCATCATGACGGTGGTACGATAGCGCATATCGGCATCACACTGGAGGTATGCACCATGCAGGCACTGATGAAACTCGCCGCTGGCGTGGGGAATGTGGGCATCGGCGATATTCCCGAACCAGCACTCATCGCAAACCATGTCATCATCGAGGTGGCCTATACCGGTATCTGCGGCACCGATTTGCACATCTACCACGACGAATTCCGCACCGTGCCCCCCGTGGTCATGGGTCACGAAATCAGTGGGCGCATCGCTGCTGTGGCCCCAGGAATCACCCAGTTCCAGCTTGGTGAGCGGGTTACGACGGAGACCTATTATCACACCTGCACCACATGCACACATTGTCGCAACGGCCGTCCCAATTTATGTCTACAGCGCAAATCAATTGGCTCGGCCGTCCATGGTGGCTTTACACGGTTGGTGCGCGTCCCCGCCACCAACATTCACCGCATTCCCGACCAGGTCAACGACCAAGCTGCCGCACTGACGGAGCCCCTCGCGTGTGTGGTCAACGCCTTCGATCTCGGACGTGTGCACGCCGGCGATGTGGTGGTGATTGCTGGCCCGGGCACCATCGGTTTACTCACATTACAGGTCGCACGCGCCCACGGCGCCCAAGTCATCATGCTGGGCACCAGCGCCGACAGCCAGCGCCTCGCCGTGGCCACACGGCTCGGTGCTGGCCACGTCATCGACGTCACTCGTGACGACGTGAGCAACCTCATCAATGACCTCACCGATGGGCTTGGCGCCGACGTCGTCATCGAGTGTGCCGGCGCTGGTCCTGCCGCCCAACAGCTCCTCCAACTGGTACGCCGTGGTGGCCGCTACATGCAAATTGGGCTTTTTGGCAAACCAATCAGCTGGGACATGGATCAGGTCTGCTACCGCGAGGTGACTGTGACCGGCAGCAACGCCAGCGTCCCCCACGCGTGGCCACGTGCCCTGCGCTTGCTTGCCAGCGGGCAGGTCAATGCCGATGCCCTCATCAGCACGGTGCGTTCCATTCACCAGTGGCAACAGGCATTTGCGGATTTCGACGCCAAATCGAGCCTCAAAATCCTGCTCACACCCACATAAACACAAAACGCGGGGGGGCAATGCCCCCCGCGTCGTACTAACCGCGCTTAGACCAAACGCACCGTGACTGGTGCCAAATCAATCCCCTGCACCTCGGCACGAATTGTGTCGCCTGCTGCAATCACCGGCGGTGGCGTCAACGTGCCACTACTGATAATTTCGCCGGCGGACAACGCAGAAAACTGCGGTTGATTGGCAATTACAATGGCAATCGCCGCTAACGCGCGTGCCGGGTTGCCCAATACAATCGCTCCACTGCCCTCGCCTGCCAGTGTATCGTTTTTGAAAATGCGCGCGCGCGCACTCCCCAGCTGTGCCACGATGTCGACCAGGTTGTCACTCGCCGTCAGCATGCGCTTGGGACCAACATATAAGGCGTGATGCAGCCCAAATGACGATACTGCATCGACCCCCTTGAACTTCCAGTCTGGGTATGGGCATGACACAATTTCAAATCCAAGCGCAATCCATTCAACCGCCTCTAGAGCCGCTACCGGGTCACCGGTACCGATGACACCACTTTTGAGCCCAAACATGATTTCGGGCTCGATTTTGGGTTGGAGTGTGCGCTGAACGTCTACCGTGGTAACACCGTGCGCACTATCAACGACGGTGTCGTGGTAAACATAGCCCCACACCGGCGTGTTCATCTCCATGCTGGCCCAAGCCGCAGGATTGGTGAAGCCTATTTTGCGGCCCACCGTCTGCCGACCTGCGCGCCGCGCCTCGTCATAGTGGATGTGTGCTACCGCATAGGCATCAGCAATGGTATAGGTGGGATCCTGGGATGGCGGCGGCATCAACGAACCGTGTTGCCGCGACGTACTCAGCTGTTGTGCCACAGTAGAGGCATGTGCCATGGGGTGCTTCCTTTCAACTGCAAAACCTACCACGAAATATGCACAGTATGATTCATACCCCGTGTTTTGAAATAGACGAACGGACGGCCATCAATAATCTGGAACGCGTCCGACAGCGGCGCTCCGTTGTGGGTAACCGTGGCAGCGGTCACCGCTTCGGGCAGTGGAATGTTGACAACCAATGCGTCGCCGGAACCGGTCACATCCAGCGTAATACGATTCGCCGTCATCTGCCATGTATAGGCCACATACCCCGCTGATGCCGGGTAACGGGCAACAATCGTGGCGTGCGTCACCCCGTCCATGGCCCAACGCGGTGATAATTTGACCGACGAGTACATCATACCCGCATCAAACACCCCCGCCGCACCTTCCATCAATGCGGCAAGCATGGCCGACGCCCCCCAACCATCACTCGGAATCGTGTCTGGTCCCGAGATGCCGGGTTGCCCGTTGGGATAGTACCACAGGTACGAGCCATCAAAACGACTCGTCAACACATTGTAGTGGCGCAATGTATCGAAGCCAAATGCTTCCGCATTATATGCGAATGCACCACGGGCGAGTTCCCCACCAACCAGCGGCATGATGCCACCATTCACGTATTCACCGGGAAGCTCGCCCTTGCGCCCGGCCATCCCGTATGCCCCCGCTGGAAAAGGTGGGTCAATGCTAAACCACGGCAATACCACGTCTGGACGTTGCTGACCCCGTGTGTAATATGTCTCGAGGAGCGATTGTGCATCCCGACCATTCAAAATACCCCGATTCAGCGCATACGCATTCGAAATACTCAGCTGTGCTGCCATATCCACACCTGCGGCACTCCAGGTCGGGTCTTCGGGAACAAAATGCGTAAAAAACTGTCCATTCCAGCTAAGTGCTTTGATGCGTTGCACCATGTCTTCGGCCATACGCCGGTATTGCCGTGCACGTTCACCTTCACCGACCACTTCTTCGAGGGTGGCCAAGGCACGCAAGGCCTGTACCAGACCCGTGTTGTCACCGTGGAACGTGCCCCACACCGTTTGGTCGTCAATCCAGTGCCGTGGTGCCAAGGCTCCCGTCTCTGGATTGGTTGTCGTCGGTCCATACGCAAAGTCCCACATGTCAATGGTGTAGGGGCGGCGAATCAGCCCTCGTTGCGCATCCCAACGAACCGGATCACTCGTGGTGTATGCGATGGCACGCCGCACTGCGGGTAACATGCCCCGCATCCACTCCGTATCACCACTCATCTGCCAGGCCTGGTAGACGCCGTACGCAAACAAAAACTCGACATCGGCTTCGACCGCTTTACGCCCCGCAGTTACGCCAAGTTCGGGTTGATCAATCCAGTCGGGCAGACTGCCGTCGGCACGTTGTGCATCAGCAAAGGCGCTGAGCAACGATGTGGCGTCGGCTTCGATGTAGCGGAATCCCTGGGCTTGATAGACGTGATCACGCAACCACAATAGCGGATTGTCGGGGGAACGGTAGCCACGAATCTGCTGCCCATTGAGTGGGTAACTCCGCATACTCCCCTGTAGGTATTGCACCGTTTTACGGAATACTTCATCGTAGATTGGCTGCGATGTCTGTACACTACTCTGCGCCACCAATGTGTAAATGGGAGCAGTCAACACCACCTCTGTGCCATCAAAGACACGCAGTGTGGCCTCACCGAGCGCACCACGGGGTAATACGCGAATCTGGGCCGCATCCGGCCCCACCATCACCGATTCACGCATCACCACCACCTGTGCCGCATCCGTAATCGTCACGTCTACGCGCCCTTGGAACGATGGCCACGTCAGGACAACAGTCTGTGCCTGGAGTGGAGTCACCTGACCGAGATGCTGTACGACGGGATGCGTTTGCGGTTGTGGAAGCGCACCACAGGCCACACTACTCCACACCACACCGACGAGCACAAGCCCCCAAAGCCATCTCATGGCCAATCCTCCATACTCCAACGCAATGTGCCGAGGGGTCCCGCATCAATGGCAACTTCATCGCCGGGAACCAACCACGCACCACCCTGATCATTCACGCTACAGATGACGCCACTACTAAAGACGGTGCCTGCAGCCAACGAACCACTGCTTGCTGCATGCGCTACCACTTCGGCTATCGGGTAGTGCACGTCACGCATGTTCACACGACTGCGCACTTCATCGTTGACGATTAACTGCACCGGTATGTTGAGGCGACCATCGCTGAGCATGTATTCATCGAGCTCATCTAGGGTCGTAATGTATGGGCCCATGATGGCACCCACAGGGCGCGACCACATGCCGTAGAGCACGTCATCGTCGGCACGGTCACGTGCGACCACACTCGCCATGATTGTCAGTCCCAACACGGCATCTTGCGCCTCCGTGTTGTCCGCATGTGCCACATCGCGTCCGAGCACCCACATCAACTCACACTCGATGTCACAGGCCGTCGTGTCGGGGAATGGTACCTGCGCACGATCACCGTACCACGTATGCGTCAGTGCCCCCCACAACGGCGGGCGCTCGTGCCAGTACATGCCCACATGCTCACCCCGCCGATGCAACAGGCGCTCGTGAGCAGCTACATGCTGTGCGGTGCGCCACCAGCCCGCCAAAGTGGGTAATGGCGCCAACAGTTGCACGTCGTCACGACGCATCACCATCTCGACCCCACCAAACCAGTGCGCCCCCTCGAGCGCCGCCTGTTGCGCCATTAATACGGTTTCGAGTGCACTGACCATGCCCATGTGCATGACATCGTGAGTGCCCCGAATAATATCATGCAAGCCGAAGCGATGGAGTGGTCGATCTTCGCTCATCAACGCAATCCCCTCGTGGATGTCGATGATGCCAATGTCACTCGCAATTCCCGCATCTATCTGTGTGCCACTACGGCGAAAACTCACTAATCGCATACGTTAACCCCACTTTCGCATTCTTGCCACTATTATACGGGCATCACCTGCTATTGACCGCACACCGACTCTTTGATATACTATACATCATAGTACTATCTGACATATGTGATATGGGGAATTGGAGTAGCGCATGGCCGATGCAAAAGAAATCTTACAGTTTGGCATCGAGGCTGCCCGTGACGGCAATCGCGAAGAGGCACGTAATCTATTCACGCTGTTGACCAAACAGGATCCCGACAATATCCAGGCCTGGTTGTGGCTCGCTGGAGTCTCCGACAACCCGACACAACGGCGCAATGCGCTCGAGCGGGCGCTACAGATTGATCCCCAAAACGAAATGGCACTCCGTGGCCTCCGTGCCCTCGACGGAGAACGCCAGAGTGGGGGGAATCGTGGGCGCGGAGTGCTCAACACGGCACGCGAACGTACCGGTTCATTTTTTGGGCGCCAGAATGCCACACCTGCATCCAACGGAGGGCGAAGCAGCCGACCAGTCACCCAACAAACCAGCGAAGAAGACGAACTAACCGAGGCTCTCGAGACATTTGACGACGAATACGCAGAAGACGAAGGGCGTGGTCCAAGTCCACTGATGTGGGGGGTGTTGGGCACCGTGTTCTTGTTGTTGGTCGTCTTTTTGGCGACACAAATCTGGGGCACCGACATCAACATTGGCGGCATTTCGACGGGATCGTTGCTCGAACCATCACAAGCGGAAACGACCGCAGTTGCCGCTACCGTAGAAAGCATGGCGACCGCATCACCACGGGCGACCATGACTCCTGCGATTACCGAGACACCCACACCAGCCCCAGCAGTTATCGTCGGCGAAGCCGATACACTCACCGATAGTGGCTGGACCTACGGGGTACGCAGTCCGCTCGTTGCAGGTGACCGTACGGCACGTCTAGGCGATATTCCCCCCAGCAACGGCCGGTATTTTGTGGTCGTCGTGGTTGTGGCCAATAGCAGTGGCACGCCTCAGGCCATTCCAGCAAGTTTCTTCGTGTTGAGTGACGACCAAGGACGCGTCTACAACGTCAATGTGGAACGCACCAACATGCTGATGAACATTGGTGGTGGACGCGGTGTCGTGTCGGACATCATCGTCGAGGATACCGTTCCGGGTGGTCCGGCCCTGTTGAGCATGGCATTGATTTTTGATGTGCACGCAGACGCAACCAACCTCAAGCTCTACGGTGGCAACAACCGCACACAGGGCTGGTTGATTGCACCGAGCGTACAGTAGTCATTGTGCGAGGAAGCATGGCAGACAGCGAATGCACGGCGTTGCTCAAAACCGCCAACCGGCTCTACCGCATGGGAGATGCACGGCGAGCACGGATACTGCTCGAGATTATGAGTGAAGTCTACCCTGAAAATGCACACGTGTGGGCAACGCTGGCAACATTGACCAACGACGATGCGCAGAAGACGGAATATTTGGCCCGCGCCGCACAATTTCAGCCCACGTTACGCCCACTCTCATAGCCTATACCATGCAGACGCCCCCTGTGTATGTGCACAGGGGGCGTCTGCGTTATGGATAGGTCGCACGCAAGACGGGCAGCACGTCACGCCCTAGCACACGAATGGCATGCAATGGATCTGGGCCGAGCGGTGGCCCAAAGCTGATATGCCGTGCACCAGCGGCGGCCAACGCATGCAAGCGTGGCAACAGGTCGGCACCGGTACCCGTAATACCAATGTTGAGCATGGCTGGTGTGACCATGGCACAGGCACGAGCCTCGTCGTGGTCGTGCTGAATCGCCTGTTCAATGGGCACAAATTCTTGGCGCGTCACCCCTAAATTCGCCAAAATCGTATCACTCAGTGCATGGCCGTAGTAGGCGATTTTTTGCCTGAGAACTGCTTCTGCAGCCTGGGCATCATCACCAACAGAGACCCATATACAGGCAGCCATGTCCACGTCGTGGCGATTACGCCCTGCACGTGCAATCCCGGCATCCACGTGTGCGCGTGCCTGGTGGTAGTGTTCTGGGGGAAACAAGAGCGGCAAGCCACCATCCGCATATTGCCCGATGGCTTCGAGCATTTTGGGGCTCATGGCCCCCAAATAGATGGGAATAGGGCGTGTGGGCACGCGCAAGTAGGCGTCGGCGTTCCAGGTACCCAATTCATCACCATGATGCGTCACGCGTTCACCGCGGAGTAACGCTTTGAGCACTGCAATTGTCTCAACCATGCGTGACAATGGGCGGGCTTGTGGCACCCCCACCCACCCCAAAAAGTCACCCGCCCCCGCACCAATCCCGAGCAATGCCCGTCCACCAGATAGCTCGTCGAGGGCGACAACTTGCATGGCCATTTCTGCGGGATGCATGGTATACGGATTGACGATACACGTACCGAGCTGGATGCGGTGCGTGGCCGTGGCACAGGCGGCCAAAATCGGCCATACTCCATAGAGAAAGAGGTCATCACTGACCCAGAATTGATCAAAACCGTTGGCTTCGGCGGCCTGTGCCAACGCCATGTATTCCCGTACCGGGCGATCATTGTTAAACCGAATCGAAAATCGCATCCCCGCCTCGATTTCTATGTACAACAGTGCGAATCGTACCAGCACCATCATCATACCCGAGAAGCATAATCCGCAACAACGCAGCCATGCACTATTTGTCTCGGAACGCACACGCATGATTTGACAAAGCGCATTCCACCGTGGTACTATTTTGTTCGCGGGCGATTAGCTCAGTTGGTTAGAGCGCAACGTTGACATCGTTGAGGTCGGTGGTTCGAATCCACTATCGCCCACCATGATTCCCCATCATGTGCAAGCTCCCCGCCGTATTTCACAGCATCTATAGAGAGTACGAGGTGACACGTGTGGCGCGTGTTGCGAATTCTGTTTGTTACATTAGTATTGCGCTGTCCTGCATGCCAACGTGGTGCCATGTTTCGTTCGCTGTTTCAAATGAATGTGCGTTGCCCAGTGTGCAACGTCATTTTTGAACGTGATCATGGTGAAATCACCGGCGGCATGGCCATCAATACCGTCGTTGTCTGCCTCCTCGGGGTGCTCGGTGGCATCTTGGCTGTCGTTACCGACATTCCCACCGGTTGGTTGATTCTCGGTATTGCGAGCACCATGGTGGGGGTCGGCGTCGGATTCTATCGCCATGCACGTGCCTTGTGGGTGGGTATCATTTTCCTGACTGGCTCGATGTTCGAAGACGTGTAACACGTAAAGGGCAATCCCATGACACTGCGATCCAACCTGTTACAGTTCATTGCCGGGCTTGTCTTCGAACGCCCCGTACGCCGGTTGACGACTGACCAAATCCGCCAACGCCTCACCACCGGCGGAGATACGGTGGCCACCGCCATGCGTGCCACCCGTGATACTGACGCACATCAACGCGTTGCCACCCACATCATCGGCATTGAACGCTGGGGGCAGGCACGCATGCGCGAATTACTCACCGGCACCCATATCGTCGAGGAATACGACCACTACCGCCCGGCCAGCGCCAGCATGGCCCAGCTCGCCGAAACGATGGTGCATACCCGAGCCGAGACACTTGCGCTCCTCGATCAGCTGAGTACCGCTGGGATTACACTCACTCAGCAAGTCCCGCACAACATGTTTGGCCAGATGACACTGGCCGGTTGGTTGCAATATCTCAATGCACATGCCACGCTCGAAAGTCGAAAATTCGGTAAATAACTGACAATACATGGGCAATTTTTGTCCATTTGATGGGCAAAAAGAGATTATAGCCGTTTATCTTGACAGAAAATAGTGTATGAGAGTAATATAATGCAAACAGTCCCCACACAATAGATTGTGTCATATGGTGATACATGTGTGCATGCGGATTGAGGTTATAGATTATGGAGGATGCATGTGGGAGATATTTTCTCCATCATTATGTTAATTGTGGGTGCTGTCGCTGGGTTTGTCATCGCAACGATGTTGAATAAATCAAACACGCAAAGTCAACTGACCAAACGTGATGCGGAATGGCAACTAAAGATTGAATCAGTGCGTGCCGAACACAAAGAACTCAAAATCCAGGCTGCAGACGAAGCATTGCGTATTCGTACCGAAGCAGAATCGCAGATCCGTGAGGCACGGCAATCATTGCGTCAGCAAGAGGAACGCATCACCCGCAAAGAAGAAGTACTCGATCGCAAGGTCGAGGGTGTCGAGCGGCGTGAACGTACCATTCAGCAACGCGAGCGACAGATTGACCAGCTCACCCAAGAGGGCGAGCAATTCCGCACCCAACAGCGCCAAGAGTTGGAGCGGATTTCGCAATTGAGCGAGGCGCAAGCACGTGAGATTATCTTGCAGCGGGTCGAAGCCGAGTCACGTGACGAAGCCGCACGCCGCATTCGCGAAATCGAGCGTGTCACCAACGATGAAGCCGACAAGACGGCACGCAAAATCATCAGCATGGCCATTCAACGCTGTGCTTCTGATTATGTGGCCGAAGTCACCGTATCCACGGTGCCATTACCGTCGGAAGAAATCAAAGGGCGGATTATCGGGCGCGAAGGTCGCAACATTCGTGCCTTCGAGCAGATAACCGGCGTTGACATCATCGTAGACGATACCCCCGATGCCGTCACGTTGTCGTGTCACGACCCGGTACGGCGTGAGGTAGCCCGCTTGTCACTGGGCAAGTTGCTCAAGGATGGACGCATTCACCCCACCCGCATCGAGGAAGTTGTGGCCAAAACCCAACAGGATCTCGATGTAGTCATGCGCGAGGAAGGTGAACGCGTGGCCTACGAAGCCAACGTGCAGGGGCTCCACCCCGACCTCATCAAGCTCCTCGGTCGCCTCAAGTTCCGTACGAGTTACGGGCAGAATGTGCTCCAGCATTCACTCGAATGTGCCTTGTTGGCAGCACACATGGCCGCAGAGCTAGGGGCAAATATCACCATTGCCAAGACGGCAGCCCTGCTCCACGACATCGGCAAGGCCGTGGACCACGAGGTGCAGGGGCCACATGCGGTGATTGGTGCTGATATCGCCAAACGACTTGGGCGCTCTCCAGCAATCGTGCATGCGATTGCGGCACATCACAACGATGAAGAACCGCAAACCGTCGAGGCGTTCTTGGTACAGGCAGTGGATGCCATCTCGGGTGGACGCCCAGGGGCGCGCCGCGAGACGCTTGATTTGTACATCAAACGGCTCGAAGCCCTCGAAGGAGTGGCAACGTCATTCGAAGGTGTCCAACGCGCCTTTGCGGTGCAAGCAGGTCGCGAAGTACGCATCATGGTCATCCCCGAAACAATCGACGATCTTGGGAGCATCCATTTGGCACGCAACGTGGCCAAAAAGATCGAAGAGAGTTTGCAGTATCCGGGGCAAATCAAGGTCACGGTCATCCGTGAAACACGGACAACCGAATACGCACGGTAAGTATTGGTCGAGTTGACATTTGAATATGCCAGTGTAGACGCATCCATCCTCATCTTTTCTCGTCGCTACTGGCGCCTTGTCACTATGCAATGAGGGGAGAACATAGGATGGATGCACACGTTTCAGGGTCTGCTACGAGTCAAATGACAATGGGTGCTAGTGTGACATCAGATAAACTTGAAGTGTTGAAAGTCTCAACACGCTCACGTCCGAGTGCGGTGGCCGGTGCAATTGCCGGTGTCATTCGCGACAAACGGAGTGCCGAAATCCAGACCATTGGTGCTGGTGCGACCAGTCAGGCAGTCAAAGCAATTGCGATTGCCCATACCTACCTGGCTGCAGAAAACATCGAAATCGTCTGCGTCCCTTCGTTTATGGATGTCATCATCGAAAACGAAGAACGAACTGCGATTCGCTTAATCGTGACACGGCGCTAATCATTCGTACGCATTCACACCACCACACCACCAGGTGGTGTGGTGGTGTTTGTGTTTTTGCGATGCGTTGCATCCCCCAGTAATAGCGCCTATGGTATAATTGCCGACAAGTGTTGGTGCGTGTGGAGGCACACCGCGTGAGTTATTCCCTGACGCTCGGTCCGTTTCATCCTGCCTGGCGTGGTCCAGTGCGCTTTATCATGGACCTCGAGGGCGAAACAATCACCAATATTGACCAGCACACTGGCATGAACGATCGTGGCTGTGCCGAACGCATAACACGCATCCCGTTGTCGCAGGCGCTGTCACTCGTGCCACGGGTATGTGGCACCTGTGGGCATGCGCACATGCTAGCATTTTGTCACGCCATCGAAAAGCTCAACGGCGTTGATGTCCCCATGCGGGCACAGCTGATACGCATGATGGCCTGCGAGCTCGAACGTGCAAGTATGCATCTCGCCGGTGCAGCGACCGTCTGTACCACGATTGGGGTAGAGCACCATGGACGAGCCCTCATTGCCCTACAAGGGATTGTGGTTTCGATCCTACACGAGCTTGCCCCACAGCGTGATTGCATCATTATGCCCGGTGGACTCGCATACTCCCCTGCCAATGCCGCATTATCGTCCGTACAACGTACCATTGCCCAGTGTGGCAAGCAATTGTATGGCACCATTGACCAGATCATTGATGACCGTGGCGTGTTGAGCCGCACGGTGGATGTGGGACGCCTCTCACACGAAGCCGTCAGCCAACTCGACATCGGTGGTATCATTGCACGCGCATCTGGTGTCAAACGTGATTTGCGCTTTGATATACCATATGCCGCATACCAGCGCCTCGACGTTCAACGGGTAGCCCAAGAGGGTGGCGATGTCTATGCCCGCCTGGTGGTCATGCTCCTCGAAGCCAACGAGAGCATCAAAATGGTTGAGCAGTGTGGTCGCCTCCTCAAGGTCGGCCCCTGCGAAGGTGAACTCCCCATACTCCGCGAAGGGGTGGCGAGTGGCAGTGCGGAAGGTCCACGCGGGGCGATTACCTATATCATCAATAGTGATGGGGTACGCATCACCCGCTGTGAAATCCACGTACAACGTCAGCTCGACCGCTTGCTGACTCGCACCCTGCTGATGAATAGCCAGCTCGATGATTTTTTGCCGATTGTGGCCTCAACAGATACTTGTACTGCATGTGCCGAACGTTAATGGAGAATAGACGGATATGTTGATTGTGGCCCTTTTGTTACCGTTGTTGGCAGCGAGTGCAGCATGGTTGCTTGATCGCGTGGTGCCAACACGACATATCGGGTATGTAGCCATTGGCACCCTCTTTTTGAGTGCAGTGGTGCTCGTTATTGCGGGCATCGTGCTCGGCCTGCCGTTGCAAATGCTAGCCATCCCGTGGATACAAATCGGCGAATTCAATGCCACACTCACATTGCGCTTCGACCCACTGAGCTGGTCTGTGACCAGCATCGTTTTGGTGGGCAGTGCCGCAGGCATGGTCGGCTTGATTCACTCGTTGCCCTACAATCTACGCAACTATGGGCGACTCATCTCATTGCTCTTGTTGCATGTGGTCGTCATCATCATCGGTATTGCTGCCCAGGACATGCCGTTGCGCATCTTTGCGTGGGGTATGGCCGCCTTGGTTGGTGGTCTGTTGATGCGCCTGAGTGGCGCATTACCGGGGAGCAACACACCCCTAATTAGTATTGTGGGGGGGATTAGTGGGGCTATTTTGCTGCTCGTGGCAGTCATGTGGCGCCAATATCTGCCTGTTGGCGCACTGCCCACCGCCTTGGTGTTATGCTGGAGCTTCGCCGCATTCGTGAGCATGGGCTTGCTCCCCTTTCACGGCTATGTTGCCAGTCTAAGCAGTGCACCCGCCATCTTGGCCGTCTTTTTGATTCCCCTCGGTACGCCCCTGCTCGGTCTGTTGACCTTCGTAGACATGGTATCCACCCAAGGTCCCCTCTTGAGTTCCTCTACCACCCTCATACTAACCGTGGTGGCAATTGTGAGCGCCCTCGGGTGTGCCGTAGGTGCCATCGGTGCAGGGCGGTTACGGAGCATGCTCGGGTGGCATGCGAGTAGCCAATTTGCCCTGGTCGTATTGATGTCGCTCAGTGACACGCGTATCCTCGTGCTTGGTGTGCCATTACTCATTGTGAGTGGCATCCTTTCGACCATCATGATTGCACTCGCCATCGCCTTCATCGAAGTACGGAGCAACACCGACGAGCTCAGTCAGCTCCGGCCCCACGCCAACATCGGCATGGCCGGCGTCATCATTCTCGTAGCGGTGGCCTCTTCTATCGGGTTGCCCGGCACACTCGGTTTCATCGCACGCTGGTGGGTCATTGAAGTCATTTTCGCACAAGCACCGTGGATTCTCGTGGCCATGTTGGTGGTTGGTTCACTACAAGGGTTGGCGTGGTCAGTGGTACTAGCCAGTATTTGGCGACGTAGCCCACGCACACTGCGTGCCACACCGCTAATCGTCTCTGCCATCCCCACGTGGGGAGCTTGGCTCGCTGCCACGCTGTTTGCCGGCGTTGTCCTCGTTTTGGGCATCTTTCCCAATCTCGTGTGGCGCTACTGGGTGATCACCCTGCAAAAACACTTCGCCATTGATGCCGTAGTGGCACAACCCACCATGCCCACCCTCTGGCAACAGATTGGCTTGGCTGTGATGGCGCTCCTGATTATCGTCGTACCTATGATTGCCAGCCGGACTGCACAGCGCTCACAACTCGGGGCAAACGATCAACAATCCGTGGCAGTCACACCCATTGCCACTGCCGAAAGTATGTCACTCCTGACGGGCATCGTCCGCGCCGATGGCATCCTGTATGGTGCCTGGCAAGCGCTGATTCGCATCGGTCAAGCCATTCAGTGGATACTCAAGCTCGGCGAAGAGCGCTACTATGTGGCCGGGCTAGTGATGGGGTTAATTGTGATTGTGTTGTTGTTGATATAGAGGGACAGATGACTGAATTCATAAACACACAATGGCCATTGATTGGTATTGCCCTCTCTGCGGGGCTCATCTTGCTGGCCCAACAGTGGCGGAGCACGCTCATCGGGCTCTTGTTCAACTATATTTTCGTGGCAGCCTTTTTGGCACAACCACAGTTCGGCAGTGCCGACATTGATGTGGTTGGCATCAGCATCAGCACAACCATTTTGGTCAAGCTGATTGCCGGTCTTTCGGCGGTGCTGATTCTGGCAGTCACCGCACTCACCTTTTCACGCGATTATAATGCAGATGCACTCGATGAATTCTCGTTGGCCGAGCTCCGCCGTGCGGCCCGCCTCGCCCAACGCAAACAACTCGTCGCCCCGTTGCGCTTTGCCGATTTTGTGGTGCCGATGTGGGCACTGATTTTGGCCGCCATTGCCAGTTTCATCTTGCCACGCCTCTATCCCATTGGCAGCGAAGAAGTTGACTTTGCCTGGTATTGGTTGACACTCACCGGCATTTTTACTATTGTGACAGCCAATGACTTGCTCAAACTCGGACTCGGGTTGTTAGTATGTGTGAGTAGCATTGATCTGTTATACACCGCCATTGCAAGCACCGTCGAAGTCTTTCCATTGGCGATGTTGGGGTTGACGACCATTGTGTTATCGCTGTCGGTGTCGTATTTGAGTGGCCTGATGTACGGGCGCCTCAAGACACTCGAACTCAATGAATTGTACAAACGCTAATGCTCTACCTACTGATTATCTTCTTTCCATTTGCAATGGCTGCCGGGCTCTACCTCTTGCGCAAACAAGAGATGACCGCCATTTCTGGTGGCATGTTGGCCGTGGTGGTCCAACTCGCCCTCGTCATGCAACTCCCCGTGGACACCCCCGTACGCATTTTGGGGCTCACCATGACCACCGACCCCTTGGGGCGCATGGTGATGATTACCATCCTCGGGGTGGCGTTATTTTCGTTTGCAGTGGCGTTTTTTATTGCACACGGCGAACACTTTGTCCCTGTTAGTCTATTGATTCTCGGCTTCACCAATACGACCGTGCTCCTCCTCCAAGAGCCGTTTGTGGCCACCTTGTTGATGGTGAGTAGCGGCTTGCTCGCCATTCTGGCCATCGTTGACCTGCCGAGTGGGAGCACCTTGCTCGTAGAACGTTCTCCGCTGATTACCGCCCTCCACTATCTCGTGGTCGTGCTCGTTGCCGGCTTTGCCATGTACATGGCCTATGTCCTTTTGACCATCTACTGGCCCACCGAACAATCTGGCCAGGGGTCACCTGCACACCTCATCATGGCACTGTTGATTGCTGGGTTCGGGATGCGTTTGGCGATTTTCCCCTTTCATTCGTGGCTCGTCGAAGTCGCCGAATTCGCCGAACCGATGGTCACCGTGTTGATTTTGACCGCACTCAACAGCACCAGCCTGCTGTTTCTCATTACCACGTTCCAGTTTTTCCCGGTCATCGTCAGCGAAAACGAACACGGTATGCGCATGCTGATGTACCTGGGGCTGATTACCGCCATCTTGGCAGCCCTCTTTGGGCTGGCCACACCACATCTGCGGCGCACACCCAGCTACCTAGTGGTGGCCAATAGTGGGCTGATGCTCTTTGGGGTGGCTAGCACGAGTAGTACGGGGCTGGCAGGGGCCATTTTTGAACTCTTTAATCAGATGGTAGCGGTTATCATTATTTTTGTGTCAATCGCCCTACTCGAACGTCCCGATGGTCGCCCGGTCACAACCATACGCCGTGACCTGTTGTGGCGTTGGCCACTCGCAGGTACCGGCTTGATTGGCGGTCTCTTTCTCTTGCTCGGTATGCCACCATTTGCCTCGTTTACCAGCAAACTACTCCTCTACGATGCAGCCGCTCGTACCGGCACCAGCTTTGCCATTCTCATCGGCATCGGGTCGCTGTTGATGCTCGCAGCCATTGCACGCCTGCTCTACGAGCGGCTGCTTGGGGCCGCCGAAGAGCTCCCCACCGAAGAAATGCCCATTCTCCTGGCCACCCAAGAAATCGAGCGGTTCAGTGATCGCACCCTGCTACGCGAGCCCATCGGCTTAGCGGTGGTGCTCTTTGCGCTCCTCGGCATCAGCTGCGTTATCGGCTTGTATCCGCAGTTGCTACTCACCACCATCGATGATATTATTCGTGGGCTCACCTTTGTGCGCACGGCATCGTAAGTGAGGATACGCCAATGACTATTCGCGTTTTTCGTGCTAATACGGGGTCGTGCGGTGGCTGTGATGCCCACGTGGTACTGGCCATCAGCCAAAGCGACGACATCGAACTCGTGGCGTCGCCCCTCGATGCCGATGTCTGGCTGATTACGGGGATATTAACGACATTCACCCGTGCCACGCTCATCCAAATGCTCGGTGAGCTCCACGAACGTCCGCGCATCATCGCAGTCGGACAATGTACGTTGAGCGGTGCACCTTTTGGGCGCGGCGGGCTTACGGATGCCATCGAAATCCCGGTCACTACGACCCTCGATGGCTGCCCGCCCACACCCACTCAGATCATAGCAACGATTCGGAATGCCGGGTAAGCAGGCTGGTATACTGATGATGTGAGGGCTGTCATGCCCTGAAGGGAAGAAACGGTGGACTTACTTATCGCCTATCTCTTATACCCAGGGGTCATCCCCGTTGGCGTGGGGACACTCCTCTTTGGCATACTCGTGCTCCAGCGTCGGCTGGTATTGCCCACCGATTGGCGCAAAGCAATCTGGAACGTAGATGGCTTTGCAGCCCTGGTGAGCATCCTGCTCACCATTGGTGCGAGCATGTATATGCCGTGGCCCTACAACCCCGTCTATACGTCCATTGCAGGGCCGTTGCTGATGTGGGCCGCACTCGAAATCGCCTACTTGCTCCCACCACTCGCCGCCCAAACTGCATCATCTCCGATGGTGGTACGCGGTGCTGCACGCTCACTCCAAATCGGGCTCGCTGGGCGCGTCGTCATCTGGTGTGTGTTTTGTGCCCTGTACTGGGCCAATCAACGCTGGCAACTCGATGCATTACCTGCCATCATTCTCGCCTGGATTGCGGCAGTACTCGCCCTCCCTGCTGCCATCGGGATTGGCATGTTCCGCAACGATACCGCCCTCACCGGCATGATGACCACCGGACTCAATATTTCTACAGTGGCCCTGCTCCAGATTGCCACCGATATGCGAGCCATCGTGCTCATCTTTGCGGTGACAACCAGTGTCGTGCCCTTTGACATGGCCAGCACCCCGCTCCGACTCGCCCTGGTGGTCGTGGTAACGCTTGTCACCCTGGGTGCCATGCGCCTGTTGATCCGCAACCAACCCTTTGCAACACTCGCAGCAGCACTCCGCTGGTGCTGGTGGCGTGCCCTCCCCCCCGCCTTGTTAGCGCTTGTGTATCTCACCGTTGTAGTGGCGTAGGATCTGCACATGTACGCAATTTCAACCACCCAACTTGCAATTCCTCAGACCCCCATTCGTGCAGTCAGCCTGCATATTCCTGTCAATTCCTGTTATGGCATTGTGGGGGCCAGCGCCAGTGGTAAAAGTCTGTTGTTGAGCACACTTGCTGGACTCCATGGCCGCGCATCGGCACAAGTGTACATCCACGGTCAACCCAGCCTGCAGGTTACCCAGCAAATCGGCTACGTGACCCCGCGCATGCAACTCCCCGCCCACATGACCGTGCAACAGCTCTTGCAAGAACAAGGCACATTGCTCGGGTTTGACTACGACACGCTGGTCAACAACTACCAACGAGTCTTGCGCTGGTGTGCCATCGAACAACTCGCCACACTCACCATTCGCCAGCTGTCGGTGTTTGACCAACGCCGTCTCCTCCTCGCCAATGCCATGATGGCCCGCCCGCAAGTGCTACTCATTGATGAACCGACAGCAGGGTTGAGTGCGTACGAACAGCTCGTGATGATTGATGTGCTCGAAAATCTGCGTAACCGCAATATGTCGCTGGTCATTGCGACCCGTGGCAATGCACCGCTAGAGTCGCTGTTTGATCTCATCGGCATCCTCGCCGATGGGCAGATCGTCAGCGAACTCGATGCCCAACAGATTCGCACCTTGCCACGGACGTTGATGATCTACACCAGCGAACTGCCATCTGCGGCGCACGAACACATTGTAGGCATTGATGCCACCATCGTCGCTACCCAGCGCACTATCGTCTTGACAGGCATGGCCGTACAGAGCTTGGCGCAAATCCTACAGGTGTTGCTCCACTACACCGTGCACATCTTTCGCATCGAGCCACGTAACAACCCACTCTACGATTTGGTGCGACAGGCCACCACACCGCACGTCTTAGCGCAACTCTATCCACCACGTAATATTACGTCCCAAATTAATGACCATACACCGTCGTTGACGGAGGCATGATGCTACCACATACCGATGATGCTTTATTGTCGCCACGCACCGCACCATTCACCGTATTTTGGCGCTACGTCTGGATGATTCTCGTCGAACACATGCAGTCACAACGCATTGTAATCGCCTGGGGGAGTGCGGTGGCAGTGGCCGTGGTAATCCTGCGTGACAGCACGACGAGTGCCACCATCATGGGCACCTGGGCGTTATATGCGATTTTCATCGCACTCTACAACACCTCGGTACTCGCCGATACTGCCGAGCAACCCTTCCACATCCAACGCCTGCTCGCTGTGCAGTCACGCCGCATGTTTTTGTGGGCCTACATGAGTGCAGCCCTGCTCGTGTCGTTGAGCTGTCAGCTCATCCTCATGCTTGTGAGCCTGCTCGTGGCGCCCATCGCCCGCCCCGACCTCGGTGTGCTCCTCGCATCCATCCCAAGCATCGTACTGATGCTTGCGACTGCCACCACCTGCATGATACTGCTCACACCCCTGGTGTCGTCTGCAGTACAACGCATCAGCGTCTTGTTGCTCATTGCCCTGCCTATCGCCTGGGGCAGCATTGCACCACGCATCATGCCCGCAGGGACACTCCACATCAGCGCCGTACTCAACACCTTCTTCGGTGTCATGCTATGGCCAAGTTTACACCTATATGCACGTGCCATAACCCCAGATTGGTCGCCGACCACGATCATCGTCTACGGCATCCATATTGGCCTGTGTTGTTTCTTTACCCTCATTGCCACCCGCTGGTTTATGCGCAAACACATCAGCAACAGCTAACACACACACACATACACCACGCCCGTCACCGCGCAGATGCGGCGACGGGCGTATCTGTTGACACTATCTGCGCTGATTATGTGGCAGGTGACGGTACGGGGTCCGCACTACGGGTGAGTGCCAGTGTGACCATCATGATAAAGACCACCCAGATGACATCGGCCAACAACAGGTGAATCAGCTGAATGGGAATCGGAGCCAACAGAATCACGTTGATACCACCCAATACCAGCTGTGCTACATATGCGCCCAGCAAGACCCAGCGCGCACGCAGAATGCTCGCTTCAGGGCGCAAAAGCACCAACGCCTGCGCAATCACCACCATTACTGCACCCGTCACAATCGCAATCACGGGATGCAAGACCCGCAACCGGATCAAGAAGTGTGCCGATGGATCGAACTTCTGGGCCATCCCCTCTTGGAGCGACGCCGCCGGAAAGAGTGTATCACCGAGTGCTGCAATCGCACCACTCGCCCCCAACAACAGCATCATGCACACGCCCAGCCCAATCAACCCGAGCACACGCCCCCGCCCTGCGAATTGAGGGCGGTCTACACCCCGCGCCCACATCCCCGTCATCGTCACAAACGCAACCAACAACAAGGTGTTGATGAGGTGGATGGACATGGCCACTGCACGCGCCATTGATGAATTATCGGCGACCAATTCAAAGAGCACCAGCGCAGCCCCAAACAGCGCCTCGATAATCACAAAAACGATGGACAAGACGGCGCCAACCCGTACGATGTGCCCCTTGGGGTAGAGTCGAAAGGCAAACACCGTCATCCCCAACACCATCAGCATCAACACCCCACTGGTGAGCCGATGCGAAAACTCGATGATGGTTTCGAGCATGGGTGCCCGTGGGATGACCTCGCCGTTGCACAATGGCCAGTGGTCGCCACACCCAGCGCCAGAGCCCGTGGCACGTACAAAGGCGCCCCACAGAATCACCAAAATCGTATATGCCAACACAGCCCAGACGTAGCGTTCATAGCGTTTATGGATCATACTCTGTTACTTTCTTCACAACCACACCAACCGGCGCTATTGTACCGCAGTGCCCTAAAGTATGCAAATAGCATGGAGTTGAACATGCTACAATGGCGTCATGAACGTACAGATGGTACATTTTTTGAGTACAAGTGTGGCCGATACCATGCAACTCGGCAACTGCCTCGGGCAACTGCTCCAGCGTGGCGATGTTGTGCTCCTCGCAGGTGACCTCGGTGCCGGCAAAACCCACATGAGCAAAGGGTTGGTCGCCGGAATCGGCAGTAGCGACAGTGTGACGAGCCCTACCTTCGTCTTTATCAACGAATACCGTGGGCCACAGCGCATCCCCATATACCATGCCGACCTCTACCGCATCACGACCCCGAGTGAGCTGGTCGGCATTGGCATCGCTGATGCCACCGATGGACACGGCATTTGCATCGTCGAATGGCCAGAGCGTGACCCCAGCCTACGTGACATGCCCCACCTCGCCATCCAACTGACGCATGTTGATCCGCACCGACGACGCATCAGCATCCAAGCACACGGTATTCGCCCACAACACATCATCAGCGAACTTGGCAATTGTGCCGCAATTCTCCACATGCAACAGGCGCACCCATGATACTCGTAGCCATTGACACCAGCACCGATACCAGTGGCGTGGCCTTGTGGGGCGCATCTGGGCTCATCGCCCAGACCCAGTGGCAGAGTGGTCGCCGCCACAGCGAACAGGTCCTCGCCCAGCTCGATCAGCTCTGCCGCCTCTGCGACATTCAACCCCGCACCATCACACGTGTGGCCGTATCGTGTGGTCCCGGCAGTTGGAGCGGCATTCGCGTCGGCATCAGCATCGCCAACGGTCTAGCTATCGCCAACGACATCCCCGTGGTCGCCGTCAATGCCCTCGACATGCTGGCATGGCCATGGCGAGGGCAACACCCCGTCAGCGTGGCGCGTAGCCTTGGTCGGGGGCGTCTGGCCCTCGCCCACTATCCGGCTACAACATGGACTCCTGCCACCGTTACCGCCCACAATACACCCATACAGGCCATACCCGCCGCCGCCACATTCTGTTGTGACAGCGCCCTCTGGCACCAGCTTGCCCCCCAGCTCGGCACTACCCACTATCATCCACCACTGCATGCCACACCCGCACTCGTGGCACAAATCGCCCTACTCAGTGCCGATGCACAGACACCCGTCGAGCCCATTTATCTCGGCGACCCCGTCCAGCCACCTCCCCATCAGTAGCAGTCGTTGGGCGTTGTTATTGCGTTATGTGTTCTTCATGGGGAAAACAACGCACCGTGGCACCAGCATGCGCGCCGCCCACCACCCACCACAATCCACACCGCGGGCACGGCGGCTTGGTCGGCCTCGCGCAGGGGGTGCAACGCACCGGTCAGTCGGCGACGATGCACCGGCTACCCCGCCTGCTGAATCACCGCGTGGGCTGCCTGTTCGCCACTAATCATGGCCGCATTAATGCTACTCGCCTGCGTATATTCACCCGCCAAATACAAACCAGGGTGGGTGGCCACAACCGCATTGGGCAATGTACGATGCACACCTGGCGGTTGCGGGAACTGCGCATAGGGGATGCGGTAAAGACGCAGGCGCCGATACTGTGCAAAACGCTGTTGGGCAATAGGATGCGCCAACAGTGTCGCCATATCGGCTTCGGCACGCGCATACAGCTCATCGTCACTGAGCTCTGGCACCCCCAATACCGTTGCACTCCACAGATGCCGCCCCGTCGGCGCATAGTGGGGCGACACCGCACTCAGTTGACAGGCATTATTCACAAACGCATCGTGGTTGGCGTTGAGCCAGATTTTGCGCACCTGAGTCACCGGTGCGTCACCTTCCCAGTAGAGGGTGGTCGTTGCACGCGCACCACTGGGCATGGGCAACCCGGCGAGCTGCTGTGCCACAGGTGCGGGTACCGCCAAAATCACCCCATCAGCCAACAACACGCGCCCATCACTGGTGCGCACACCCACCACCCGTGCGGCTTCGTAGACCAGCGCTACCACTGGCGTCTGAAGCAACAGGGTGCTCATCTGTGCATCGAGTCCGTGTGCGAGCTGGGCACTCAGCGTCCCCATGCCCTCACGCGGTATCACCGTGCGGCCGTCGCTGAGCATTTTGAAGTCAAACAAAAAGCATTTGGCACTCGTTGCCAGCGATCGATCGAGAAAAATACCCCCGTAAAAGGGCGCAAAAAAGCGCGTAATCACGCGTTCACTAAAGCCGGCAGTGCGCAAATAGGCCAGCGTGCTGGTATCGTCACCACGCCGAATCTGACGTATCGTGGTGCGGCGCAACCACAAACTCAGCTGGAGCACACGCAATTTGTCAATTGTGGTGGCCGCATCCGACCACAGCGCCGCCCACGTCGAGCGCCAGTCACGCAACGGGTCAGTCAGAATTGACGTCTGCCCCTGGTAACTAATCACTGCCCCTGGGTCAAATGCACAGAGGGAGAGCTGCTCCAGCGGTATCCAGCGTTTCACGGCGGGATACGCATCAAACAAGACTTGAAACCCACGGTCCAACACAAAACCATTCACGGTATCCGAACGGACTCGGCCACCGACGGCGTCACTCGCTTCACACATGGTGACCATGTGACCGTGCTGCTGGAGTGTCCGGGCTGCCACCAGCCCTGCCACCCCCGCACCCACAACGATGTAATGCATGGCCATTTCTCCTCTTGGTGCCTTCACCGCACCCTGCGTACAGTCATGTATCACGCACGCCACCACTATGCTATATAATACCTGTGATTTCATTGCGCAACAAAGGAGCATCTCATGGCATATACGTTGTGTGTCCAACTCTACACTGTCCGTGACGCCATGGCCAAGGACTGGCAAGGCACCTTGGCTCGTGTCGCCCAGATCGGCTATGCGGGCGTCGAAGTCGTCTATACCGACCAAATTCCTGCGGCCACCTTTCATGCCGAACTCGTGCGCAACACGCTCCAGGTCTCGGGAGCACATGTGGGCATTGACTTTTTGCGCAACTCACTCGATACCGTCATCGCCGATCTCAAGCTGTTTGGCGCCCGCTACGTCATCTGTCCGTGGATTGCTCCCGACAAGCGTGGTGGCGCAGCCGAGTGGCGCGCCCTCAAAGATGAACTCGAAGCAATTGGCCAGCGCTGTCTGGCTGCAGGCATGCAGTTTTTGTACCACCATCACGATTTTGAATTGACCCCCATCGGCACCACCAACGCCCTGACCATTCTGCTCGATGAGAGTGCACCTGGCACAATAGATGCCGAAATTGACATCTATTGGGTGGCCTATGCGGGTATGGATCCTATTGCCATGCTCAACACGTACAAAGGGCGCGTGCCGTGTGTGCACCTCAAAGACATGGGCGCCGATGCCAAACGCTCTTTTGCAGAAGTCGGCCACGGCACCCTCGATATCGCTGGAGTCATCAAAACGGCTACCGCGAATGGCGCCCAATTCCTCATCGTCGAACAAGATGTCTGCCCCGGCGATCCCCTTGATAGCATCACCAAGAGTTTTACCTGGCTCAAGCAACACGGGTACTAATCTTTACAATTACCCCCCAATTTCGCTACTGTTCCCCCATGTCAGGGGGAGCAGTGGCGTTTCTTAAGAATATTCTCATTCTTTGAGACGACTATTTCGCCTGATTTTCCGTATAGTTAAAGAGAGAGACCGCTACACGGGTTGTTGCGTGTATCTGTGCGCACGTTTTTCCGGTTGTAGCGCGTTGTTGTTTACAACGTGAATTAATTCACACGATGGTTTTTACCAAAGGAGCTCATCCATGGCGGTACGCCCCCCCCGCGAGCAACTCGACGGGATGCCCATCTCGGACACTTCGATACGTCAACCCGTATTTATCACGATGTTGATGTTGCTTGCCATCACCTTTGGCGTGTTGTCGTTCAACACCATTCCTGTCAACTTGTTGCCCGAAATCAACCTGACATTTGTGGCAGTCACCGTCAACTACCCTGGTGCTGGTCCAGCAAGTGTAGCCGAACAAGTCGCCAAGCCCATCGAACAGGCCGTCAACACGTTGAGCGGCATCAAGCACATTACGTCAACATCGAGTGATGGTCAAGTCATCTTACTCCTCGAATTCAACGAGGGCATAGACGCACAACAAGCCGAAGAAGACGTACGGAGCAAGGTCAACTCGATCCGCAACAGTCTGCCACGCGACATCCGTGAGCCGATATACCAGCGCTTTGACCCCAACCAGGCCGCCATTATTTCTATTGCCATATCACCCAAAGGCGACATTGACCCGTTGCTATTGCGCGACACCATCAACGATCAAATCGTGCCCCGCATCCAGAGTGTCACCGGCGTCGGATCGGTGGCAGTGCTCGGTGGGTTGACCCGCCAAATCAACGTCAACATGAAGCTCGACAAGCTCCAAGCATACGGGCTCATCCCCGCACAGCTGATTGGAGCGCTACAACAGGCCAATGCGAATCTCGGCTTGGGCAGCATGACAACCGGCACCCAAGACATCAATTTGCGCGCCCCCAGCATGTTGCGTAGCGTAGACGACATCCGTGCCATTGCCATTACCGGCACCAACTACACCATCAACGATGTTGCCACCGTCACCGAAGGCGTGGCTGACCAAGTCAGCTATACCCGGCTCGATGGCAAAGATGCAATTATTCTCGATGTGCGCAAGCAATCGGGCACCAACACGGTGCAGGTAGCGAATGCCGTCAAGACACAACTCGAAAAGATTTTCGCAGACCGGAGCGACCTCGGCTACATCGTCCCACGTGACCAATCGGTTGCCGTACAAGAGGCTGTCATCAGCTCACTCGAAGAGCTCATTTTTGCGTCCATAGCAGCGCTCCTCGTCGTCTTCATCTTTTTCCGTGATGCGCGCAACACGCTCATCACCATGGCCGGCTTGCCCATCATCCTGATTGCCACATTTGCCTTCATGCCCCTCTTCGGGTTGACCATCAACCTCATCACGTTGCTCGCCTTGTCGCTTGCCGTGGGGCTCGTCATTGACGATGCGATTGTGGTGCGTGAAAACATCTTTCGCCATACGGTACGTGGAGAAACCGTGCGCGTGGCAGCCAGCAAAGGCACCGCCGAAGTCTCTCTTTCGGTCATCGCCATGACACTCACCATTGTGGCCGTCTTCGTGCCGGTGACCTTCACCACGGGAACCACGGGCATTATCTTTAAGTCGTTTGGCATCACGGTGGCCGTCGCCATGTTGCTGTCACTCGTCGAAGCATTCACATTTGCGCCCATGTTGTCGGCCAATCTCTTCAAGGCCAAGCCAGGCAAAAACGACCACAATCATGATGTGGCGCCTACCGTACATATTGACGAAACTGACCCCAATGCATCACTCTTGCACGAAGCCAACGAAAATCCCGGCAAGCTGGGTGCGTGGTACGGCAACATGCTGGAGCGCACCCTGGCGACCCGGCGCAACCGCGTACTCGTGATGGTTGTCGCATTGGCAGTGCTCGTTGCCAGCTTTGGCGTCGCCTCACAACTCAAGTTCTCGTTCTTCCCACAGGAAGACCCCCACGAGTACATCATGGGCTTTGAAATGCCCCCAGGCACCACGCTCAATGTCACCAACGAAATGGCACAGCGCATCGAAACCATCCTGATGGCCGAACCCAACGTGACATCCGTGATTAGCACAGTCGGTTTTGTTGGTAACAGCGAACGTGCAGAATTCAGCGTCAAACTCAAGGGCAAAAGCAACACGATTGCAGCCCAAAACGCAATACGCCCCAAGTTGTCGTTCGTGCCAAATCTGGCCTTCGGTACACCCAGTTTCCAAGGGTCGAGTACGGGTATCACCGGGCGCACCCTACAGGTCAGCCTCGTGAGCAACCGGTCGCTCGACGAAATGGCACCCTATGCCGCAGAAATCAAGGCCAAAATGGCCAGTGTGGGCGGCGTCGTGGACACGGCGAGCAACTACAACCCGGGCAAACCCGAGTTGCGCTTGTTGGCAGACCCACGCCGTATCGGTGACCTCGGGTTGACCAACCAAGACATCGCCACGTCGGTACGCGCCCTCATCAATGGCGAACGTGCGACCGTGTTGCGCCGTGATGGCATTGATACCGACATCGTCGTACGCTTGCAACCAGCCGACCGCACCGATGCTACCGCCCTTGGCAGCATCGTGATTCCCACGCGTAGTGGGGGCGTAGCGCTCAGCTCACTCGGCGCCTTCGAACTCAACAACAGTCCAGTGACCATCCGTCGCTACGATCGGCTCAACCAGATTTTGATTGGCGCCAATCTGCAGGAACGCAACCTCAATGATGCACAAACCGAACTCAATGGACTGTTGGCTGGCATGCAAATTCCTGCCGACATGAGCTGGGGTTTCACGGGTCAGGCACAGCAACAAACCGATGGATTCACGTCGTTGATTATTGCCATGCTCTTGTCCGTGTTGTTCGTCTACATGGTCTTGGCGTCGCAGTTTGGTTCGTTCACCCAGCCCCTCGTCATCATGTTGGCCATGCCGTTCAGCTTCATCGGTGCCTTCTTGGGGCTTCTGATTACACGCACCGACCTCGACATCACCGGCATGATTGGGCTCATCATGTTGCTCGGTCTCGTCACCAAAAACTCCATCTTGCTCATTGACTTCACCAACCGGTTGCGGGCAGCGGGGCTAGAAAAGCACGAAGCACTGCGTGTGGCAGGTGCGGTGCGATTGCGTCCCATTCTGATGACAACGTTTGCCATCGTGGCTGGAGCGATTCCCGTGGCCATGGGTATTCACATCTTTGGCACGGGTCAAGGTGGTGAATTCCGCCGTGGGTTGGCCACTGTCCTCATCGGTGGGTTGACCACATCCATGATTTTGACGCTGTTTGTGGTACCTGCCGCCTACAGTCTGCTCGATTCATTGACCACACGGCTGACCACGCGCAAACAGACGCCCACACCCGCAGAAGCCACCCCCACCGTGCGACCGGCTGTCGTACCCCAACCAGATCACAACGCGTAAATACGGAGGAGAAGATAGATGAAACCGATGCGTCAACAGTTTATTCGCCTGCTAGTCGTGAGTGGCGTGGCCGCAGGGTTAGCCGCATGTGCGACCCCTGCCACCACCGTGGCTCCCACCGCCACGGTGGCAGCAGCCATGGCCCAGCCCACCCTGCAGCCGACACTCGATGTGGGCAGCCTAGTAGCCACCCCCGATACCGGCAGTGGCGCCTTGGTGGCCCCGGTGAGTGGGAGTGGTGAAATCAAGACACTCAACGATGCAGACCTCAATTTTTTGGTGAGCGGTACCGTGCGCGAACTATTGGTCAAAGAGGGTGACAGCGTCAAAAAAGACACCCTACTCGCCAGCCTCGACACCACCATCTACGACCAACAAGTGCTTCAGGCCGAAGCAAATCTGGCCAGTGCCAAGGCACAACTGGCTGGCTACGATGTGAGCGGTCCCGATAGTTTGGCTGCCAAAGCTCAGCTCGCCCAGGCCCAAGCCGCCGTTGATGCCACCAAGCCCAATAGCACGAGTGCCGACGTCGAAGCAGCCAAGTTATCGTTGGCGGCTGCCAAGTACACCCTACAGAGCACCAAAGACCGCTTGTCTCTCTCCAAGACGCAGGCGCAAATCCAGCTCGACCTGGCAAATCAGAGCCTGGCTCAAGCAGAAGCACAGTATTCCATTGACAAGTTCAACTGGGACTGGGTAGCCGAAAACGGTACCGATCCATACACACCAACAGCCATGGGGCGACCCAATCGCATCAACGAAGCCACCATCCGCCGCTACCAGGCCCTCCACGACATCTCACTGTCACGCCGTGATTCGGCTCGATCGTCACTGCAGAGTGCCCAGATTGCCTACGACCAAGCCAAACAAGCCGAACAAGTGGGTATTGACAGTGCGGCACAACAGGTCGCCCAAGCAGAGCTCGCATTGCGACGGTTGACCAACCCGACTGGCAAAGACAAGGCGGCGCTCGATGCCACCCTGGCACAAGCACAAGCAGCCGTGAATCGGATAACGGTGGCACGTGCCCAAGCAGCAGCAGGCGTCGCCCAGGCCGAAGCCGCCTTGGCATCAGCACAACTCAACCGCCAACGTGCCGAAATTCGTGCCCCCTTTGATGGTGTGGTTTCGCTCATCACGGTTAGCGTGGGCGACCCAGCCAATCCGGCGAGTCGTGTTGCTATCCAACTGATTGATACGACCAATTTACGCGCCGAAGTGATGATTAGCGACATTGACATTGCCCGCGTCCAAATTGACCAAAAGGCGACAATCAACGTGGATGCAATTGCAGGAGCCAGCTACACCGGCACGGTGACCTTTATTTCACCGATTGCCACCGTGGTCGGCAATGCACGCCTCTACACGGTGCACGTCACCCTCGACGATACCAGCAACCTGCGCGCCGGTATGAGCGCCCGCATTTCGCTGGGCAACTAAACCGACATCGCCCTCGCCGCCCGACGCCATGGCGTCGGGCGGCGTTTGGTTTTATGGGAGTACGATGTCGTGGCCACGCACCGCATAATCCCACCAATTCCCCCAAATACCGCCCAACATCCCCTGATACCGCGGGAAATGTTGGAACCACCAAATATGGTGGGCGCGCATGTCACCATTGCCCCATTCATGGCAATCCACCATGCGGGCGGGAGCCTGTGCGGTATGTGGGTAGTCACGCCACCGATCACAGTATGCCAACACGGGACGGCGATTCCCCCAGTCGTAGTCGTGCGTACTGTTGGGGGCAAAGTGCACGTTGCCGCATGCGGCTGCCTGGGGGTGGCGCACATCGTACTGGCAAAACTGATTCCACAGATTCTGGGCCGGTGCAACCTGAGCGGTGACATGCTGCATGATGGACTCGGCTCGATGTCCGAAATTTTCGAGCATGCAGCCCACATCACGTTCGTAGTTGAAGCCCATCATGACGAAATTCTTGGTAATGGCCGTAGTGTGGAGGGGTGGGGCATTGCACCAAATGGCGTGTGGCCCAATCATAATGGATTCGTATTCACCCGCATAAGGGGGTGAAAAGACCCACACTTCGTCGAATTCCTGACGGTTGAAGCGTGCATACAAATCAAAGGCGGCCATGCGTGCCGGGTAATCGAGTGCATCAGGGTGATGCATGTCACGGCGTGCCCACCGTGCCACGTAGTCGGCCACCGTGTACTGGAAGTGGTCTACTTTGACGGGAAACCATGGTGCGTCAATGATGTTCACTACGCGGTATGCGAGTAGCCCATGGCTGGCAGTTGCCTAGTAGTGGTGCAAGCGCTGGTCTTGGGAGACCAGCGGGTCGTGTACGATCATCAGTACACGTGGCGTCAGCGGTGTCGGCATAGCATTCTCGCAGTAGGGGCGTCATTTCACGTTGCCCCGTCATTTCACGTCGCTTCAATCGTCATTTGTGCACACAGCGCTTGGTGTAGACATTGTATTGTAAAAAAGTATGTGAAATGCGTCAATATACTGTGAATTATGCTTGAAAGGTACCCGTAGAATAGTGTATAATACCCATGCGATTCCATTATCGTGTGTTTGCCTATCGTTTGTGATTATGGAATGTGTGGTACGTCGTGTACTTCGGTTCCCCCAGCTTAGTGCGCCCGCGGCGT
>JBEANH010000015.1:0-48016 GCA_041165505.1 Chloroflexota bacterium | reverse complement strand
GCCGATCTTTACACTCAATGGTCTCTCAAAGATGTGTGCACTTCCTGACCTCAAATTGGGATGGATTGCACTGTCACCGCAGGCACGTCAGCACTATGCCATGCGCCTCGAGGTCCTCAACGATACCTTTCTCGGTGCAAACATGCTGGTACAAACGATGCTCCCGCACATCCTTCATGCAGGTGCCACATTTATGGCGCATCAACGCCACCACATCCAACAGCAGGTTGCCTTTGTGATTGATACGTTGGCATCGCTTGCGTGCGTGCGTGTGCGCCCCCCCGACGCCGGCTATTACGTGCTGGTACAGGTGCAGTGCCCACTCTCCGAAGAAACCGTTGTACTAGCGCTGCTCGCCCATGGTGTTTTTGTGCATCCTGGGTTCTTCTTTGGGACGAGCCATGGCTGTACCATTGTGATATCGGCGTTGGTCGCACAACCACAGCTGACCGTTGGTCTGCAACGATTAGTCACTGGGCTACGTCAGATATGTGGTGACACACCGCACGCATAGATAGACTGCTGTGCACCATTTGGTGCTGATTGTGTACGTAATGATTGGGAAACATATGAAAGGAACACAACCATGAAACCACCGCATGTTACTGCCGACGAGCAATTACTCCTCGCTCCCCACGAGAGTACCCCCTTTCATCGTACTGATACGTGGCGCGTGTTGCGGATTATGAGTGAATTTGTAGATGGATTCGACGAATTAGCCACACTTGGTCCCGCTGTGACGCTGTTCGGATCAGCCCGGCTCACATCCGACCATGCATACTATCAGGCCGCTGTCGAGACGGCGCGCCTTATTGGTGAGGCCGGCTTTGCGGTAATCACGGGTGGTGGCCCCGGTATCATGGAAGCCGGCAATCAGGGGGGCAAAGAGGCGGGTGTGGCATCAGTGGGACTCAACATCGAGTTGCCGTTTGAGCAGCATGTGAACCCGTATACGACGCAGTCACTCGAATTCCGCTATTTTTTTGTGCGCAAAACGATGCTCGTCAAATATGCCACGGCGTTTGTCTTTTTTCCTGGCGGGTTTGGTACGCTCGACGAACTGTTCGAAGCGATTACACTGGTGCAAACGGGGAAAGTACACAATTTTCCGGTTATTTTGTACGGGAGCACGTACTGGAATGGGTTGATTACTTGGCTACGGAGCAACGCATGTGCCCAGGGCATGCTCACGGATACCGAACTTGCATTAATGCAAGTGGTGGATACACCGGCCGCTGTCCGTGACATCATCGTCAGTGCATCGGCAGAATTTGCTGCTCGTGAACGTGCCGCCTACGCCGAAGTCGTGCGTACACACAAACGGCACGATGCTTAGCCAGGGTGTTGTTCATCGTTGTGGGCCGCATCAATGAGATCTTGTTGCCACCGTTCGAGCCAAGCAAGTGCCGATTGTAGTCGGCTAGGAGGCATGGCGCGCAACGAATGAATCTGAAAGACGCGTACCAACCCCACAAAAATCCCCAGGTAGTCGTTGCGTTTGCTGAGTGTGGCCGAGGTCAGCGCAGTCTGGCGCGTCATTTTGACGAGTGCGGTGGCGCCTGCATCGCTGAGTGTGGTGTCGATGGGGGTGTCAGCACGTGCCACTTGCGCATCAAGTTCGCGTTCGCCGAGGAGCTGATGGCGTGCTACTGCTGCGGTTTCATGCGCTTGCACATAGGCCTGTTCAACAGCAGTGAGCTGGTAGCGTGCCCCCACGTAGCCGTCGGCAGTTGTGGCGCCGTTGGGCTTGAATTGTTGCCACAGCACCGATGCCACTTCGTGTTGCCACTGCGCGAGGATGCTGTGTGGCGGGCTCGGTAATGTGCTCAACCACAACGGAATCAGGTCAACGCGCAAACACAATGCGGGAATGCGCTGCCCGTGGGAATCGAGAATCCAGAGTGGCTTGAGGCCGGCGCCAAGTACAGGATGTTTGCGGAGTGCACGTTCGTAGGTACGCGCATTCAGGTCGAACTGGAGCAGTACCTGGCGAATAGGAATATACTGCTGATTGGGATCAAGCCCCAGTAATGTGAGAATATCGGCACTCGCATACAATGGGGGGGAGTGTCCATCCATGGTGTTGACCTTCTTCTACCTGATGCGTATTAGTGTACGCTATTTCATCGTGAACGTTTGACTCACCACGAGAGGAGTGGCTATGGCGCGTGTCGCATATTTCGACTGTTTTTCGGGGATTAGCGGTGACATGACTCTCGGTGCGCTGTGTGATGTTGGTCTCGACATCGCCGCCTTGCGTGCCATGTTGACTACACTCAATATTCCAGGGTGGTCCATTCACGGGCAAGCCGAAGTGCGCGGATGGTTGGCAGGGACACGTATGCACGTGGATGCACCCGAACAATCCGTGCACCGCCATCTCCATGATGTCACCCAGATTATCATGGCGGCAGCATTGCCCGAACGCGTCAAAACGCAGTCGTTGGCCATTTTTCAGGCACTTGCAGATGCCGAAGCACGGGTCCATGGTGTCTCGGCAGCTGAAGTCCATTTCCACGAAGTCGGTGCACTCGATGCCATTGTTGACATTGTGGGGGTCACTGCTGGGCTCTATTTGCTCGACGTCACACAGGTGTATGCATCGCCGTTGCCACTCGGGCAGGGCTGGGTGCGGGCTGCCCACGGTGAACTCCCCGTGCCGGCACCGGCCACGCTCAACATTTTGAGTGCGGTACAGGCACCGATTATCCCCGATGCAGCCACATTCGAATTGGTGACTCCCACCGGGGCTGCGATTGTGGCCACACTCGCCCAGTTTACTCGGCCGCGTATGCAACTCGAACGCATTGGCTACGGTTTTGGCAAAAAAATCACTGAACGTCCCAATGCGCTACGCATCTGGCTGGGACATACGGCGAATCCACCCGAGCAGATGGTCTTGTTGGCATGCAACATTGATGACCAATCAGCTGAGCAGTTGGCCTATGTCTGTGATGCACTGATGCACCACGGTGCTCGTGATGTGTGGCAAACACCGATTTTCATGAAAAAAGGGCGAGCTGCCCTGACGCTCTCCGTGCTGTGTGACGAACCCAAAGAAGCGGCTCTGGTGGACTTCATCATGCGTGAAACCAGCACGTTTGGGATGCGCCGTCAGCTCGTTGAGCGCTACGTCGCCGAACGGAGCCACATCACCGTGACAACCCAGTTCGGAGATATCCGAGTCAAGTGCAAGTATTGGCACGGGAGTCTGCTCCATTATGCCCCTGAATACGAGGATTGTGCAGCTGCGGCCCGGCACCATCGGGTGCCCATCCATGACGTCTACATGGCCGCACTCGCTGCTGTGCCAGCGATTTAATCGGATGTGTGGCGTGTGTTTACGTGGTGTTGACACGGGGTTCACCAAATTGGTGTATACTACTCGCATCCAACACTGTCTTAATGAAAAGACACTGACCATGTCGGTCACGCACACATGCTGTTGGTGTATACACGAGGAGGGACAACGTTGGAGTTATTGCAAACAATCAAAAACCGCATCGCATTAGTATTCCCCGGTCAGGGATCACAGTATGTTGGTATGGGGCGCTTGCTGTACAGCGTTTCGCCCGCTGCCAAACGGGTGTTTGACCAGGCAGATGAAGTCCTCGGTTTTTCATTGACAAAACTCTGTTTTGAGGGTCCACAAGCAGAACTCGATGACACGTACAATGCACAACCTGCAATTTTGACGGTGAGCATTGCCTGTCTCGAAGCGCTACGTGAGCGCCTCACTCCCATGGGAATCAGCGTGTCACCAACATTGGTGGCTGGTCATAGTCTTGGTGAATTTACCGCACTTGTGGCCGCCGGGTCACTACGTTTCGACGAAGCGTTATTGTTGGTGCGTGAGCGTGGTCGGTTGATGAAGGAAACGTCACAGGTGCGTCCTGGTGGTATGGCTGCGGTCATCGGTCTCGATGAAACGCAACTCCAAGCCGTGGTCACCGAAGCACAAGCACACGGTGTAGTCACCATGGCCAACGCCAACTCACCCGGGCAAACCGTGCTTTCTGGTGAAGTTGATGCGTTGTTGCATGCCATGGAGCTCGCCAAAGCACGTGGTGCCAAATTGGTGCAACGCCTAGCCGTGTCAATTGCGTCACACTCACCACTCATGCAACATGCGGCGACGCACTTTGCCGAGTTGGTGGCACGTGTCAACATTCAGCCACCCTTGGTTCCCTTGATTGCCAATATCAGTGCGCAAATGTTGCATAGTGTGGACGAGCTCCGTACCGAAGTCACCGGTCAGCTCACCCTGCCAGTGCAATGGACGAGTAGTGTGCACACCATGGTCGAACATGGCGTCGAAACCTTCATTGAACTCGGACCCAAACAAGTGCTTACCGGATTGATTCGCCGTATCAACACGCAGGTACAGACATTGAGCTTGTCAGACACGGAAATCGTCAAACTCTTTTATCCCGCTGATTACGCCGCCGCATCCTCCGCTGGCGCCTAAGGAGACGATTGCATGCGCCGTGTGGTGATTACAGGGATGGGCGCAGTGACGCCCTTGGGAAACGATTTGGCAACCACGTGGCAGGCACTGCTTGCTGGTCAAAGTGGGGTGCGCGCGATTACACGGTTTGATGTGAGTGATTATGCGGTGCGCATCGCCGGTGAAGTGCGTGATTTTGCCCTTGATGCCGCCATAGACCCCCGTGAGGCGCGCCGGGCCTCGCAGTATGTGCGCTACGCCCTCAATGCATCACTCGAGGCGTTGCGCCATGCGCAGCTCGATACATCCACCATGGACCGCGAACGCCTCGGCGTCATCTACGGGACGGGTGCAGGTGGACTCGACTTGATCGGCGAAAACATGGCGGTGCTCCAAGAAAAAGGCACCCGCCGTGTGGCCCCAACACTGATTGCCAACATGATTGATGATGCTGCTTCAGGGTATATTGCCATCCAAACCGGTGCACTTGGCCCCAACATGGCCATTGTGGCCGCGTGTTCGACGGGTGGGCACAACATTGGTGAAGCATACGAAACCATTAAACGTGATGATGCTGACGTGATTATTGCGGGGGGCGCAGAAGCACCCATTGTGCCTGTGGTCATGTCGGCGTTTACCAATATGCGTGGTCTCGCCGGTGACAACGACAATCCGGCCTATGCGTGCAAACCGTTCGATGCCCGGCGTGACGGATTCGTCTTGTCCGAAGGCGCTGGTGCAGTCATCCTCGAAGAGCTCGAACACGCTAAACGCCGTGGTGCCCCCATCATTGCCGAAGTGGTCGGATATGGCAATAGTAATGATGCCAAAGATATGATAGCCGCAGGTGAAGATGGCGCAGGTCCTGCACGTGCGATGCGCATGGCGCTACGCAAAGCAGCGATTGACCCAGCACTGGTGGGGTATATCAACGCACATGGCACGGGCACTCCACTCAACGACATGGCCGAGACCCGGGCCATAAAAACAGTCTTTGCCGATCACGCCTATGGTATGGTGGTGAACTCGTCGAAATCAATGCTGGGGCATATGATGGGTGCTGCGGGCGCCGTCGAACTCATTGTTGCAGCCCTGAGTGTGTCACACGGAATCGTACACCCGACGATTAATCTCGAACAGGCTGATCCAGACTGTGACCTCGATTACGTGGCAGGTCAGGCGCGTCGCTTGCCGATTGTGGCCGCGCTTTCTAATTCGATTGGGCTTGGTGGGCACAATTCGGCGTTGATTGTACGCAAATACGATGCATAATTGATGCTTCGTCACTGAGGAAATGACATCACCACGTTAGGTATGCTGCCTAGCGTGGTGATTGTGTGTGCACGCGTGCAAGCATCTGCTGGTGAGCATGCAACTCGATGCTGTTGTCGAGTGGTGCGAGATCGGCATACCCGTAGCGCCGTGTTAATGCGGTGTGGATGAGATAGTCGGCAAAGTGGGGATTTTTGGGGAGCAACGATCCATGTAGATAACACCCAAAGGTGTTGTGCACATAGGCGCCTTCGCTTCCGTCGTGACCATTGTTTCCCGCACCAGCCAATACACGCCCCAATGGCCGTGCCCCATTTCCCACATAGGTGCGTCCACTGTGGTTCTCAAACCCGATGAGCGTCTGTGGCGTGATACCCAGTTCGATTGCAACGGCCATATTGCCGATGAGGCGTACATCGCCACCTACGGTGTGGACGTCGAGTGCGCCGACACCAGGCAGTTTTTCGCCGGTATGTGTCAAAAAGTAGTTGCCGAGTAGTTGATAACCACCGCAAATCGCCAGCATGACCATGCCATCACTGACGGCGGCGCGCAGATTGTTTCCATGGGTGGTCACAAAGTCGTGGGCAATCAAGGCCTGCCCACTGTCTTGACCACCCCCAAAAAAACAAATATCAAGCGTCTGCCACGCAACGGTCATCCCTGGATGTATTTCGACGACCTGTACCTCAATGCCACGCCAAAGACAGCGTTGTACCAGGCTAATCATGTTGCCACGATCGCCGTATATGTTCATTTGTGCAGGATACATATGACCGATGCGCAGTTGCATGCCCCCTCCTCTGCTCCCGTGTAGTGGCATTCTAGCATTATTTCGAGATATCCCACAATATCCCACACAAAATGTGGGATATCTCCGTTTTACACGGGTTTTCCGCCACTATTCCCCACGTTATCCACAATCTGATGTGGGATATGTGGACAATATGCCTGTGGGATACTGTGGGATACATGTGTTTTTTGGCTATTCGATGGGATGTATGGGATACTGTGGGATATAAAAGTTATCCACATTGTCCACATCCAACAAAAACACCACTTTAGCGCATTAGAATGCGGATTTGTGATAATGTGGGATAAGTCGTGTTATCCACATTTTGTGGATAACTTATGTGGATATGCACAGATAAACACGCAGTGCATATACGCAATATAATAGTAATAACACAATCGAAAGGGAGTGCGTGATGCTACAGATACTCCATGTTGCTGATTTACATATCGGTGTTGAAAATTATGGTCAGTTTGATGTAAAACGGGGCATGCATCAGCGCCTCATTGATTTTTTGGCCTGTTTCGATGAAGCCATTGAAATTGCTATCACCAAGCAAGTTGATTTGGTATTGGTGGCTGGTGATATGTTTAAAAATCGTAGTCCGTTACCACGGCATCAAAGTGAATTTGCTGCACGGATGCGCCGCTTACGCGACGCCAACATTCCCGTGTTGTTGTTGATTGGGAATCACGACGTGGCGCCGGGTCGTGATTCTGCAAATTCGGTGAGCGTGTATGAGGGGCTCAAGTTTGATGGGGTGACCGTGGCTCGTCGTCCAGACGTGTATCGGTATAGCACGCCACACGGTGCGCTGGCTGTAATTGCGATTCCATGGCTGATGCGTGAGATGTTGGTCAGCAATAACGACAGTCTGCGACAGGTGGGGCTCGGCGAGCAAGAACGCGAAATGGTGCGCATCGTTGAGACATATATCCAAGAGCAAGTCGCCCTTTTGACCGCCGAAGATGCTCAGCGGCCAATCGTGGTGACATACCACGGCACGGTCACCGGGGCGGTATCGGGATTTGAACGGCAGTTGATGCTGGGGAGCGAGATTCAGCTACCGCAGTCGGTGCTCTGTCCGGCTGGTGTGGATTACGTGGCACTCGGTCATGTGCACAAGCACCAGCAATTACGTACCGATCCCCCCATGGTCTATGCGGGAAGCATTGAGCGCATTGATTTTGGCGAAATCAACGAAGACAAAGGGTGCGTGTTAGTCACGTTTGCGGCAAAACAGGCCAGCCACACGTTTATCCCGTTGCATGGGCGTCCATTTGTACATATTGAAGTGGATGTGACCCAGAGTGGTGAGCAACCAATGGATCGGATTTACACGGCACTCACACGGAAAGACGTCAAAGACGCCATTGTCAAAGTAACCATTGATGCATTACCCGTGCAACGATCGATGATTAGTGAGCGTCAAATCAGGATATTACTCGAAGGTGCAGGGGCGGCATTTGTGGCCCGGGTACTTGTCCATGTGCCACGTACCGATGGCTTGGCTTCGGTGAACATGAACCGTCAGGACCGGTTGCCGACACCCGTAGAAGCGCTCGAGCTATTTTTGCGCCGCGACGATATTAGCGACGAAGAGCGCCGCATCTTGTTGGCGATGGGCCAGTCAATCATGGATGAAAGTACACAATGACGTGTAGAGAGGGTGGGGGACGTCTATGAAAGCAGTCGTAATGGCCGGAGGCGAAGGGTCGCGGTTGCGACCCCTGACGCTGAATCGTCCCAAGCCCATGGTGCCAATGGTTGATCGCCCGGTGATGGGGCATATCGTCGAATTACTCAAGCGCCATCACATCAGTGATATCGTGGTCACGGTGCAATACATGGCGAGTGTCATCCAAGATCATTTCGGCGATGGCGCCGCGTTTGGTGTGGATATCACGTATTCGCTCGAAGACCGGCCACTGGGTACTGCAGGGAGTGTCAAACGTGCCCAAGATCTCCTGCGTGAGCCGTTTCTGGTGATATCCGGTGATGCGGTCACCGACATTGATCTGACACAGGTCATCGCACGTCACCGTACCGCTGGTGCGCTGGTTACCATGACACTCAAGCGCGTGCCCAATCCACTCGAATATGGGGTGGCGATTTGTGATGATGCGGGCTATGTGCGCGATTTAGTGGAAAAGCCGAGTTGGGGTGAGGTCTTTTCCGATACGGTGAATACGGGCATTTACGTGGTTGACCCTGCTATTTTTGACTACATTGACACGGATAAACCAGTGGACTGGGCCAAAGACATCTTTCCACGACTCTTGCAACAACCGCAGGGTATTGCTGGGTGTGTGGTAGACGGCTACTGGACGGATGTAGGAACCATTGATGAATATATGCGTGCAACCCGTGATTATCTGACCGGGCTGGTGAATCTGCCACGGATTGGGCGTCGGCTCAGTGACGAGGTGTGGGTAGATGGGGATGTGGAGATTGCGGCGGATGCCTGTCTGCAAGGGCCACTCTATCTCGGCTTTGGTGCCAAGATTAAAAGTGGTGCCCAGGTCATCGGACCAACGGTAATCCGCGATTATGCGATTGTTGATGCTGGGGCCATCATTGACCGGAGTATCATCTGGCGCAACTCCTATATCGGGGAACGTGCCGAATTACGTGGTGCCGTGGTGTTGCGGCAATGCAACGTCAAAAGTCGTGCCGTGTTGTCGGAAGGTGTGGTTGTCGGCGATCAGACCATGATCAACACGGGGGCTGTGATTGGCAATAACGTCAAAATCTGGCCCTACAAAGAAGTTGATGAAAGTGCCACTGTCACTGCGAGTATTATCTGGGGCTCACAGGGACGGCGCGTGTTGTTTGGCAAACAGGGTATTACCGGATTAGTCAACATTGATCTAACACCAGAGTGGTGTGCGCGTATCGGTGCAGCCATCGGCTCTGCGTTGCCGCTCGGTGCCACGGTAACGGCAAATCGCGACGGGAATGATGCGGCGCGCATGTTGAAGCGGGCGTTGATGTCTGGATTGCCGTCCGCAGGTGTGAATGTGCTCGAGTTGCACAGTGTGCCGTTGCCCGTTGCCCGCTACATGACGGCCACTGCGGGTACGAGTGGTGGCGTGCATTTACAGGTGTCCGCCGATGATGACCGCATGATCGAAATCCGTATTTTTGATCGCAACGGTCTGGACCTCGATACAACGAATGAGCGGCGCATCGAGGGTATTTTTTTCCGAGAAGACTACCGTCGCGCCTACTACAACGAGATTGGGCGCATCACAGAAGCCCGCAATCCCACCGAGACCTATGCCACTGCATTTGTAAAAGCGTTGCGTCAAGACGCCTTTGTCAATGAACCAACCTTTCAAGTTGTTGTTGACTACAATCATGCGAGTAGCTCGGTCGTCTTGCCAGGGATTCTGCGTCGGTTGGGCATTCGGGCAGTGGAATTAAATGCCAATGTAGAATCGGTGCCGGTTACGCTTCAGGATACACAGGCTGACACCGATTTGATGCGCCTAGCGCAAGTCACCCAGGTGTTGAATGCCCGGCTGGGTGTGCGCATCGAAGCCAACGGTGAACGTGTTGCTATGGTTGATGGTCGTGGGCGTCCGTTGACCCCCATGTTGGCGTTTGCGGTGTTGGTTGATTTGGTGCTTGCCGCAGAAGGTGGTGGCGTCGTTGCCGTACCGATGCATGCGCCGCGCGTTTTTGAGGCGATTGCTGCACGGCGTGGTGGTGCGGTGGTGCGTACGCGCGGGGCGTTGGGTGCCCTGATGCAAATGGCCGCCAAGCGCCGCGATTTGTTGCTGTTGGGTGATGGAGATGGCGCTTGTGTCTTTCCACGATTTCATCCGGTGGCAGACGGCATGTATACCGTTATCAAAACCATCGAGTTGCTACTCAGCCAAAAGATACAGCTTGCTGATGCCGTGGATTCGATCCCCGTGTTCCACATCACCCAAGCACGTGTGGCATGTGGCTGGGAATCCAAAGGGCGGGTGATGCGCCAACTCAGCGAGCGCTTCCAAGAACGGCGCCAGCAGACCATTGATGGCTTGCGCATCGAAGGTGATGATTACTGGGTGCTGCTCACACCCGATAGTGATGGTCCATATGTGTCGGTGTGTGTGGAAGCGAGTAGCCCGGCACAAGTGGATGACATTGTTCAACAATACCAGCAATTAATCCAAGAAATGCAAGGATAGGTATGCGTAGCGCCTGCTATTGGTTGAGTGTGATGTGGTGGTGTGTGGCATGTAGTATGCCATTGCCAGGAAATACCACACCCACGGCGACGCTGCCCGCACCCACGGCGACGCTGCCCGCACCCACGGCGACGCTGCCCGCACCCACGGCAACGCTGCCCGCACCCACGGCAACGCTGCCCGCACCCACGGCGACGCTGCCCGCACCCACGGCGACGCTACTACCGGTGCGTACACAACAACTCTTGCAGGCCACTGCTGTTGGGCAGTCTTCGTACACGTATGTCTTCCCTATACCGGGAGTACCGGTAACCTATGGTCGCGATCATCACGACTACATGGCTACTGATATTTTTTGTGCAGATGGTGCACCCTTTGTGGCTGTAATAGATGGCGTGGTTGATTACATCGAAACAACCGATCAATGGGATTCTACCGTTGATGATCCGGTTACGCGTAGTGGTCTGGCTGTTGCGATTATTGGCATTGATGGCAACCGCTACTATGGTTCACATCTGAGCGCCGTTGCGCCGGGCCTGACGGTAGGCATGCAAGTGCGGGCCGGGGATTTACTGGGCTACACGGGACGATCAGGCAACGCACGCCACACGCCCCCTCACCTGCATTTCGGTATTTCACGCCCATCATATGCCACCGATTGGCAAGTGCGGCGTGGTGAAATGAATCCCTATGAATTTTTACAGGCATGGGAAAAAGGGGAGTCGTTGCAGCCAGTGTTTGCTCCGTAAAGCGTGATTACTGCGGCAAATCATTGGGGTCAAAGGCTCCTGGCAACAGCGCAGCCACAGATGTTTCGTAGACCTGTCCATGGAGATTGGTGAGATACACGACGGCATTGCGGGCGAGCTCGGCCATAACCTGGCGGCACCCACCACACGGGCTCACTGGTCCAGGGGTGTCGGCAACCACCGCAATTGCCACAATGTCACGGGCTCCTACTGCCCAGGCCGACTGCATGGCAACACGTTCAGCGCAATTGGTGCTGGGGTAGGCAGCATTTTCAATGTTGCACCCCATAAAGATGCGACCATCACTACAGAGGACTGCGGCTCCCACCAAAAAGCGTGAATAGGGCGCATAGGCGTGTGTCCGGGCGGTGATGGCCGCATCAATGAGGTGTTGGCTGTTGATTTGACTCATCGGTCCTCCCTTGGTGTGGCTGCGTCGGTATGTTGATACGAATGCGACTAGTGCGAATCCCATCAATTGCAATGACGGTGAGCAGTGTGTGGTCGGGGAGTGTGACTTGATCACCGATTTGGCTCATACGCCCTAGGTGTTCGGCAATGAAACCACCAATGCGGTCAGATGATTCTGAATTGAGTGAGAGGCCGGTTTGATCATTGATGTCGTCGAGGAGCACACGGGCATCCACGGTGAGTTCGTTGGGGCCGTTCCAGACCATGTCGGGCAAGGTGGTGGCATCAAATTCATCGTTGATGTCACCCACGATTTCTTCGAGAATGTCTTCGAGGGTGACGATGCCGGTAGTTGCACCATATTCATCCACAACCACTGCAAAATGCACCCGTTTGGTTTGCATGGTACGCAATAAATCATCAATGTTGATGAGCTCGGGTACATAAAACGGATGGCGCATGAGGGTATGAATGGCCGCTGGTTTCTGGCCAAAGCGTAGACTCGCAAGCAAGTCTTTGGCGTACAGTACGCCAATAATGCGATCACTTGATTCGCGATAGACGGGGATACGCGAGTGTCCGTAGCCAGTAATCAGATTCAATGCATCGTCAATGGAGGCAGTTGCATTGATGGTTACCACGTCCACGCGTGGAGTCATAATTTCGCGCACGATGGTATCGCCAAAGGTGATGATGTCTTTGATCATGGCACGCTCTGTCGGTTCCAAGATGCCTTCTTCTTCGCCCACATTCACGATGGTCATGAGTTCTTCTTCGGTCACAACGGGGGCTAATTCTTGCGACCCTTTGGGGGTAAGCAGACTGCGAGCCACGAAGTCAATTGCCACAATCAGCGGGCGAAGAACGACCATACACACCGAAAAGGGCGTAGCAATGAGTTTGGCGACTGCCGCCGGATTACGAATGGCCACTGCTTTGGGGAGTGCCTCGGCAATCACGATAATGGCCACGGTAGCACCGACCATCCAGGCGATTTGTTGCCAGAGGGTGAGCGTCGCAATCAAGCCAAACGCAAGTGCGGTTAGGGCAATGAGCGCCATAGTATTGAGCAACAAGAGGGCGACTTTGAAGCGATAGGCATCCGTGATGAGGTCATCAATGACTTTGGCACGTGATCCACCATTGATTCCGTTGAGCTGGCGTCGTGAAATCGCACTGAGCGATGCTTCGGCGAGTGATGCAAGTACGATAACAAAGAGACACGTCGCAATGCCAACCCAACGGAGAGGTATGTCAATCAGTTCCACAGATATCCCTTTTATGAAAAGAGTGCACTCAAGGAAAGATCCTTGTGAATGCGCAAAATAGCCTCGGCAAAGAGCGGGGCTACACTAATGGTGCGTACCCGTGATTGGGCCGCATCTGGTGACTGCGGAATGGTGTTGGTGACGATAGTTTCGACCATCTGTGAAGCACGAATGGCATCAAGCCCATCACCAGCGAAAATTCCGTGGGTGGCACACGCATAGACGTGGGTGGCTCCCCGATTCAAGAGTGATTTGGCCGCTTCTACCAGCGTCCCACCCGTCGAAATCATGTCGTCCACGATGACTGCTGGGCGCCCCGATACATCACCCACCATTTCAATCATCTCCACCGTATCGGGGCGTGGGCGCTGTTTGGCGATAATCGCCAGCCCGGCACCAATCCGTTCGCGGAATTCGTTGGCGCGCCCTACTCCACCTGCATCCGGTGAAATCACCACGGGATCTTTGAGGTTGAGACCGCGCACGTATTCCGACAAGAGTTGACCCGCCTGGAGATGATCCACGGGGATGTCGAAGAATCCTTCAATGGCGGGTGCATGCAGATCCATGGTGAGCACGCGGTGTGCACCGGCAGTACGGATGAGATTAGCCACCAGTTTTGCTGAAATCGGCTCACGACCGGTGGTTTTTTTCTCTTGTTTGGCGTAACCGTAGTACGGGATGACCGCTGTGATGCGGGCTGCAGAAGCACGGCGTACTGCATCAATGATGATGAGTAGCTCCATCAGGTTGTCGTTGACAGGGATGCAGGTTGGTTGCACGATGAACACGTCGGAGCCACGCACATTTTCTTCGATTTTGACGCGTGTTTCACCGTTTTTGAACTTGGTCACGAGTGCGCGCCCGAGATTCAGGTTGAGGCATGCAGAGATTTCTTTGGCGAGTGCGAGATTGGCATTGCCGCTAAAAACTTGTAGGCGACCTTCCATAGCACAGACCAGCCTCGGGTGAGGCGGTCTCCTCCTTGTCTGGTACTGCGCCCTAGGGACGCATGTGCGTAAACGGCTCGACGTGGGTTCCTGTGGGTATTGTACTCTGTTTGAGCATGCTGTGTGGCACCACGCATTGGTCGGCGATGATACAGTCATCGAGTGTGGTGTGTGGGCCAATCACACAGGCGCTACCGATACGCGTGTGACCACGTAATACGCATCCAGGTGCAATGATGGTATCGGCACCGATGTGTACCTCGGGTTCAATGGTAACCAGCTGTGGATTGATGATCGTGACGCCATTTGCCATCAGGTGTTGTGTCGTCCGCGTGTGGAGCATGGCTTCGGCGCTGGCCAACTGGATGCGGTCATTGACCCCCCACGCCTCGCTACTGTCTGCCACTCGGAGTGCGCGTACGGCCCCCGCCCCCCGTTGTGTCACGGCACATGCCACCAAGTCTGTCAAATAGTATTCGTTGCTCACGACATCTGGTGTAATGGTGGGGAGCGCATTGCGGAGCCATGCAGCATCAATAATCATGATGCCACTATTCGCTTCGCTGATGAGCGCTTGTGTGGGTGTGCAGTTTTTGGCTTCAACGATGGCGGTGACATCCCCGGCGCTGTTGCGTACAATTCGGCCGTAGTTGTGTGGGGCTGGCACTGCGAAGCTGACTAAACCCACGCTGGCATGATGCTGAACGAGCTCTGCCAAGAGGCGTGTAATCGTGTCGGCGCGTACGAGTGGCGTATCGCCAAACAAGACGATGACGTGGCCCGTCGTCGCAGTCATATGGGGGAGCGCTTGCATGAGCGCGTGTGCGGTGCCACGGCGCTCGTGCTGAGGAATGTAGTGGTAGGTAGTGCCACATACAGCGCTGATTTGGCGTTGTGCCTGTGGTGAAACGACTACACATGTTTGGTGTGGATTGAGGGCATCAGCCACATCGAGTACACGACGTAGCATCGCTTTGCCCGCAATGGCGTGCAATACTTTGGGTAATGTGGATCGCATGCGCGTACCCTCACCTGCGGCGAGGACAACAACGGTACGAGTTGTGGTGGGAGACACCGTCATAATAATAAGATGTGTGTGGTGATGTGTGGGATATTCGTTTCGGTGGTTGCCAGACTAGGATTCGAACCTAGACAGACGGATTCAAAGTCCGTAGTGCTACCATTACACAATCTGGCAACGCGAAGCTTATTATAGCACAGGCGGATGCGCTGATGCAAAAGAAAAACGCACAGGCTATTTGGTGCGCTTGGGTTGGCGTTGGTTGTAATACCCGAGCACAAACAGCCCAATTACTAACATGAGAATGAGTTGGATGCGCACCGAGCCAAACGTGGCGACTGCAACCCCAATCGTCGGCAGATTAACCGCCCATGCATAGATGGTATCTGGTGCAGTGACGATGGTTGTTGCGTATGTGTGATACGACGATGCACTCGTAAACCATAGTGTCATTTGAGCGGAAATGTACAACGAGAAGAGTATTGCGACAACCCCAATAAAAACCACCGCCAAGGATGCCCACCAGGTGCGTGCATGCGGGGGAACCGCATGATCCGTAGCAATGGCAAGTAATTTGTTCGTGAGTTGGGCGGGTGGAGTGAGGATGACATTCCCCGCCATAAACCGTTCAAATGCAGCATCGCTCTCGGCATAGCGGGTACATTCGGCACATCCGGGGAGATGATGCTGTACAAGGGCGTCTTCTGTGTCGCCAGTGGCAATCATGGTGCGGACATCGTCGCAAGTGGACATACGAACCTCCGTGGTACGGTCAATGCATCATGGTGGTGTCAAAATGATGCATTATCAGGTGGATCTTGTTGTATGATTTCACGCAAACGCTCCTTGCCACGCCGGATGTGACTTTTGACCGTGTTCAGCGGAATCTCGAGAATTTCCGCAATGTCCGTGTATTTGAGGTCATCAAAGTAGTAGAGCGTCAGCACTAATCGGAATTGAGGCTCGAGCTGATTCATGGTGCGCTCCAACATGCGGCGCGTTTCGTTGTGCTCGAGCACTGCCTGAGGGTCACGCATTTCACTATCGTCAACAATGAGTGTGACCGGATCAAATTCGTCGTCGTCGCCTCCTCCTGGGTTGATAATTGGCACTTTGCGACCGCGTGCGCGTAGCTCGTCCCGGGCCAGGTTGATGACAATGCGATACAACCATGTGGTGAATCGACTATCACCGTTGTACTGGTAAATCGTACGAAAAACCCGGATAAACGTATTTTGTACGAGGTCTTCCGCATCTTCATTGTTGCGAAAGATGCGCATAGCAAGGCTGTATACGTAGCGTTGTTGACTTAAGATGATATCGTTAAACGCATCGTGGTTACCACGTTGGGCTCGACGTATCAGTTCTGGTGAAGGCTCAGCCACAGAAGCAAAACTCCTTTGACGCCCCGCACGTATCGCACTATGCTATTAAGAGCTTGACGATACGATTGGTGAGAAGGTTGCACTCCTCATGATAACACGTGATTTTACTGCGACCACATTTGTTGTACAGCAACAGCGCACGCTACTCCTGTTCCACCGCAAGCTCCAGATGTGGTTGCCACCAGGTGGCCACATTGACCCGCACGAGCTCCCCCACGATGCTGCGATTCGTGAAGTCCGCGAAGAAACAGGCCTCGACGTGCAACTGACAAGTCAGAGTGCCCAGCTCGGCGATGTGCAGGTATTGCCACAGCCATATTGTATCCTACTCGAAAATATTACACCAGATCATCAGCACATTGACTTGATTTATTTTGCAGTGGTTGTAGGGGGGACGTTGAATCCCTCAATTCGCGAGAGTACCGGAGTACGTTGGGTGGATACCCACGAGCTGGCCGCCACGGATATTGCCGAAGATATTCGGGTGCTCGGGCGGGCAGCAATTGCAGCGCTGCAATAAATGCAGTACAGGACACCCAGAGGAACTCGCCTACCGTTGCTGCCTCTCGGCCCTGGCGGGGTTTGGCAAGTATCTGCCGTCCTGTACTACCACGCATTATAGCGGTGTATCAGTAGCAGTGTCAACATCAATTATGCTGAATGCCAACCAGAAGCAGTATGCAATGTCACTCACAAAGTAAAATTGGTCAACTAATCCGTGAATGAGTGCGGTGACGAGCATCATCCCTGCAGCAACCGCCCACCAGCGTGGCTGCTGTAGTGGCAGACTGCGGCGTAGTGCCTGCCAAACGAGCACCATACCGATACCCAGCCCCCATATGCCGAGATTGAGCCACAAATCAAGGATGAAATTGTGGGGATGTGCCGCATACTGCTCACTGGTACCGATTAGAGACGCATCAATGATGCTGTAGCCGTATTCGGGGTTGTGATAGAAATAAAATTGGCCGAGTCCCAGCCCCCATGGACGTTGTTGTAACCACATGATACTTTCGTGCCAGAGGAGCATTCGGGCATCAATGCTCCCCACACTCGCCCCACGTGTGAGTAGCGCAAAAAGTGTTCCCACGAGTGCTGCGACGACGACCCCGGCGACGATGCGTGGTTGGGTGCGCATAAATGTGGTCCCGTAGTAACGCACACCGATGAGCAATGTGACACAGGTGACTGCCAGCCATGCTCCCCGTGAGAATGAAAGCAATAATCCAGTCGCACAGAGCAGGACCACTACGAACATAGTACGGGTACGCAGTTGTGGAATCAGTACCGCCACAAAGGCAAATGGCCAGATGCGTTCGAGAAAGAGGGCCAGATTGTTGGGATGCCCGTATACCGATGCAACGCGGATGATATTGCCGGTGCTGATGACATTGTCACTAAAGGCACGTTTTTCCCCCAACAACGGCACCAGATCGTAGCCAACCGCTTGGAGCAGACCGATCCCCGCTACGACACAGGCACTAACCATCAGTGCGTGTATGAGGTGGAGGGGGGCAAGTAAGCGGTGGTGCATGGCTGTACGCACACACAGATACCAGATGATGGGCTCGATAAACAACCAACGCAACCAGCGCAACGCTTCACCACGCCCTTCGGGCACGGCCCACACCACGGCTAGCATGGCGCTAGCGAAGAGTGCGGCCACCCAGCGATCATGGCGCATCCAGACAACGACTGCCTGCTGTTGCCGCCAGCGGGTGACACCCCATGCGAGGATGGCAATCACCCACACGATTTCGTGCAGGGGAATAGCCGCACTGCCGGTGATGGCTACCGGCATCAGATAGAGCGGTGTGGTGGCTGCCACTGCACCAAGGAGTGCGACGGGGCTAACCACGGCGACGATACCGAGCCCGATGATGCCAAGTACCTTGATGGCCAGCGGTGCGCTTTGCACCAAGATGAGTGCAAGTACGATGAGTGGCCATTGATAGCGATGTACGCGTGATGCAAAATTTACCATGCTGCCTCGATCATTGCATGCCATTGGGAATGGCTGGGCTGAACAGGAGCGAGCCCGATTAAGCGCTCTTCACCACAGAACAGCGCGATGAGCTCGGGTATTGATGGGTGGTGCGGTGCAAGGAGGCTATGGAGCCGTGGCACGCCGCATTGGTGTAGCCACTGTGCCAGCGTAGCGGGGAAATCCGAGGTGCGACAGCCAAATGCTTCCGCAAATGCGGCAATGGCACGTGGACGATGTGGTGCAATCAGGTTCATGATTTGGGGCATCATCACGATACACGCACTCCCGTGTGCCACATGGTACGCCCCGCCTAAGGCATGACCGACTGCGTGACCAAGATGGACGCGTCCACTCAAAAACGCCATACCCGCACTGGTGGCGGCCAGACTCATCTGGGTGCGATCTTCGGCATTGTGTCCAGTACGGATGAGGCGTGGCAACGACTGTACGATCAAGGGAATGGCATGCAAGGCCAGTGCGTCGCTCAGTGGTGCGGCCATCGTAGATGTCATGGCCTCGAGTGCGTGTGCCAACGCATCCACACCGGTGGTCATCGTGAGTGCTGTGGGCATGGTGGCACAGAGGAGTGGATCCACCAAGGCGACATGTGGAGACAATGATGGGTGGCGCACGAGTAACTTGCGCTGGGTGTGTGGCTCGGTCACGATGGCCACAAAGGTGACTTCTGCGCCTGTCCCTGCAGTCGTCGGTATGGCAATCATGGGTAACATGCCTGTTGGCGTGGCGCCGCCTCCATGAAAAAACGGTGCAATGTGTGTGGCGTCATTTTTCAGCAGGAGACCGATTGCTTTGGCCGTATCCATGGCACTTCCACCCCCCATGGCCACAATACTGTCCACTGCATGGGCACGGGCATGTGCCGCCCCTGCTTCGATGGTGGGTACTGTCGGGTCTGGTTCAACAGCGGTCGAGAGTACCACCGTCATCCCGCCATCCCTGAGGAGTTGGGCACACTCGGTTCCTGCAGGTGTGGTCGCCAAAAACGGATCCATGATAAGGAGAATGGTACGCATGCCCAGTGTACGTGCTTCGTTGGCTACGTGTGCGGCGACACCTTCGCCAAACACGATGCGTGTGGTGCTGAGTTGCGTCTGAAATGCGTGTATCATGATGCCTCACGTCCATAAATGCGAACCAAGAAAAAAGTCAACAGGCCCAACCACACCCACGGGAGGAACTCAAAGAGGATGCGCCACGGTTGTGTGCGCCAAATGCGGAGTGTGGTGGGCGGTGCACTGCTCTGATAGGTCAACACATGTGGCGCATCTGCGAGACCCTGTGCAAGTATGGTCTCTCCATTACCAACGGGTTGGTCGTCCAAGTCACCAGCATCAATGCGTATCCGTGCATCAGTTGCGGTGCTCTGAATGGCAATTTGTGTGCCGTGGAACGACACGCGCCATGTCTGTGCATCAATTTGGCGTATGGCTGGATGCGACCACGGGTATGTGCCTGCACCGATGATGGGTGGGGTATTCATGGCGTTTTGGATGATTTCAAAGCCCGTATACGGCGTAAAGTCTGGTGCAATGATGGCAAAGTATGGGGTAGGATTGGCCGGATCCGCTGCTGGTCCGCCCCAGCGGAGCATCCAGAGATTCATGACCCCGAGCCACGGCCATTCCTGGCGGGCACGCGCCATCTGTGCTACCACGTATGTGCCTTTTTGTGTTTCGCTCACGGGTGGTCCCCACAGGGTGCGTCGTTCGACGGGTATGGTATCTGGGGCACTGTTATAGCCGAATTCACTGACCCATACTGCGGTTTGTGCGTCGCCGGCTTGTTCCATCACTTCGCGGAGCATCACAATGCGTGACACATCAATGCGGGTGTCAATGGGGCGGTCAAGGTTGTGCAATGGCTGGAGCGGATTCCAGCGTAGTCGCACGTATCGGTGCTCGTCGGGAGGTTGGCCGAGCCCGTACGCTTGGGCCGACATGATGTCAAATGCATCAGCGGCACCAGCCGCATAGCACTGTGCTAAGAAATCGAGCTCGCTCATGGGGGCGATGCGTGGTTCTTTGCCATCGGTTGGGGAAAGACTGGGAAACAAGATGATAATCGCAGGATTGATGCGGCGTATGGCTGTTGCGGTACGCGTCAGTAGTTCGGTAAATGCAACCGGGTTGGGGAGCTCCCAGTTCCATTCGTAGGCCAGATTGGGTTCGTTCCATATCTGGATGTAGCGGAGTTGTGGGTAACGGGTTACCACGGTGGCCACAAAATTCACATAGTCCTGATAATCATCGGGTGGCCCCGTGGAATCACCGTTTTCTTGCAGACCAGCCTGGAAGCGTGGGGTTGCCGCTTGTTGTAGGCGCGCCCACGCGGGTGGGCGGTCAATGCGTACGATGAGCTCGATGTCGTGGCGCGCCGCTTCAGCCACAATCGCATCATACTTTTCCCAGGCACTACGGATGTGTTCCGGGTGTCGTCGGTCTTCGAAATCACCACGACCATGTATTTCAACATCTTCCCAGGGCATCTGAATCCGTGCGTATCGTGCCCCGAGTTGGTGGGCTGTTGCAAACGAACGAGCCACCACTGCAGGGTCTGGTTCGTACTGTATGTTGAACAGGTTCACCCCCAAGTAGTGTTGGTCTGCATGCACAATGGGGTCGGTCGTAGGAGCGGTGGCAATCCCACGATGCCACGCATTGTCAACGGTTACTGTGATTGCGAGTCCAACACAGCAGAGGAGACATGCGAGATGATAGCGGAGATGGTGATTCATTGGGCCAACCATTGCGTAACAATGCGTGAAATCGCCCCATCTATGGGGTACATGGCATAGCGGTCATCACCACTGCCATAGTAGACATCGCGCAAGGTAAAACGGGAAATTTGTTGCACGTCCATACCGCGCATTTGCCAAGCGAGTGCGATGATTTTTTCACGAGGCATATCGGTTTTGGCATGGCCAATCAGTGCATCGGTAACACGGGCTGCGGTATCGAGTGTTTCGAGGTGACCTGCGCTCACCAAGCGTTCGCCAATGCCCAAAATCACACTTTGTTGACGCGTAGTGCGCTCAAAATCGTTGTCTGGGTGCCGAATACGGCTATAGGTGAGCGCCGTATCGCCATCCATCATACTCGTACCAACGGGGAAGTACGCTTCTCGATACTTGTAATCCATGGTAGGGAACTGGGCATCGTAGAGCTCTTTGGGGACATCCACAGCTACCCCGCCAAGTGCATTGATGATATTGATGAAACCCGCAAAATCAACGAGCACCGTATAGTCAATGGGTTGCCCAATCACGGTGCTGACTGTTTGGGTGGCGAGTTGCATGCCCCCTCCCAAGCTGGGGTAGAGATCTCCATAGACATGCGCCGCATTGATCCGTGCCCATCCATACCCGGGGATATTGACCATCAGGTCACGTGGGAATGAGAGCAACGAGATTTTTTTGCTTTGTGGTGTGATACGCATCACCATCACCGCATCGGTACGCGCAGATCCTGTTTCTTGGGGGCGCCGGTCAGAGCCAAGTAGCAAGATGGTGAGTGGCTGGTCACTCCCTGCAGGAAGCACGATGGGTGCCGGTGTCGGTGTGGTAGCTACCACAGTGGCACTTGCCTCGGGGGTGAATGTCGGCTCGCCCACAGCGGGACTCATGGTGGGGGTTGGATTGCTGATTAACCCTAAGCCTTGCCAGATACGTACCGCATCCCAGCCGGCTTTGGCACCCACGATTAACGCATAACTGATGAGAATCGTCCCCACGGTCAGCCCGAGGGCATGGCGCCACGACCACGACTGTGGCGCCGGGCGTGGGGGTTTGCGGGCAGGTTTCGGGGCATCGGCGGGTGGCGCCGGGCGTGGGGGTTTGCGGGCAGGTTTCGGGGCATCGGCGGGTGGCGCCGGGCGTGGGGGTTTGCGGGCGGGTTTCGGGGCATCGGCGGGTGGCGCCGGGCGTGGGGGTTTGCGGGCAGGTTTCGGGGCATCGGCGGGTGGTGCAGGGCGTGGGCTGCCCGCCGGCTTGTAGTGTGGGTGCGACGTAGGGAGTGGTGGTGCCTGGGTATCCAGGAGTGCCCCCAACAGGGTTGGTGACGGCACATTCAGGGCCGCTCGACATGCAGGACAGTTGGCCAAATGATGGTCAACAAACTGTTGTTCGAGACTTCCTGACTGAATAGGATGTGTGCGCACGAGTTGGCGCACATATTGGCAATCAATGTTCATACACCATGTCGCCCAGTAAATAGACCGACTACTCGTATTGTATACCTGAAAATCGTGTTAGATGTGGTATCTGCTTGTGTCAATCACATCAACGAGTATGGCTAAAAGAGCCCATCACGATTGGGACAATCAGGCGGAATCACCTGCCCGATATCCCACAATTCCGCAATCAACCCTGCTTCAAAGCGAAACATGTGCACCACACTCATGCCGATATCGTCAACGGTGTGGGTGACGTGCGAATGAATGACGACCATGTCCCCCTCAGCGACGATGCGTTTGATGGTAAAGGTGCTAGCTGGAAATTCATGACTGGCTTGTACTATCGCATCAATCAGCACGTCCATGCCTGCGGCAAAGTACATGTTGTGATGGCGGGCATTGCTGGTGACGAGTGCACGTGCCATAGCGCCATCCCCAGCCCGTGCATGCGTCAGGAAGGCACAAGCAGTATGGACGTGTTCCATGTAGTAATCTCCTTGACGGTACCATGTATAGCACAATTATATGTCATAGATATCATCAATATCCGCAAACTTTTGACATAGAGAGTGGGATGTGCTACCATTTTTATGCGATGGCGACGTCGCCAAGTGGTAAGGCAGAAGTCTGCAAAACTTCCATTCACCGGTTCAAATCCGGTCGTCGCCTCCATTGACACCTCCTTGGAATCGTTGCCGGTTCTAGGGGGTGTATTGTTTTGCGATGCAGGAAAGGAGAGACACATGTCCAGCATCGATATCTCTCACCTCGATTACGCGGAACTCCTCGCACTCCGTGATGCAATCAACCAACGTCTGCTCGAGATGCGGCGCACCCCGACGCTCCGCCTCGATGAATTACTTGCCCTCTTCGAAGAAACACGCACCGCCCTACACGAACACGGTCATCAATGGCACACGTTAGAACGATGGCAGTGGATGGATGGCGAAGTGCGCTTCTGGTTGAATCCCGTTGATCAGCAACGCTTTGCCGTGGGCTGGTTTTCCATAGATGACTTGATTGCATGGCTGCATGACACTGGACCAATTGTACGCAATACAACGACATCCACTAGTACGCGCGACGAATTGCCCGTTCGCTGGATTACCATCGATAATCCACCAGCATGACTTGTCAGGGATTTCGCCGTCCAAGTGTAGGGTTTTATCCACATTATCCACATTTTGGGGATTGTAACCGTGTTGTCATCATGGGAGTGATGTAGGCTATCGCAGTGAACCCAAGGATGTTGCATGAGTATTGGCGAAACGCGTGCCATGAATACGGCAATGGCACCTGTTGGCGTGGCAATTGTGTCGTACAACACCGTGGCGCTGTTGCGTGATTGCCTGCGCTCACTCGAAGCGTGTACCATACCAGTTGCAGTGGCAGTCGTTGATAATGGCTCGCGTGACGATAGTGTGGCCATGGTGCGTGCCCAATTTCCCTGGGTCACGCTTATCGTTCCAGCAGCGAATCTTGGATTTGCGCGTGGTACCAATGTGGCGATGCGCGCCTTGTTGGCGGCGCACCCCGATATTGCGACCATGGTGATGCTGAATCCAGATACCGTGGTGCATGCCGGTGCAATCGAAGCATTGGTTGCATTTCTGGCAGCGCATCCACGTGTTGGAGTCGTGTCACCACGATTACTCAACAGCGATGGGTCATTGCAGCCTGCGGCTTTTCGTTTCCCTACACCAGCAATGACATTTTTTGACCTCTTCCCTCCTGGTGAAGTTACACCAGGGCGGTTTTATGCGTCGTGGTGGAATGGGCGTTATCCCCAAGAAATTGTTGGCGATGCACCGTTCCCCATTGATCACCCACTTGGTGCTTGTATGGCGGTGCGCACCACGGTATTGCATACTGTGGGCATGCTCGATGAATCGTTTTTTATGTATGCCGAAGAAGTTGATTGGTGTCAGCAGGTACGTCGTGCAGGGTGGGCTATTTGGCAACAACCTGCCGCGCTGGTGACGCATATTGGTGGTGCGTCATCACGCCAGTTTCGTGGTGCCATGCTCAAAGCCTTGTGGCAGAGTCGTCTGCACTACTGGGCGCGGTGGTGCGCGCCACACGAAGTCTGGTGGCATCGTTGTTGGTTGCGTTTGGGGATGTGGCGCTTGCAGTGGTTGGCCTGGTGGCAATACCGGCGTGGCGCGCTAACACATGCGGAATATCAAGTACAGGCCACCGTGTACCGCGAGATACGTGCGCTATGACACGATTACCAGTGAGTGTGGCAATTATTGCCAAAAATGAAGCACGCCACATTGGTGCGGCCATTGCGAGTGTGCAAGCACATGTTGCCGAAGTCGTGGTAATCGTTGATGCAGCCACGCGTGACGATACGGCCGCGGTGGCAGATGCCATGGGAGCACGTGTGGAAGTGGCTGCATGGCGTGGTTTCCCCGGGCAACGAAATTTGGCATTGACGCGGTGTAGTCAGCCATGGGTCTTTTTTTTGGATGCTGACGAACGCGTCGAAGCTGATGTGTGGCCCGAATTAGCAGTGCTGACGCGTGACAACCCTGCGCCATGCGCAGGGCTATGGATCCCTCGGCACAATCTGTTTTTTGGGCACGTGGTACGTGGTGGCGGTTGGTATCCCGACTACCAGTTGCGTATCGTGAATCGTGCGTTGGCCCACTACGATGAACACATCGAAGTACACGAAGTTGCCACGGTTGCCGGTGAAACGCAGTATTTGCACGGGCACGTGACACATCTCAACATCGAATCATTTGCTGAATTGTGGCAGAAACAAGCGGCGTATGCGCGCCGTGAAGCAGCAACCATGGCACAGGCTGGTCGCCGGGTGCGCTGGCGCAACTATGTGGGTGCGCCAATGCGTGAATTCCGTTATCGCTATGTGCACCATGGTGGGTGGCGTGATGGGTGGGTGGGGTTGCTCTTGGCTTGTGTCATGGCGTGGTTTGCCATGATCTCCTTCGTGGAGCTGGCACGCATCACGCGCACGTACCGTAGAGGATGACACAGATGACACAGGTCGCAATCGTCATTGTATCGTGGAACACGTGTGAATTGCTCGTAGCATGCGTGCACAGTATCATCAATGATCCACTCGTGGCACAGATTGTGGTGGTGGACAACGCGTCGCACGATGGTAGCGCGGCCATGGTGCAACAACGCTTTCCCCAGGTCGTGTGTATGGCCGAATCCGTCAATCACGGCTTTGCTGGTGGCAACAATATTGGCCTGCGCTGGTTGCTTGCGCAACCGCACCCCCCCGAATTCATCTGTTGTTTGAATCCTGATACGCTGGTGGCACCCGGGGCGCTGGCACACATGGTGCAGTACCTGCGTGACCATCCGAGCGTGGTGGGGTGTGGGCCACAGCTCCGCTACGGTGATGGGCGCTGGCAATCGTCACGGCGGCGTTTCCCCACGGTGGGTACCTATCTCTGTGAAAGTACGCCGATTGGGCAGTGGTGGCCACGCAACCCATGGCATACGCGTTACCACATGGCCACAACGCCACCCGATGTCACCTGTATGGTAGATTGGTTGGTGGGGGCGGTGTTGCTGGTGCGTTGTGCAGATGTGCGTACACATGGGCTTTTTGATGCGGAATTCGCCCTCTATTCCGAAGAAATCGAATGGCAACGGCGTTTGACGGGTGGTGCACCACACCGCATGGCATATGTGGCTGAAGCACAGGTGACGCATTACGAGGGGCAGAGTAGTCAGCAAATTCCCGCACAACGCCTTGTCTGGTTTTTCCAGAGTCGCCTCCGTGACGCGACCATCGCCTATGGCTGGTGGTGGGGGAGCGTGGTGCGTGGCGGATTAATGGTGCAGTATGTGGCCGAATGGCTCCTCGAAGCGACCAAGTGGGTGCTCGGGCACAAACGCGATATACGCCGTGCCCGCATGCACACCTATGCGCACCTCGTACGCGCATTGTGGCAATGGCGAATGACCCCCGCAAAGATATGGTAGGATAGTCGTACCCGCAGTATCAAAGGAGATGACCGTGCGACTAGTAACCTTTCAGCGTAACAATGGCAGTATCCACATTGGTGCGTTGCGTGCCAATGACCGTGAAATTGTCGTGCTTGACAGTGTTGCGCCTTCGATGTTGGCGTTGATTGATGGGGGTGCCGCTGCGTTGGCGCAAGCCCAAAAAGCTCTGACTGTAGCAGCACAGGTTGTGGCGCGTAGTGATGTGCGTCTACTTGCACCAATTCCACGTCCCAAACAAAATGTGATGTGTCTGGGGATGAACTATGTGGCTCACGCCATCGAATCAGACCGTGCGCGTGGGCGTGAACCAAAACTCCCCGAGTTTCCCGTGTTTTTTACGAAGGCACTCAACACGGTGTGTGGCGAAGGCGATGGAGTTCCACTCGATGGTAATGTCACCACGCAGCTCGACTACGAGGTTGAGTTAGCCTACATCTTTGGTAAACAAGCCAAGAATGTGGCCAAAGCGGATGCCTTGAGCTACATCTTTGGCTATACCGTCGTCAACGATGTGTCAGCGCGCGACTTGCAAAATCGTCACCAGCAGTTTTTCAAAGGCAAAAGCCTCGACAATTCGTGCCCAATGGGTCCGTGCATTGTGACTGCGGATGAGATTCCTGATCCTGCCACACTGGCCATCAAGTTGCGTTTGAACGGCGAGCAACGCCAGAATTCGCATACAGGGGATTTGATTTTTGACATTCCTACCAGCATCGAATACTTGACGCTGGGGAGCACCATTGAAGCCGGGCAAATCGTCTGTACGGGCACACCGTCAGGGGTCGGCATGGGACGTACGCCACCCGAATACATGAAGGTGGGCGATGTGATGGAAGCCGAAATTGAAAAAATCGGCGTATTGACCAACCCAATTGTCAAGGCATAAAGGGCGCGTGATGGCAATAGACCCCCTGGTGCGATTTACGCACTAGGGGGTTCTGTTTTGCCTACACGCAATACATACAGCAAGATGACACCCGACAGCCGTAATCCGGCTGCCACGTAGAGCGCCAAGTGGTAGTCGAGATTTTGAGCCATCCACGTGCCTACAAGGGGCATCACGAGGGTGGCAATGTATCCGGTGAGCTGTTGCACGGCCACAAACGAGGGGATGCGATCTTTGGGCATGGTGCTCAGGCCAATATCAAAAAAGACCAAATCTTTGCCTGCACCAATTAGACCAACAAGCCCTGCAAAGATGATAATAAGCGGAATTGACACGGTGAGACCAGTCAGGAGTGGGTAGAGTGCGAGTGCGATGGTGGACGCAAAGAGCACGGGGCGATTACCCCGGGTACTCGTGACCCGTGCCCACAAAAAGTAGGCCACCAACAGGACTCCGTTGTTGACGGTGTTGATGATACCAATCCAGAAGTCACTGGCGTTGACTACGCGCACCCAGTAGAGTGGAAACAGGGGCATGGCCATCCAGATGCCGCAATTAAAAACAAATGATGCGGTCACAAAGCGCCCAAACGCGGGTACCTCGCGGAACATGGCCACACTATCGGTGAGGATGGTACGTAGCCCGGGTTTCTGGGGAGTGTGTGTGACCTCGTTGGGTGGCATGTTGATGCGCGATGAAAAGAAAAAACTCAGCATGCCACCAATAAACGATACGATAAATACGATTTGGTAGTTGGTGGGAAAAATGAACTGTTCGAGCAACCAGCCAGCCCCAGCCACCGATAATGCGGACGCAGCGCCCAACGTGGACCAGCGCCAGCTCATCAGCTGCTGTCGTCGCTGTGGTCCGGCAACGGCCCCCATCACCACGGTAAATGTGATGTTGACGATGGTCTGTGGAATGGTCGCAATTGCCCAGATGACGATGACTGCAATCGGTACGTATTCCAAGGGCAACACGAACGGCAAGATGCCAGTCAATGCGTAGGATGCTTGCACCCAGACGCGTGCCTGCGAGTACCACGGCACCAAGTCGCGCTGGCGTTCGAGGAGTTTGCCTACGGGAATGGCAAGCAAGAGCCCGGTAAAGGCTGGCATTGAAGTGAGGAGACCGACTAAGAGTGGCGAGGCGCCGAGGCGTGCCAAAAAAACGGCCAGGAACGTGGCAATACCGGTGACGATACCGACACCAATACCATCAATGATGACACTGCGTTGATTATGGCGAATCTGTGCTTCTACGGGGGAAAGTGTGGGGTCGTTGCGGAGAAACTGGAACATGTGTATATGGCCTAATGTCAAGCGCCGACGCATTGCGTCGGCGCTTGCACTGTGTTACTTGTTGAGCGATTCTTCCCAGATGGGTTTTTTGGTGGTGTCTGCGGGTGTGGCAGGCCGCCGCCACGCCAAGACAACCGTCACAATCAGGACGGTAACAATCGCCAAATACAAGGCAAGGGATGTGACTGGCGCACCCTTGAACATTTCGACGGATACTGCAAAAAAGGGAAACAAGACAACCAGTGTAACGAGCAACTTCTTCATGCAAACACTCCCGTGACTCAATTACTCGCAGGCTATCATACCATAGATTTACATTCATGATGCAGCAGTTCGGTATACTATTCCATATGCGCAGAGACGCATCAACGCAGAAGGATAACCATGAAACACGAATATGTATTGGACGGTGGATTACGTGTGGTCATTGAAGCATTGCCACACACCCATTCCGTTTCGATTTGTGCGTTTTTGACAGTGGGTTCAGGGCACGAAACGGCATCCCAAAGTGGGATGGCACATTTTATCGAGCATATGATGTTCAAGGGAACATCGCGCCGTCCCACATCGAAGCTGTTGGTGGATACCATTGAGGGCGTGGGTGGCATGCTCGATGCATACACCAATGTTGAATCCACGGTGTATTCGGTCAAGGTGGCAGACATTCACCAGGCACGGGCCATTGATGTGCTTGCGGACATGTTACTCAACCCGCTGATGCGTGCCACGGACGTGGAAAAAGAGCGGCGCGTGATTACCGAGGAAATCAGTCAAACACTCGATACTCCCGCAGAGCACGTCCATCTGTTGTTTGACGAACAACTGTGGGGTGATCAGCCACTCGGGCGTGATATCGCAGGGAGTACCACAACGGTAGCATCATTTACGCATGCCGCCCTCTACGATTTTTGGCGGGCTGCCTATGTGCGCAGTAATCTGATTATTTCGGTGGCAGGCAATGTGGACGTGGATGCCACCCGTGCCATGATTGAGCAGGCCTTTGCTGCGATGCCCAGTCGTGATGCGTACGCACCAATTGCCACGCTCCCGCCACATGCGGGCCCATGTGTGCGTATCCACCATGCGGACAGCGAACAGGTGCACTTGTGTTTGGGGATGCCTGGTCTGGCCATCAACGACCCCGATCGACGGGCCATGCTCGTGTTTGATGCGATAGTGGGTGGCAACTCGACCTCGCGATTGTTCCAGGAAATCCGCGAAGAGCGTGCCCTGGCCTACATGATTGGCTCGTATTCACGCGAATATGCGGATGTGGGTAAATGGGTGGTCACTGCAAGTGTGGATCCACAGGCCACCGATGAAACAATTGCGGCAGTGATGAAGGTGCTTCGTACGGTGCGCAACGAAGGTATCACCGCAGCCGAGTTGGCGCAGATCAAAGAACAAGTCAAGGGTGGTATTTTGTTGTCACTCGAGGACTCGATGTCGGTGGCTGCACGCAACGGCTCACACCTGTTGCGCTACGGTCGGATTATTCCCATTGATGATGTGGTGCGGGAAGTCGAAATCCTCACCGTTGCTGACGTGATGCGCGTGGCGCAGCGCGTGCTGACGCCCACTGGGCTCCACTTGACCTGCATTGGTCCTGTGGACAACCACGATTCCTTGTTGGGTGAATTGCAGTTTGCCTGATGTATTGCGGTAGCCCAACGGGGGGGCTAGGCACCCCCGTTGGGCGGTCGTTACGATGACGTTTGTTCCCAGAAGTGACAGGCAGCCCAGCGCCCGGGAGTTTTTTCGGTGAGGGCGGGCTCTTCGTGTTTGCAGATGTCTTTGGCCAACCAGCATCGCGTGTGGAAGCGACAGCCACTAGGTGGGTTGGCTGGGCTGGGCACATCGCCTTGTAGTACGATCCGCTCACGGGTGGCACTCGGGCGCGGGCGTGGTACGGCTGCGGCCAAGGCCTTGGTGTAGGGGTGGAGTGGGCGATGAAACACTTCTTTGCTGGGCCCCAACTCGACAAGTTTGCCGAGATACATGACGCCGATGCGTGTGCTGATGTATTCTACGACGCCTAAGTTGTGCGCCACAAACAGGTAGGTCAGTCCCATATCCTGTTGCAGCGAGCGGAGCAGGTTGAGCACCTGCGCTTGGATGCTCACATCGAGCGCCGAGACAGGTTCGTCGAGCACGAGGAGCGATGGCTCCATGACCAAGGCACGAGCGATGCCGATGCGTTGGCGTTGACCACCAGAAAATTCGTGTGGGAAGCGTTCGAGCACTCCTGCCGACAGCCCCACCTTTTCAATCATCGCGGCCACCTGCTCATTGCGGCTTTGGCGGTCTCCAATCCCATGAATCACCAAGCCTTCGGCGAGACTTGCGCCCACAGTGCGGCGCGGGTCGAGCGACCCATAGGGGTCTTGAAAAACGATTTGCATTTTGCGGCGTAGCGCTTTGAGTTGCCGGCGTGATGCCTGCAACACGTCTTGGCCGTCAAAGAGTACATTCCCGGAAGTCGCAGGTATCAAGCGGAGCAACGACCGTGCCACGGTCGTTTTGCCACAACCACTTTCGCCTACGAGTCCGAGTGTTTCGCCTTGTTGAATGCGAAAAGAGACATCATCCACGGCACGAATTTGACCGGTGACACGCCGAAATATACCGGTACGAATCGGGAAGTATTTGACGAGATGTTTGACATCCAGGAGTGTTTGGCTCATGGCGATTACGCTCCCTCTGTGGCATAGAGCCAGCAGCGTACCTGCCGGTCTTGGTGCACGATGAGTGGTGGGGCACTATCACAACGGTCAAATCGTTTGTGACAACGCTCTGCAAAACGACACCCTTGGGGTGGATCTACCATGGACGGTACCGTCCCCTCGATGACGGCCAAGGTGTGATGTTGTTCACCGAGCACAGGCATGGATTCGAGGAGGGCGCGTGAGTACGGGTGCATCGGTTGCGCGAAGAGTTGATGTACGGTGGCAGATTCTACGATTTGCCCGGCATACATGACAATGACGCGATCAGCCATTTCTGCAATCACCCCTAGGTCATGGGTAATCAGCATGATGGCCGTGTTGATGCGGCTACGCAGGTCGCGCATGAGTTCGAGAATTTGTGCTTGGATGGTCACGTCAAGTGCCGTGGTTGGCTCGTCGGCAATCAGCAAGACCGGATTACACGCCAATGCCATGGCAATCATGATGCGCTGTGCCTGCCCTCCCGAAATCTCGTGGGGGTATGAATTCATGCGTTGTTCGGCATCGGGGAGGCGCACTAGGTGCAAGAGCTCGACGGCACGCGCCTTGGCGGTTGTGGCGTCGAGTTGCTGGTGGATTTGCAGTGCCTCGATGATTTGTGACCCTACCGTATAGACCGGATTCAGGCACGATGTTGGTTGTTGGAAAATCATCGAGATGCGGTTGCCCCGGTATGTCCGCATCGTCTCTTCGTCGAGTGTCAAGAGGTCTACGCCATCAAAGAGAATCTTGCCTTCGACGATTTCACCGGGATCACTAACAAGGCGCATAATCGAGAGTGACGTGACGCTTTTGCCACTACCACTTTCTCCCACAATCCCCAGTGTTTCCCCGGGGAGCAATGAAAAATTAATGCCATCCACGGCTTGTACCACACCACCGGGCGTAAAAAAATAGGTGCGTAACGACTGCACCTGCAACAACGGTTGTGTGCTCATACGTTGGGGCTCCTGCGTTCGCGAATGGCGGCGATTTGGGCATCACGCTGGGCACGCCGTACTTCTGTTTGTACCCGCGGATCGAGGGCATCACGCATACCGTCACCGATGTAGTTGATGGCCAATGAACAGACCAAAATAGGCAACGTGGGCACGAGTGGCATCCACGGGTAGTTGAACATGTAACTGTTGGCAAACGAGAGCATGTTTCCCCAACTCGGTGTAGGGTCTTGAATGCCAAACCCGAGGAAACTCAGCCCGGATTCGGCAACCAGTGTGCCACTGAGTCCAAGCGTGTACGACACGATAATCGGTGGTAGCGCATTGGGGAGCACGTGTGTCCACATGTTGTGCCAATGCGATGCGCCCAGTGCCCGTGATGATTCCACGTAGAGTTGCTCGCGGATGGAGAGTACCATGCCACGGACAAAACGTGCGACTCCAGTCCAGCCCAGTAACACGAAAATCGTGATAATCATGATGACTTGGCTGGCTTCACGGTCGTTGATGGCCATCAACGACCCGATGGGCGCATAGACGAGATACGGTATGGGGATGGCCTCGCTGTTTTGGATGACGATTGAGCCAGCGATGAGCAACAGGGTAAATGTGGGGAATGTGGAGATGAATTCGATCAGTCGGGTTACCCATGAATCTATCCAACTGCCAAAATACCCAGCGACGAGCCCGATGCAGACCCCGATAAATGTCGAAATCGTCACCACCACCAGTGCCGTGGTCAGTGATACCCGTGCCGCGTAGATGAGCCGCGTAAAGAAATCACGGCCGAGATGATCGGTGCCAAGCAGGTGAAATGTACCATCAACGGCCGTGCTAAAGGGCCTGGTGTATGCGATGTCGAGTGAAATACGGTCACGCGGGTAGGGCGCTATCCAGGTCGCAAATAACGAGAGCACATAGATGGAGATGAGTAGCCACAAACAAAAAACGGCGACTTTGTGCGTCCGGAAGCGACGGGAAATTAGCCCCCACTGACTGGCTGGTTGTTTGGGTGTGCTTTGCATGGCGTACCTTTACGACAAACGGATGCGTGGGTCGAGCACGCTGTACAAGATATCGGTGATGAGGTAGCCGAGGAGCAACAGAAAAATGCTCACCATGGTGAGCGCCATTGCCACACTATAATCGTTGCGTTCAATCGAATCAACCAACAAGCGCCCGAGTCCGGGCCAATTAAAGATGGCCTCGGTAATGGCCGCACCACCAAATAGCTCGGCTAACACACCGGCTAAGAGGGTGATAAACGGCAGCATGGCGTTGCGCAATGCGTGTTTGAGCACAACGGTGCGCTCGCGTAAGCCTTTGGCACGCGCGGTGCGCACGTAGTCGAGCCGGAGCACTTCGAGCATGCCCGACCGGATAAAGCGGCTATAGCCGGCGATATTCACAAAGACCAACACGCCACACGGCATGATGAAGTGCAGTATCCGGTCGAGTGTTGATTCTGCGACCACTTTGCCGAGAAAAGGAACTTCGTAGTCACTATTGGCAACCGCACTTCCAGGAGGTAAATAGAAGAAACCGGCTTCTTTGGCAGCAATCGCAAATACCAATATACAAATAATTCCGATGACGAAGGTAGGGAGCGATGACCCCACAAACGACACCGTGGTCATGGCATAGTCAAAGCGGGAGTATTGGCGTACTGCCGAGTAAATACCGAGTGGCACACCAATCAGCAACGAAATCAAAATCGTTGCGCCCATGAGGGTGAGTGTATAGGGGAGTCTGCTGTTGATAAGGATGGAGATGGGGCGGTCACGCAAAATGACCTGCGAATTGCCGAAATCACCAAACAAAATCCCCTTACTGGTACGCCGATTGGCGAGATCCGCAAAGGTGATTGCTTTCTGGCAGCCTTCTTCGATGATTTCAGTGCGTCCATCGGGGTAGCGCAGACGTACTTGTGCGGGGATAGCGCATCCTGCCACTGCATCCGCAAAAAATTGTTGACCGGCTATGGTCACCGGACCATTGGGGAATCCTATCAGCCAGCGTGAAAAACGGTAATGAAGTGCAATGTCGAGTTCGAAACGAGCTTTGATACGCGCAATGTCTTCTTCGGAAATTCGATTGCGACCACTGTTCTGGGCTTGACGGAGCCCGGTAAGTGGTCCACCTGGTGCCACATACAGCAACCCGAACGAAACGAGTGCAGAGGCGATGAGCACTATAAACATCTGGATAAATCTACGTGTGAGAAATGTCGCCACAGTAGCGGCTCCTCAATTCAATGTCGGCGAGCATTGGGAAAGGTCGCGGCGTGGTGGCGGGATTCTGCCCGGGGGAAGCGGCATCATTGCCACAATACCGCCGCGGTATGTGTACACACACACCGCGGCGGTAAAAACGTCGGACTACTTGACGAACAGGTTGAAGTCCATGTGCTCCCAGGTGGGGCTGGCAATGGTCTTGACCTGCACCTTGCCCTTGGCGGCAGCATCAACGACGGTCTGGACTTCGGCACCGGCACCGAGGGTTTCGGTACCGAGCACGTCCACGTTACCCGTCAACAACTGCGCAACGGCCTGGTTGGTGTCCTCGAAGAACTGAATGGTGACCTTCTTGATCTTGGGGGCGGTACCGTAGTAGTTCTCGTTAGCCTCGAACACCATCTTCACGCCTTTTTCCCATGACACGATCTTGTAGGGGCCATTGCTCCAGGGCATTTCAGCAACTTCGGGGAGGGTCGCCCAATCCTTGGCTGGGACATCGGCCAACGTCTTGCCCTTGTAGGGTCCGTCTGACTCGATGGGCTGCTTGGATGGTGATGCACCAAAGCCACCGGTGTAGAAAGTGGGCCACTGCACGCCAGGCAAGAAGACGATGGTCTGCTTGGTGTCGCTTTCCTGGGTGAAGGTCTGCACTGAATCACAGAAGGTGAACGAGGTGGCGCCTGATTCCTTGTCACAGCTAATCTTGTAGCCGAGCTCGTAGTCAGCCTTGGTGATGGGTGAACCATCTTGCCACTTCATGCCAGACTTCATTTCGAAGGTGACCGTCAGTTGCTTGAGTGTGAGCGGGCTGCTGCCGTCCCACACCACGGTGGCACCGGTAGCATCCATGACTTCGACATCCTTGGCCAATGCCACGGGCTCGCCTGCTGAGCTCCATACCATGTCACCCTCTTTGACTTCGACGTCCACGTTGGTGGCACCATCGCCAATTGATGGCAACTTGGTGTACCCGACGGCCTGGTAGTCGTAGTCGAGGCTGGTGGTCATACGTGCGCTCATCAAACCAGCAGCGGTGGTGGCCACTGCAGCACTCTCAACCAACGTGAAGAGTGAGGCGGGCTCTTGTGTGAAGCCGAGCACAATGCTGTCCTTGCCCGGCAATTCCCATTCCTCGATGTTGTACGTGTAGTACTCGGTCGGGTTGGGGTTGAAGTTGGTCAACTTGGCATTGGCGGCAGCGGCTTCCGTGCGGTTAAACAACGGCAAGCTCACCATGTCCTTGGTGAATTCCTGCTGGACGATGGCGTACTGCGCAATGCGCTCGTTCTTGTCGAGGGTGTTGTTGGCAGCGATGATGGCCTTGCTGGCTGTCTCGTTACACCACCCCATGTAGTTCTGGCCTTCCCAGTTGTTGCTGGGCAACGGAATCTGGTTACAGGCGTAGAGCGAGATACCGCCCGGATCGGCCTGGCCAACCCATGCAAAGGCACCCAACTCGAAGTCGCGGCGTGACAAACCGGTGGTGTCACCAAACCACCATGCACCTGGTGCATGCGTGCGTGAAATGGTGATGCCACAGTTGTCCTTGAGCTGTTGCTCGAGTACGGTGGCCCATGTCTGACGGAAACCAGCGTTGGTGGTGGTGAACTTCAAGAAGAGCGGAGCGCCCGTCTCGACGTTGGCACCATCTTCCCAACCTGCTTCCTTCAACAAGGCCTTGCCCTTTTCGGGATCAAATGGGTAGGTGGTAATCCCTGAATTGGCGGCAGCCCAGTGGCTCTTGGGCAAGAAGGTGTCCATCAGCAAGTTCTGCTGCTGCTCTTCTGTCAAGAACGGGTATACCGACTTGATCAATTCGGGACGATTCACACAGTAGGCAATTGCCTGGCGTACACGCACATCACCCAAGATGGGGTGTTCTGTCGTAAATGAAGTGTCTGTTGGCACTTCTTCCTTGACAACCACCGTCTCCACGATTGGTGCGACGGTTTCTTTGACGACCACCGTCTCCTTGATGGGCTCGGCTGCGGGGGCACTGCCACCACATGCGGCCATCAACGGAACAACGACGGCGACAATGAAGAGCATCGCCATCCGGCGCAACATCTGCTGCTTCAACACGGCCTTCTCCTTCAACAATATCTGAAACACACTCATACCACTTCACCACACGAGTTGCGTAGAGCTTTGGTATTCGTAACTCTGATGTTACCGTAACGCTATATGAATGTCAATGAAATACCATGTCAAATCTGTATGAATTTGCAAAAAATACCCGCCACTTTCGCTGGCGGTTAGCTGTACTTCAGCGTACTACAACGATTAGTGAAAATCATGACACATATGTGCGAAAATGCCCTTGCACTCCTACTCGTTGTATACCCATTTTGCGCAATTTTCTGCCCACTTCTTGCTACGTCTTAACAACTTTATCAGGTTGTTGTAATATTCTCGTAATTTGTGCTTGACACTGTTCACTACTTGTGATAGCATACATATACGTTATTTAGTGATATTTCCCTGCATGCACTACTATATGTTGTATCCCTCGTATAGCTCTGCAGAATGTGAACCGTTGAGAACCTGCTACACAATGTAGTAAATCCGGATAATTTACCACTAGATACGAAATGTTGCGCATACAAATCAGCAACGCAAGAAGCAACTGTAACGGAAGGCATGGAGGTAGGTCATGACACTGGAGGAGACGGTAGCGGTGAGTGGATCGTCGTCATTCAACGACGATGCCGTGCAAGCGCCGGCAACCATCGTGAAGCGGAATGGTCGCACAGTCGAATTCGACCCAGAGCGGATTCACAATGCGATTACCAAATGTTTTCAAAGTTTTGGGCGCGAGCCGAGTACGCCGGTGCGTGAACTAACCCGTCGTGTGGTAAACATCGTGGCTGCCAAGGCGACGCGTGGGATACCGAGTGTTGAAGAAGTACAAGATATTGTTGAAATGGTGTTGCAGGCTGCAGGTGAATTTGAGGCTGCAAAGCGCTACATTTTGTATCGTGCTGAGCGTGCCAAAGAGCGTGAGCGCCGCCCAATCCCCGAGGATGTGCACGCTGCCTTTGCGGCATCCGACAAATACTTTCCGACGCCGTTACAGAAATTCCAGTTTTTCGACAAATACTCACGCTTCAATTACGAACTTGGGCGTCGTGAAACATGGATCGAAACCGTTGATCGTTCGGTAGATTACCTGCACAGTTTGGCGGGTGATCGGTTGCCACGTGAAACATACGAGCGTGTGCGCACTGCCATCCTCGAAATGCGTGCCATGCCATCCATGCGCTTGCTCGCCATGGCAGGTCCAGCTGCACAGCGCAACAACATTGCCATCTACAACTGTAGCTATCAGCCCGTAGAGAGCATTGATTCATTTGTCGAAGCGTTGATTATTTCGATGGCAGGGTGTGGCGTCGGCTATTCCGTGGAAAGCAAGTACGTCGAGAATTTCCCGCGTATTAAACGCCAAACGGGTGCAGCCCCCATCCCGTATGTCGTCGAAGACTCCGCCGAGGGTTGGGCCGATGCAATGCGTTTCGGTTTGCAGACGTGGTGGGATGGTGGCGATGTGCGTTTTGATTTGTCGTTGTTGCGTGCTGCTGGTGCGCCGTTGCGCATCAAAGGCGGGCGTGCCTCTGGTCCCGAGCCGCTACGCCGCACATTCGACTACATGCGTCGCAAAATCTTGTCACGGCAGGGTTCGTTCCTTCGCCCTATTGACGCTCACGACATGATGTGTGTGGTTGGCACGGCTGCGGTGTCGGGTGGTGTGCGTCGCACCGCTATGATTGCCTTGTTTGATCCCGATGATGCCGAAATGCTCCAGGCCAAGAGTGGCGACTTCGAGCGCGAAAACAGCCACCGCTGGAATGCCAACAACTCGGCAGTATGGCCGGTTGGTGGCTTGACACAACAGTCGTTCATCCATCAGTTCATGGAGATGGTAGACTCTGGCCGTGGCGAGCCGGGTATCTTCAATCGTGAAGGTGCCAACGTGATGAAGCCTGCCCGCCGCCAAGATGCCGAATTTGGTACGAACCCGTGTGGCGAAATCAACTTGCGCCCATGGCAGTTCTGTAATCTGACGGCAGCAGTGGCGCGTGTGGATGACACATTCGATTCATTGCGCGAAAAGGTCGAAGTAGCTACCATCATTGGAAGCATTCAGTCCATGGCAACCTTCTTCCCTGGGTTGCGCCCCATGTGGAAGCAGAACTGCGAAGAAGAGCGCTTGCTCGGTGTGGATATCACCGGTCAGATGGACAGCAAGGCTGCCCAAGATCCGCAGTTCAAGCGCCAACTGCGCGAGATTTCAATCGAAGTCAATCGCGTCACAGCCAAGGCGTTGGGCATCAATCAATCCGCTTCAATTACCTGTGTCAAACCCAGTGGTAATTCGTCGCAGCTGTTGAATTGTGCCAGTGGTTTGCACCCACGCTGGGCTCCCTACTACATTCGTAATGTGCGCGTGTCGGTGCATTCACCCATCTTCAAGGTGCTGCGTGATGCAGGTGTGCCCATGGATCCCGAAAATGGCCAGACGGTGGACAATGCGACCACCTGGGTGGTGCACTTCCCGATGAAGTCACCCGACGGTGCCATTACGCGTGGTGATGTGAGCGCCATCCAGCAGTGTGAATTCTGGTTGCAGAACAAGCTCTTCTGGACGGAACACAATCCGTCAGTGACCATCACCTACAAGCCCGAAGAAGTGCTCGATGTGATGAAGTGGGTGTGGGAACACCGCGAGCAGGTCGGTGGTATGGCCTTCTTGCCCAGCTACGATGCCAACTACGCTCAGATGCCGTACGTGGAAATTGACAAGGAAGAATACGAGCGCCTCGCCGCCGAATTCCCCGAAATTGATTTCAGCAAAGTCTGGCGCTACGAAGAGAGCGACCTGACTAATGCGGCCCAAGAATTGGCCTGTGTTGCTGGCGCATGTGATATTACCCTCTCCTAAACGTATTTTGTCCGCAAGAGATGACCGAGGTGGCCATACCACCTCGGTCGTTTTTGTGTGGGGCGTGGTGCATACGACATGCCAAAAATATGCGATGATACACATGACCCACAGAAAGGAGCAAGTCCAATGAGTGTCAAATTTGGTGTGTTTGTGCCACAAGGGTGGCGTCTCGATTTGGTGGAAATTGATAACCCGATGGCTCAATACGAAGCCATGACGGCTGTGGCACGTCGTGCCGAATCGGCGACGGTCTTTGATTCGATTTGGGTGTATGATCATTTCCACACGGTTCCAACCCCTGAAATTGAAACCACGTTTGAATGTTGGTCAATTACTGCAGGGCTGGCACGGGATACGCGTACCATCAAAATTGGTCAAATGGTGACTTGTAACGGCTATCGTAACCCTGCGTTGTTGGCCAAAATTGCCTCCACCATTGATGTGATGAGTGCGGGGCGCCTGTTGTGTGGGCTGGGGGCTGGCTGGTACGAGCACGAGTGGCGTGCCTACGGGTATGGCTTCCCCGATATTCCCGAACGAATGCGGGCTTTCCGCGAGGCAGTCGAAATCATCGTCAAGATGTGGACCGAGCAAAAGCCAACGTATAGCGGTAAACATTACACCATTGACGGACCCATCAACGAGCCACGTGGCGTGCAGACACCTCACATCCCGCTTTGGTTGGGTGGCGGTGGTGAAAAGGTGACACTCAAATTGGTTGCACAGTACGCACAAGCGTGCAACGTGGGTGGTGGTAATCCCGAGGTGGTGGCGCAAAAGTTGGCCATTCTCAAGGCACATTGCGACGCCGTGGGTCGTGATTATGCCAGCATCGTCAAGAGCACCAACATCAACGTCTTTATGCTGGCTCCTGGTGAAGATGCCGAAGCCGCAACTGGTGGGGACTGCCGATGTCGTTGAGGCCAAGATTGAGTCACTGTTGGCTGCGGGCGCTGACTACATCATTGGCTACTTGCCACGTGTGGCATACGAGCTACATCGTGTAGATCAATTCGCTGAAGTGGTCAAGAAATACACATAGGCACGTTGGTAGTGTGTGGCGCATGCACCGCCACAATGACACAGCCCCCCCCAACCGCATACCACGGTTGGGGGGGGCTGGTGAGTGCGAATTATTCGGCTTCGGAATCACCTGAAGGCAAGCCAGGCAGCTTTTCGTCCGACTGCAAGTTGCGGAGCATGTCTAGAGCACTGCGGTCTTCTTCGCTGGCCACTGCACGTGGTGCTACTTGAGCCTTGGTGACGGTGGCATCCTTTTCGCGTTGGAGCGCTGCTGCAGACTCGTCTACCAACACGGCCGCAGAGACATCGGAGACAGCCGGCTCGGCGGATTGCCCTTGCTTGTTGGCAAGTTCTGCTTTGCGTGCGGCCACCTCTTCTGCGATTTGGCGGCGTGCTTCCACGCCAGTCCCCGCAGGGATGAGCTTGCCGATGACGACGTTCTCTTTGAGCCCGCGCAGGTGGTCCACCTTGCCCGTAATTGCGGCTTCGGTGAGCACCCGTGTGGTTTCTTGGAACGAGGCCGCCGACAAGAAACTGTCAGTTTCGAGTGATGCACGTGTAATACCGAGCAACAGCGATGATGCGGTAGCGGGAATCCCACCTTGTGCCCAGATTTCCGCATTGACACGGGCAAATTCTCCGATATCCACGCGTTCACCGGGCAGGTAGTGCGTATCACCGGCTTCGTTGATGCGCACACGGCGCAACATCTGGCGGATGATGACTTCGAGATGTTTGTCATTGACATACACGCCTTGGGGGCGATACACCATCTGTGCTTCTTTGAGCATGTAGGTCTGCAATGCATCGCGCCCTTGGATTTCGAGCACTTCGCGGGGATCAGCTGAACCTTCGGTGACTAGTTGCCCGGCCACCACGCGACTGCCATCATTGACGTTTTTGCGTAGCCGCGCATTCTGGGCAACTGCCGTCTCGGTTTCGTCACGGTAGTGACTTACCACGGCAATGACACGCCCCGATATATTCACAATCCCGTGCTGGCGAGCACGTAACGCTTGTTGATCACGGAGTTCCACATTGTTGCTCCGAGCGAGAATATCACCCTTGTGGACTTCGGCACCATGTTCAACGGCTGGTACGAAGTGCTCGGGCATAATCTGCTCGTCGAAGACGTCACCTTCGTCAATGATCTGGATGTTGCGTTGTGCTTCTTTGTTGGCTGGTTGCGCCGCCAAGAGGATACCATCTTGTTCGGCAAGCACGGCGCGTGTTTCAGCTTTGACGCGGGCCTCGAAGATTTCGATGATACGGGGCAGACCTTGGGTGATGTCATCGGCTGACGCCACACCACCGGTGTGGAAGGTACGCAGCGTGAGCTGTGTGCCGGGCTCACCAATGGACTGGGCTGCGATAATCCCAACCGCTTCGCCGATTTCGACCAGCTTGCCAGTCGCCAAGTTGCGTCCATAGCACTGCCGACAGATGCCGTACTCGGCTTGGCAGTGGAGCGGAGTGCGCACAAAGACGTGCGTGATGCCCTTGCTGTCAAACTGTTTGGCCACTTCTTCGGTAATTTCTTGACCGGCATCTACCAGGACTTCGCCATCACTGGTGACGATGGTACGAGCTGCCACACGACCGACCGCACGTGTTGGCATGCGCCAGTCGAGCTTTTCATCTTCGTTGTCGAGGTGGTGGATGAGCAGGCTTTCGGTGGTGCCACAATCCTCCACATTGACGATGTTGTCTTGGGCAACGTCAATCAGACGGCGCGTCAGATAGCCGGCGTCCGCAGTACGCAAGGCGGTGTCAGCCAACCCTTTACGACCACCGTGGGTGGACACGAAGTATTCGAGCACCGTCAGACCTTCGCGGAAGTTCGATTTAATCGGCAATTCGATGATTTTGCCGGTGGGGTCAGCCATCAAACCACGCATCCCAGCCATCTGGGTGAGCTGATTGATGTTGCCACGCGCCTTGGAGCGCACCATCATGGAGACCGGATTAAACGGCTGACTGGCATTGGCTTCACGCACCCGATCCGTCATCGTCTTGCTGGCGCCCTGCCAGATTTCAACCACGGCACGGTAGCGCTCTTTGTCGCTGTACATGCCTTGGCCGTTACGCCGTTCGATGGCTTGGCGCTCTTTTTCCGCCTCTTCGAGCAAACGAGGTTTGTCGTCGGGAACCTTGATGTCTTGTACACCGACGGTCATTCCCCCGCGCATGGCGTAGTGGAAGCCGACAGATTTGATTTTGTCCGCTTGTTCGGCCGTTTTCTCCGAACCAAAATAGCGCAATAGCTCTTCGGTGCTGAAGTTGCGGTTCGCATATCGTTGGCGAATTTCGTCGAGTTCGGCTGCGCTCACATTTTCGCTCGACGTGTACCACTTGTAGCAGTCGGCGATGATGTTCTTGAGGCCGTCTTTGACGACTTCGTGATTGCGGTATTGCAATGGGGGCAGGAGCTCTTGATTGAAAATCAAGCGTCCCACCGTTGTTTCGAGTAGGATTTGGGCCGGTTTGCCATTGGCTGCTGGCTTGAGTTCACGCACCTGGCGATCATTGCGGTCGCCACTGAGTTTGACGTCATCCATGCGTACCCAGATTGGTGCCTGAATGTCAACAACGCCCTTGTCAAAGGCCAGCAAGGCTTCGTTGGCACTGGTAAACATCTTGCCAGAGCCCTTGGCGCCGTCGCGCACAATGGTGAGATAGAAACACCCCAGCACGATGTCCTGCGATGGCGTGATGATGGGGTCGCCGGTCGCTGGTGACAAAATGTTGTACTTGGACAACATGCGCAAGCGTGCTTCTTCCTGGGCTTTGATGGACAACGGTACGTGTACCGCCATCTGGTCGCCGTCGAAGTCTGCGTTAAAGGCCGTACACACGAGCGGGTGCAACTGGATTGCTGACCCTTCGATGAGGTTGGCTTGGAAGGCCTGAATGGACAAACGGTGCAACGACGGCGCACGGTTGAGCAACACCAGGTAGTCTTTGATGACTTCCTCGAGTACGTCCCATACCTCGGGCTTGACGCGTTCGACCAATTTCTTGGCCGCCTTGATGTTGCTGGTCCCCTTTTCAACCAAACGGCGCATCACGAACGGCTTGAAGAGTTCGAGGGCCATCTTTTTGGGCAAGCCACACTGATCGAGCTTGAGGTTGGGACCAACCACGATGACTGAACGCCCCGAGTAGTCCACACGCTTCCCCAGCAAGTTCTGCCGGAAGCGCCCCTGCTTGCCTTTGAGCATGTCGCTCAGCGACTTGAGGCGATGCTTGCCCTTGCCACTCACCGCACGGCCACGGCGGCCGTTGTCAATCAGGGCATCTACAGCTTCTTGGAGCATGCGCTTCTCGTTGCGCACGATGATGTCTGGTGCACTCAGCTCCATCAAGCGCTTGAGACGATTGTTGCGGTTGATGACACGGCGGTAAAGGTCATTGAGGTCGGATGTGGCAAAGCGGCCGCCATCGAGCTGCACCATCGGGCGCAAATCGGGTGGGATGACCGGCAACACCGTCATAATCATCCATTCCGGTTTGTTGCCACTCTTGCGGAAGGCTTCGACGACGCGTAAACGCTTGGCCAGTTTTTTGCGCTTGGGTGTATTGTGTGAAACATTGATTTCAAGCTGGAGCGTCTCTGCGAGATCGTCAAGGTCCACCGTGCGCTCGATGAGCCCACGGATGGCACTTGCACCCATCTCGACACGACACACCTCACTGATGTGGACATCGTGTCCACCCGTTTTGCTACTAAACTCACTGACGGTTTCGACCAATTCACGCAAATCGCGGTATTCTGTTTCGCTCAGGATACGCTTGATGCGCAGTGCGTCAAGCACGTCAAGTTTTTTCTTCTTTTCCTTGAGCAGGGCATCAATATCGCGATCGCGCTTCTCGTCAATGCGGCTATGCTGATCGCGCGCCGCTTGTTCACGTTGCTCACGTGTCGCACCGCGCACGAGTTCTGCTTCTTGGGACTGTGTTTCTAGGGTTGTCAGCTCTTGTTCGTAGTATTCGTCGAGCGTATCGAGCGTTCCTTCGCCGATTTTGCGCCCTTCTTCAACCAACAGTCGCCCACGGAAGAGGATTTCTTCCTCGGCCACATCGTCGTCGCGTTCTTCGAGCTGCACACGCAACACCTCGTATTCCTGCTGGAGCAGGCGTTTGGCGGCATCCGCATTGCTGGTGTCGAATTCGACTTCTTGTTTTTGCAGTTCGTGTGTCAGCGTCGTGGCAATCTGACCATGCTTGTCGTCAGCACCCTTTTCGAGTGAGGCAATCATGCTGTCGTACATGGTTTCGATCATGCTCCGCACTTCGCCACGCATTTCGTCATCAAGATGGGTCACGATGTAGGCGGCAAAGTAGAGCACTCGCTCGAGGTTGCGGGGGGTGATGTCGAGCAACAGGCTCAACCGACTTGGTGCTCCCTTGACGAACCAGATGTGGCTCACAGGGGTGGCCAACTGGATGTGTGCCATGCGCTCACGGCGTACCTTGGAACGGGTCACGGTGACGCCACACTTGTCACACACCACGCCACGGTAGCGCACACGGCGGTACTTACCGCAGTGACATTCCCAGTCGCGGGTGGGGCCGAAGATCTTCTCACAGAAGAGCCCATCGCGCTCTGGCTTGAGCGTACGATAGTTGATCGTTTCAGGCTTCGTGACTTCGCCGTACGACCACTGCAGGATAGCCTCGGGTGATGCTAGGCTGATGCGGATCGAGTTAAAGTTATTAATCTCAAGCATAGGTTGTACTCCCTAGGGCAATCCCTGCTATTCGTCGCGTTCACGGCCAGAAATGTTGATACCGTCCAGTTGTACGTGGTCGTCCAAATCGTCGTTGAGTTGCACGGGCAACGCATCTTCGGACAAGACATCCACGGACAAGCCCAGTGATTGGAGCTCTTTGATAAGCACCTTGAACGATTCGGGGACACCGACTTCCTTGATGGGTTCACCCTTGACGATGGCTTCGTATGTTTTCACACGTCCGACCACATCGTCCGATTTGACGGTAAGCATCTCTTGCAGAATGTAGGCGGCACCATAGGCTTCGAGTGCCCACACTTCCATTTCACCAAAGCGCTGACCACCAAACTGCGCCTTACCACCGAGTGGTTGTTGTGTGACCAAACTGTAGGGACCAGTCGAACGTGCATGGATCTTGTCTTCGACCAAGTGTGCCAGTTTGAGCATATAGATGTAGCCAACAGTCACCGGATTGTGGAATTGCAGACCGGTGCGACCATCGTAGAGGCACACTTTGCCATCTTGGGGTAGCCCCGCATTCCCCAGCCAACCCTGAATATCCGATTCGGTGGCACCGTCAAAGACGGGGGTAGCGATGCGCATCCCGATGCGTTCTGCGGCCCAGCCAAGATGAGTCTCGAGGATTTGCCCCAGATTCATACGGCTTGGTACACCGATAGGATTGAGGATGATGTCCACGGGGGTGCCATCTTCGAGGAAGGGCATGTCTTCGACAGGCAGAATACGACTTACCACACCCTTGTTGCCGTGGCGTCCAGCCATTTTGTCACCAGCAGAAATCTTGCGCTTCTGACAGAGCAAAATCTGTACCTTCTGGTTGACACCGACCGCCAAATCAACGTCCGGGTTTGCATCGCGATCAAAGTGCTTGACGCCGATGACTTTGCCACGCACCCCGTTTTGTACGCGCAACGAGCTGTCTTTGACTTCACGTGCCTTCTCACCAAAGATGGCGCGTAGCAAGCGCTCTTCTGCGGTGAGTTCTGTTTCACCCTTGGGGGTGATTTTGCCCACCAGAATGTCGTTGGGGTGTACTTCGGCACCAATGTAGATGATGCCACGGTCATTGAGATTGCGCAGACTATCGGGTCCCACGTTGGGGATGTCACGGGTAATCTCTTCGGGTCCGAGCTTGGTTTCGCGTGCTTCGGTCTCGTAGCGTTCGATGTGAATTGACGTGAAGACATCCTCACGCACCAAGCGTTCGCTGACGAGGATGGCGTCTTCGAAGTTGCCACCTTCCCACGGCATGAAGGCCACCAAGACGTTTTGCCCGAGAGCCAACTCACCGTTGTCGGTGGACGAACTATCCACGATTACGTCGTTCTTTTTGACGACCTGCCCACTAATCACCGAGGGACGTTGGTTGATACAGGTGTCCTGATTGGAACGCATAAATTTGCGGAGCTGGTATTCATCGCGGATGGGGGCGTGGTTGTCGCCGATGAGTGGATTGCCATTGGCGTCACAGCGCACAATCACAATCTTGTCGCCTGTGACACTTTCGACAATGCCGGCATGCTTGGCCACGATAACCTGGCCACTATCGCGGGCAGCCAAATGCTCGATACCCGTGCCCACGATGGGGGCGATAAGCGCCGTCGAAACGCTGACCACCTGTTTGGGCGATACATCCATGTAGTCAATACGGGTGATTTCGATGTCTTCGAATTCACCGTGGATACGACATGACACGATTTGATCAATGAAGCGCCCCATTTCATCAACAGGGGCGTTGGCCTGTGCAATAGCCCACGTCTCTTCGATGTCAGCGGTGATATAGATGACATCGCGTGAGACAACAGGCATAACTTTGACCATACGTAGCGGCAACGCGGCGATTTCTTTGGCCATGTCCGCACTGATATCCTGACCAAACTCGCCAATTGTCTTACCCGTCTTGGGGTTGACGATGTCTTCGCGCAAGCGCTGACCGGTGAGCATGGTGGTAGCCACGTTGAGCAGTATTTTTTGCACATCACCTGCACCAAGCACCCACCACTCGTGAGATGGCGATAATCACGCGTTGCAGCAACAGGTCCATCTTGCTTGCGCACCTCCTTGGCATCCTCGAGGATGCCAGCGGCTGTGGGCAATTCGCGGTAGACGCGCCGATATGGTGTTTCGAGGAAGCCCATTTCGTTGACACGCGCATAGGTGGACATCGTACCAATCAAGCCGATGTTGGGACCTTCGGGGGTCTCCACCGGGCAGATACGCCCGTAGTGCGAGTGGTGCACGTCGCGGACTTCGAAGCCGGCACGGTCGCGGCTCAAACCACCAGGACCGAGTGCCGACAAACGGCGCTTGTTGGTGAGCTCGGCCAGCGGATTGGTCTGATCCATGAATTGTGAGAGCTGCGAGCCACCAAACCACTCACGGATGGCTGCCAAAACAGGACGAATGTTGATGAGGTTGTTGGGGGTGGCACTTTCGGCCTCGACTTGCCCCATGCGGTCTTTGATGACACGCTCCATGCGCAACAACCCGACACGGAACTGCTGCTGGATGAGCTCGCCCACCGTGCGTACACGGCGGTTGCCCAAGTGGTCAATGTCGTCGGC
>JBEANH010000014.1:0-41668 GCA_041165505.1 Chloroflexota bacterium | reverse complement strand
CTAACCGACACGTATGCAAGTTGTTTCGCTATCATCGGGTAGTCACGGAAATGCGACACTCGTTCAATCCGCAGATGGGGCATTGCTTGTGGATGCAGGCTTGCCCCTCAAGACACTGTTGGCACGCTGTGCCATGGTGGGGACAACGGCAACACAGCTCCGAGGCGTCGTGTTGACCCACGAACACGGCGATCACACCACCAGCATTGCAACACTGACACGCAAATTGCAGATTCCACTCTACACCATGCCTGCAACCAGAGCTGCAATATCAGCACCACATGACACGTCATTTATCCCGCTCCAATACGATATTCCAGTACACGACACGTTGTTTACGATACACGTATGTCCGGTGAGTCACGATGCCGTAGCACCGATTGCGGTATGCGTTGATGACGGGGTGCATCGTGTGGCGGTTGCCACTGACCTAGGAGAGTGGGATGACGCCCTCGTCCACTTCATGCGAGCAGCGGATCTGGTCGTCATCGAAGCCAATCATGATCGTGAACGACTCCAACATGCAGGCAGGGGCATTCCTCGCCGAACTCGCACGTGACGGCAAACAACGGGATGCGTGGTTGGCACATCTGTCCAAAGAAGCCAACAGTGCGGAGCTCGCCACACGCACGGTACGCAACGTGTTAGCCATGCATCAACGCGTCAGTGCGTACCGGAGCATCCAAGCGATGCCGGCGCATACGCATCTGGTCTGGGGACCGGCACACCAAGGCAAACAGCAACGGCTTTGGCATGATGATTGAAAAACACCAGTGCCATGAGTATAATGGTGTGAGAAATGCATATGCCTATTGACTGCACGGGCATGTGTTCTGACGTACGTACGTTGTTGCGACGAAAGGAACCATCCCGTGTTTCGTTTTGGTTGTGCACTCCAACTCCAGCCACAGCACAGCGATCAGCCGAGTCAACTCTATGCACGTTGTGCCGTAGCGTGCCACCATGGCTTGCGTGTGGTACGCATTCCTCCGGCACTTGCCAGCCCACTCCCTGCACATGCCACTGCATATGTGCGTGAATACGTCCAGCAACACCGGCTCCGCCTTGTGGTGCATGCGCCGTTCGCACACATCTCCCAGCTCATCCCCGATATGGCTACATGGGTATCATTTTTTCAACAACTTGGCTGCGCCGATGCGGTCATCATCTGCCATGTACCACAGCTCGATGCGCCAACTGCCACACTCCTCAAGAGACTCGATCCAACGATCCGCCACTATTTGGCACTCGAGCATACCCATCACGCACCAGACAGATTCGGTGCCTTCACGGCGCAGGTGGGCATTCCGCCCATCTTTGATTGGCAACACTACCACCAGGCTGCCCCTTGGCCATACACCCCCGATCGCACGTTATGTGAATGGGCAGCACGCTGGGTCACACGCCGTCCACTGTGGCACATGAGTAGCGCAAGTGCGCACGGATCACCGACACAGCACGGCACCGTGGTAGACAGCAGTGTGGTAATCTGGTTGTTGCGTAGCCTACGCACCTCGGGACACGTCTGCGATATCGAAATTGAAAGTCCGGCAGGAATCGCTGCATGGACCCGTTTACGCCGCGAAATTCAACACAAAGCCCCAGAGCTTATCCCATTTATCCAAAGCGGAGACACACATGCTGACACTCAATGAATCGACGCCACTCATTCTGGCGATTGTACCCAATCAGGCGAGTTACGACAAACTTATCAACGAGCAACAGTACTGCGTGCCAATACGGTACATGGCAACTGTTGCAGACGTATCCATGCTGGCGTGCTACATGCCTGGCTGGCACCCCACACATCCACGCCATGTGACCCACGTGGCACGCATTATGTCGTATTCCATTCAGATTCGCGAGCTGATTTGGCCACTGCAACCGCATCATCCACGTGCCACACAGCCGTATGTGGTGCTATCGTTGACGGATATTGAGCCACTGACACCACCAATTCCGAGTCCGCGGTGGCATCGCATCAGCATCCATCGCACCACCACGGGCACACTGGCACGCATGCCTTATCTCGGGCATACATCGCTTCGTCGGCGGCATATTGCGGGTCTCCCCGACTAAGCGTGTGTGATCCGTTCCCAGATAGCGACTGGCCGTGCAACTGCGCCATCCGATGACCCCGCAAACACCAATCCGGTGGCATGGCGTTGCGCAATCTGCACAACGAATGGGTAAGCATCTGGCCGACCGAGCACGGCAACCGTCCCACCACTCCCACCGCCCGTAATTTTGGCGCCATACAAACCGTGCGCTGGGCCAGCGTGACGGATGGCCTGCACGATGGCATCGGTGGCCGCTGATCCCAAGCCACACGCACTATAACTTGCGTGCGATTGGTACATCAGTTCACCGAGCAGGATGGCCGTCTGTTCGGGAGTCTGTGTGTGCTGAAGCAGTGTGGCAAAGAGTTGTACACGGTGATGCTCCGCAATTGGGTGATACGTGGGCTGACGCACCGCATAGGTGGTCTGTGGATTGATACGAGTAACCGCATCGCTGGTCGCACCATACGTTGTCAAAAATTCCGCACCGCTGATTGATTCGGGGACGAGCTGCGCAAATTCCTGCACGAACTCCGACGGCGTCATGTTGGCCAAGTAGCCGTGCCACCGTGTATCATCAATGGTTGCCACGCCATCAGTGATAGACACGGCAAGACCAGCATGTGCGGCCAGGATGCGATACCCCATAAATGCTCCAATACGCACTGCGCCATAATCGGCACCAGAGACAGCATGCCGCACACCTGAATCAATGCCCCAAACGGCCAAATCACTGGGCAACGCCACTGCAGGAAGCAATTCTGCGGGTTGGCAACGTAGGGCCATGAACTGCGTGGCAAGCCCACATGCTGACGCCATTTGATCCATCACACCACAGGGAGCCCCGACCACGTGATTTTCTGCTTTCTGGCACCAGAGTGCAATGGTACGCCCATCCACGTGGTGGTTGGCCATGGCCAACAACGCACGCATGGTTGCAACCTCTACGGCTGCTGACGAGCTTACCCCTTTGCTGAGGGGCACTTGCGAATCCATCACGATGGTGACTCCACCCGCAAAAGCGATACCGGCTTCTCCCCACAACACGCTGATAATGCCGGCCATGTAGGCCGCCCATGCGGTGTGTGGGTGGTGCTGTAGAAAGTCACGTACGGCGCGATAATCGTGTTGTTGGATGGCGGCACGATCAAATGTGGCAGTCATCTGTCCTTGAAGTTCGCCAGCGAGGCTGATTACATGCACCTTGTCATCGGTGCGGCGTTGCACGTAGGCGGTTGCAACGACGTCGAGTGGCCATTGCAACACGAGCGAGCCCGAATAGTCGGCAATTCCCCCCATCACATCGAGTCGGCCAGGTGCATGAGCCACCCACACCGGTGTTGGGGCTGGCATCCACTCCTGGATGATTTGACGTGATTTTTGTGCGGTTTCAGGGGCAACAGTCGTCGAGGTCTGCCACATGATTACTCCTCCAATGCGATAGTATGATGTGCGAGCGCCTGTTGCAAGGCAGGAAGAATGCGCGCTGCGAGCACAGGATTGGCCACAGCCACCCATGAGACCGGACTATGCACATCGAGTGGTGCATCGAGTGCACTGCCGTTCGCTTTACAGACCACAATACCAGCTTCACGGGCGATGAGCTCAACACAGACATCGTAGGGATGACAGCATAACATGGTGCGCTCGTGCATCCGTTGGGGAGGGGGCACAAGCAATGGGCGAATGTCAGCCAACCAACGATCATGCCCCATCAACAGCTCATAAAACTGACCTCCCGTGGAAATATACTGGTCTTCGAACGATAGTGCACGCCCTGCCGGCGCTTCGCCGAGCATGAGCGTGGTCAGATCATCGTCTACTGCGGCAAGTTGAGCACGCGACCCAGGAAAGAAACGGGCAATATTGCCAAAACCGTTGAGAATCGTGTGTGCTTGTGATGGGCTCGGGGTTATCGCAACCGTGGTGCCATCCAAACGATTCACGCGGTGTGCCTGTACGCCACCCGCCTTGACAGCCCATAATGTGTCGCACAAGTGCTGTTTGACCAAAGGAATCTCGGTCATCACCGCAAGGGTGATTTCATCGAGACGGTTTCCCTGCATCCGAAAGGGCGCAACACCGGTCAAAATCCAGGCTGGACGTTTTTGGTACATCAGCCCACGTGTGCCGTCAATGGGGTCTACGATGATGGTGTACTGAAGGGCGGCTTCATCCACACCGGCGGGAAAATCACGCACGCCATCTGCACCGAGACCCTCGGCTACCAGGCGAAATGCGAAGTGCCGCGCAAGGTGCGTAAATTCGCGGACGAGCACATCTTCGGAGACACGGTCAATGGCATAGATGGTGTCACCACCTTCAAAAGCCGAGACCGTGGCAAGCTGTTCGAGGGCCATGGCTTCACATTGGCGCACAACGGCATCACGGATAACCGCATGGATGCGCATGATTTCGTGGAGCAACACCTGCTGATGCATGCGAGTCTAGCCCTTCTATGCGCGGAAATGCACGCTACTAACTGCTTGTAAGGCGGCGGCGGTTGCTTCTGGTGCCGTATCACTCAAAAAGTTGCCACCACCGATTTCGGGACCAGCCAGGTATTTGAGCAAGTCGGGGCGGCGCAACGGCGGATGAAAACTCATGTAACTGTGGAAATAGGGCAACGTACTCCCATCGGTGGGTGCCTGATGAATGGACATCACATACGGGAATGACATCTGCCATAAATTATCATACCGAATCGTCACTTCTTTGATGGCCCGTGCAAGTGCCTGTGTTTCACGATCATCCATGGTAAAAAAATGTGGATGCGTCCGCTTGGTAGTCACGTAGACTTCGTATGCGTAGCGCGCAAAATAGGGGACAAACGCAATCACATGCTCGTCTTCGTAGAGGATGCGGCGCCCATCTGCCTGCTCCGCGGCGATGATATCGTGCATGAGCACGCGGCGCTGTTCGTGCCAATAGCGCGAAGCAGCATGCAGCGCTGTTTCTACCGTTTTAAAGACGAAATTCGTGGCATAGATTTGACCGTGTGGATGAGGATTGGATACCCCCACCACTTGCCCTTTGTTCTCGAAACAGAGCACGTGATTGACTTCGGGACGTTGAGCCAAGTCGTAGGTCTGTTGTTGCCAGACACGCACGATTTCTTGGACATCGGGCAACGGGAGCTCAGCCACGGTCACGTTATGCGCCGGACTAAAACAAATAACGCGTGCCGTACCATCTGCGCGGCGTGCCTTGTACGGGTAGACGGGCATGACGGGTGCAGGAGCCGCCGGGCCGACACATGGATGGTCATTGTCAAATACGTAGACCCCATGATACGGTGGATTGGCGTGTCCACTCACACGGGCATTTCCTGGACACAAATAACACTGTGGATCGTAGACGGGATCACGGGGTGGTGGTGTGGTAACGGTTTGCCCGACCCATGGCCGATTTTGCCGGTGCGCAGCCACAATCACCCACTCCTCACGGAGTGGATGCCAACGCTCTTCCCAGAGGCCTGCAGGAATTGTCATCTTGCCCTCGTATTATGATTGCGGTATCGAATCAACACCCAATATCACGTATAATGAACATATGAGCAGACGATTCGCCATTTCATACATCAAGTATACGGTACAGTGCGTATTCTAATCGTTGCGAACGCCCCAGGCGCAGCAGATAGACGGTTGCCCGACCTCGCTGCTACTGCTGGTTATATTATCGCTGCCGACGGCGGTGCACGACCACTAGCGGATGCGGGCATCATGCCCCATCTGCTAATTGGCGACCTCGACTCAGTACCCGATGCACAATTATCCGCATATATGGCGGCTGGTGTCAAGGTGGCGCGCTTTCCACGTGACAAAGACGAGACCGACCTCGAATTGGCACTCATTGAAGCGGTTTCTCTGGGAGCCACGCAAATAGACTTATGTGGTGTACTCGGTGGACGCTGGGATCATACGTTTGCCACCATTGCAATGCTTTGCCAACCGATGCTCGCATCGTGCCATGTTCGCATCTATGCCGACGACCAAACGCTGTGCATCGTACGTGATGAATTATCACTCGAGGGCCATGTTGACGATACCGTGTCGTTGTTGCCACTAACGCCAACGGTTGACGGTATTACGACCTATGGACTAGCCTACCCGCTTCGTGATGCGACCCTCTATTTTGAACGTTCGCGTGGCGTAAGCAACGTGATTATCGCCCAACCCGCTCAGATTTTTATCCGAAGTGGCATTTTGTTGGTTATTCACCACCTTCATCCAGTACGGTGAAACCGATTTTTTGTGTTTTTATTATTAACGTTAGACAACCTGTCAGACACGTTCTTTGCATCATCATTAAAATGATAAATTAATGAGAGCCTAAACATGATGTAAATAATTTTTATAACTAATTGCTTATTGTGATGCAATTAACGAAGATGAGAAGATAAACATAGTTGCAATACTAAAAAAACTGTGTTACACTTTTCGATAGATTGGACGTGTACCCAATATTCGTGCAAGTATAGATGCTATGCCACGGTTGTCACGCCAATTCCCTGGTCCGCGCATACCAGAACCCGGAATGTTTTATCCATAGGTAGAGGAGAGCTAGCGATGAGCTACGCTGACAAGACACTGACCTGTCGTGACTGTAACCAAGAATTTGTGTTTACTGCAGGCGAACAGGAATTCTACGCCCAGAAGGGCTTCACCAACGAGCCAACCCGCTGTGTTGATTGCCGCAAGAACCGCAAGGCGCAAGCCAACCGCGGTGACGGCGGATACCGCAGTGGTGGTTCACACCAACCTGTGCGCGAGCGTTTCACGACGACATGTGACGGGTGTGGTGGCGAGGCGATTGTACCGTTTGTCCCACGCAACAACAAGCCAGTGTACTGCGAGGCTTGTTATCCTTCACACAAATCAGGCGGCCGATAGTCATCGAACGCCCCCCGTGTTGTCTCTAAACCGACCAGGGATTCCTGCGTGGAAGGCGCGATTCACGTGGAAGAGCTGACACAGAATCCCCCCGAACTCACGTTCGGGGGGATTAGTTTGTCGTGGGCATGTTGCCGAGCAACAACCCGGTTATTCGATGGGCTTGGCTGGTTGCTTTGAGCGCCAGATTGACCAGACAAATCCAACCGCACAAATCAACAACACAATAATGACATTCATGCTAAGCGGTTGGCCATTGGGGCGGGCAGTAACAATGATTGGCGCAATAATCAACGAGACGAGGTTCATGACCTTGATCATCGGGTTGAGTGCTGGCCCCGCAGTGTCCTTGAGTGGGTCACCGACGGTATCACCGACCACAGCCGCTTTGTGTGGCTCGGAGTGTTTACCACCATGATTCCCCTCTTCGATGTATTTTTTCGCGTTATCCCAGGCACCACCAGCATTTGACTGGTAGACGGCCAAAAGTTGACCGGAGAGAATCACCCCTGCAAGGAAGCCACCAAGCGCTTCAACTCCGAGGGCGAAACCAACGATCATGGGGACTACCACGGCCAAAATCCCCAAACCGAGCAGCTCGTTTTGTGCGGCACCTGTTGAGATGCTCACTGCACGGGCGTAATCAGGCAACACGGTGCCTTCCATGACACCGGGGATGCGGAATTGCCGGCGTACTTCTTCGACAATCTGACCAGCCGCACGTGAGACGGCGCGGATCATGATTGACGAGAAGAGGAAGGGTATTGCACCACCGACCAACAGCCCGATAAAGACCATGGGGGCAGCCACGTTGATTCCGGTGAGCACGGGTTCGCCGATTTGAACTTGTACTTTGCCGACGTCCGTCAAGAACGAGCCAAAGAGGGCGACAGCCGCAATCACGGCTGAACCGATGGCGATACCCTTGGTGACTGCTTTGGTCGTGTTACCCACGGCATCGAGGTCATCCATGACGTTACGGGCGTTCTTGTCGAGGTTCGCCATTTCACCGATCCCGTTGGCATTATCCGAAATGGGGCCAAAGGAGTCCATGGAGATCGTATTGCCGGTAAGTGTCAACATACCGATACCAGTCAACGAAACACCGTAGAGAATAGCGGTGAACTGGATGGCCGCAGGTTCGCCGGCGTAGATGAGCACCGATGAGATAATCGAAATGCCAACAACCACTGCCGCCCACATGCTTGATTCCATGCCGAGTGCGGTGCCCGCAAGAATATTGGTGGCCGCACCCGTAGTAGAGGCTTGGCTGACTTCGCGCACGGGCGCATGGGCGGTGGATGTATAGTGCTCGGTCAATTTGTCGAGCGCAATGGCCAACAAGACACCAGAAACGGTCGCCAAGAAGGGCTTCCAGTCAACGATACCCGTATTCGGATCAATCATGTAGAACTGCGTAACTGCCGCAAAGCCGATGACAGAAACGAGAGCGGCCAGATAGAAACCGCGGTTCATGGCCCCCATGGCGTCGCGCTTTTGCTCGTCGGTACGAACCACCGTATTTCCGATGAGCGAGGCAATCACCCCAATACCACGAAGAATCAACGGGAAGACCACAAAGCGCATATCGTACTGGCCATCACCGATGGTGCCCAACACGGCATCACCGAGCACGAGGCCAAGAATCAACGCAGACACGATGGTGACTTCGAAGCTTTCGAAGACATCGGCAGCCATCCCAGCGCAGTCACCCACATTATCGCCTACGAGGTCAGCGATAACCGCTGCATTGCGTGGGTCGTCTTCAGGAATTCCGGCTTCGACTTTACCCACCAAATCGGCACCCACATCTGCGGCTTTGGTATAGATACCGCCACCCACACGCATAAATAGGGCGATGAGTGAGCCACCAAAACCGAAGCCGAGTAGGGCATCAGGGGCGCTGATATCGAACACGATGAAAATCAATGTACCACCGAGCAAGCCGAGACCAACGGTCAACATGCCAGTCACGGTGCCTGAGCGATAGGCAACTTGAAGTGCGGGATTATACCCTTGGCGGGCCGCTGCAGCCACACGCACGTTGCCTTCGACTGCCACATTCATGCCCACATAGCCCACGGTGTATGAAAAGAGCGAACCCATCAAGAAGGCCACAGCGCGCCCGATGGCAACCCACCACACGGCGGCCTCAACACTGCCAAAGCGTTCAACGGCTTCGTGGGTGGGGGGGATGATTAATACACTTGCACCCAACACAAACGTCAGCACCGCAATCAAAATACTGATGGTACGGAATTGACGACTCAAATAGGCGTTCGCACCCGATTTGATGAATCCCCACACCTCTTGCATGCGCTCAGTCCCTTTGTCTTGGGAGAGAATTTGCGCACGCAGGTAGAAGGCGTACACGATGCCAAGTATTGACATGCCTAGCACCGCCCACACCGCTGACTGCTCGAACCCGGTAAGTCTGTTCATACGTTCCTCGTTGAATGCTACCACGATTAGCCTCGTTGCCAACCGCGCCGCTCATAGCGCTACTATGAGCGAATTCCACAGATGCACCACACATATACAGGTATACAGGTATACAAATGTATATGATGTGGTGGACAGGATACAGATAAATTGTAGCATATGTCACAAAAGAGTTGCAATGCGAAGTTTGCAGGTAAATATGATATGATGGCGACAGAATCAGACATACAAACAGTACCACCATGCAACACTATCGCATTATTTCATTTCTGTGTTCAACCCTGATTATGCTCGGTATGGCGCTCGATGGTTGGGCTCACGCCCATGGTGCCGTAGACGATACGTTTCTCACTCCCTGGCACGCCATCTTGTATGCTGGACTCTTCGGCAGTACGCTCTGGTATGGTTGGTTAACACGCCAGCAGGTGCCGCCACACCGCCCCCATCGCATGGGGTTTGCACTACTCCCGATCGTGGCCGTTGCTGGTGGGGCAGATTTTTTGTGGCACAACATCTTTGGCTTCGAGGTAGATATCTCTGCACAGATGAGCCCACCACATATCCTGCTAGCATGTCTGATTGCGACCCTCGTTGCCATTCCGAGTAGCCAACGAAGCGCCTCTGGCTCGTTGAGCCTTTGGGGTGCAATAAGCGGAAGTTATGCGGCAACGATGATGTTGACCCTGACACAGTTTTTATCACCCCTCAGCGCCGTATACGCTGAAACCTACAGTGGTGGTGATACCACACGTGGCATCGGAGTCACCGGTTTCATCATTTTTGTAGCAGTCTGGTTGATTGTATTACTGTGGATGCACCACCACCACGCCCCTCGCGGTGCATTCCTGCTTGCGAGTCTGGCCCTCGGCAGCATTCATGCAGCGATGAGCGATGATTGGCGCTTTGTCCCCTTATTGGGATTATGTGCGCTTATCGCCGATATCCGCATCAGTGCGTTCACACCACGCACCATAGCCATCTTATGGGCGACCACATTCAGTGTTGGCTACTTCATCATCCTGCACTATGCTGGCATATTAATGTGGGGGCCAACGATATGGGGTGGCACCGTAGGCATGGCAATAGCTGTTGCCTACGGCGTGAGCTCACTCACACGTGTCACGCCACTGCCCGACCGCCAAGGAGGCATATCATGATCTCGCCTACCACAATCTCTGACAGCGCACAACGCTGGGTAACACGCCTTCAACACCGCCACGCCATGGCCTGGATGCTTGTCCCTGGGAGTATATGGTTCATCGCAGGACTCTACCTCGATGGCTGGGCGCACAATCACGGCAAAGTGGACAACACGTTTTTCACTCCATGGCATGCCGTCTTCTATTCCGGGTATTTGCTGCTTGCAGGTACTCTCGGTGTGATTGTGCTACTGACACAGCTACGTGGGTTGACATGGCAAAGCCACCTTGCCCCACCTTTGCGTAGTGCCATTATTGCAGCACCCCTATTCGCACTAGCCGGAGTCGGCGATCTGTGGTGGCATACCACCTTTGGATTCGAAACCGGCATCGAGCCGCTACTCAGCCCACCACATCTCGTCTTGGCGAGTAGCATGTTTTTCATGGTGGGCGCTGCAGCACGGCTCGACAACGGCACACACCGCGGCTGGCACCAGCTCCCTTCTATAATCAGCATTGCCGCGGCCTGGGGTGTCGTCACCTTCATGTGGCAATTCAATCACCCCTATGGCATCGTCTGGCCAGAAACGCTGCGGGGCGGCGGCCCCGGCATCATGACCGGCATCGCAGGATTAGTAGCCAACAGTGCCCTCACCGCAGCAGTCGCCATCATCCTCGCAACCCGCCACATGCCACACGGCGCATTGACGGCTGTACTCGTCGTCAATGCGCTGGGTATCGCCTTGATGGGAGACGAATATCGTTTCGGCTGGAGTGCGTTGTGTACTGGGATACTCAGCGAAGGACTTTGGTGGTGGTGGCGTAACACACCATCCCCTGCTCGGCTACGCCGCCATGCCTTTGTGGTTGCCAGCATGACAAGTGCCAGTTACATGGCAGTGATTTATGCCACCACCGCCATACTATGGCCCATCCACATCTGGCTTGGTGCCATTGTACTCGCTGGCGTGGCTGGCTGGGCGCTCACCATCATCATGCCATTCACTGCACAAGCGACTGAACACTAGCCTGACCTACAAGACCCCTTTGGTACTGGGTACTGCGTCCCCCAAACGGCTATCAATGCGCGTAGCCGCATCGAGGGCACGTGCAAATGCTTTGAAGAGTGCTTCTACTTTGTGATGGTCGTTTTTGCCATACAGCACACGACAATGCAGATTCATGCGCGCATGAATGGCAATACTTTCAAAGAGATGGAATATCACATCCGTCCCGAGTGCACCCACACGCGGTGTGACGAACTCCGCATCAAAGACGGTATATGGCCGCCCCCCGAGGTCTACGGCCACAAAGCCGAGGGATTCATCCATGGGCACATAGCTGTGGGCCGTGCGTACAATCCCACGCCGATCGGCGAGTGCCAAATCAATGGCTTGACCGAGACAAATCGCCACATCTTCGGCAGTATGGTGGTCGTCAACATGGAGATCACCGTGCGCAACCACCGTCACATCAAAGAGTCCGTGTTTGGCAAAGAGGGTCAGCATGTGGTCAAGAAAACCAATTCCCGTATTGGCATGACACGTACCACTGCCATCAATGGTCATACTCAGTTCGATTTGTGTTTCACCAGTGCGCCGTTGCACACTTGCATGTCGCTGCGTCATTGTCGTCTCTTTCTATGGTTGCACGGTATCATACGCAGCACGCAAAACCTGTCCTGCGATTGAGGCACCAATGCCTGATCCTTCACCACCACCTTCGAGGATTACTGCCACTGCAAAGCGCGGGTTTTCGATGGGGGCCAACGCCACAAACCATGCGTGTGTACTACTCCCACCATACTCTGCAGTACCTGATTTACCCCCCACCGGTACTCCTTCGATGGATTGTGCCGCTTTGCCGAAGCCTTCGGTGACAGTCAAACGCATCGCATCACGGATAATGGCCGAATTGCGCACTGAGATGGAACGCCGAACCGGTTTGACCTCATGGCGATACAATTCCATGCCATTTCTACGAACAACTCGTTCGACCACATACGGTTGCATGAGCAAGCCGTTATTGCCAATAGCCGCAGTAACCGCAGCCATCTGTAACGGTGTGACTTGCAATTCACCTTGGCCATAGCCTGTATCAGCGAGTGCCGGCAAGCGTGTTAAAAATTCCGCATCAGAAAATATCATACTGGGTGCGGTGGGTAAATCGTTCATGACGAGCGCTTTATCCACACTCTTCGGTACCGCAAAGCCCAGTTTTTCAGCGGTTGTGCTTAAGCGATATTGCCCAAGGCGCATGGCGTATTGGGCAAAGGCCGTGTTACACGAGAAGGCAATAACCGTGCGCATACTCGCCGGATCTCCCGTCCACTTGGCCAAATTGGGCACCGCATTGACCACGGGTGGCGCACCAGGTTCGGTGTCGAGCGTTTCCGGACAGGTAATATCATCGGGGCGTCCAATACCGGGATTTTCCAATGCAGCCGCTGCTGTGACCAATTTAAAGGTTGACCCCGGTGGGTACTGCCCTTGGGTGGCACGATTCAGCAACGGCTGTTGGCTACTCGGGTCGAGCAACCGCTGCCAGTTGGCATCAATGCGCGCTTGGTCGCTGACCCGTTCTTGCGTGACATCCATGGTGATATCTACTGGATTGAACGTGGGCATGCTCACCATGGCCAACACGGCACCTGTCTGTGGATCTATGACCACTGCGGCGCCAACATGGTCGGCCATAATACGTGCCACTGCCTGTTGGAGTGACGCATCAATGGTGAGCTCGATATCGTCACCTTGGGCGGGGAGCGGGTAAAACATGCGCAGAAACCGCCCGAGCACGTTGCGTTCACCCGTCAAATAGTCGGCATAACTGGCTTCGAGCCCAGACATACCGTAGCGGTGGCTAATCATGCCAACCACGGGTGCAAATGCACTTGGATTATCCACCGGGTACTGACGCGCCGTGTATCCATTTTCACCGATAACGGTGGTCACAATCGGTGTACCGTTGCGGTCACGCATAGCACCACGCACCGTGGTCAGATTGGCATTCAACAAGCGTATGTTGCTCATTGTTTCGCCGGTAGCTGCACTAATAGCCGTTTTTTGTTCGAGATATTTAGACCAGATAACCTGACCACGAAGTAATTGCAACGACAACATGCCAAACGCGATGGCGATAATGATAATCAACGATTGCAATGCACGTTGCGTCGTATTGACGCGTAACGGCATGGGGATATGTTGTAGGGCCAAGATTGCCACGGGGACACTTGCTAGCCACAGGCACATCAGCCACACAGACTCTTGTTCGGGTGGCCGTGAGATCCCAAATAGCAACACGGCAATGCTACTCCAAAGCAAAATTTTCTGTATAAATTCTTGCATGTGCGTGCCTATGCTACGTATTCCAACGGGATGATCAAGCGTACCGCCACTCCTGCGGGAGAATGATTGAAGACTTCGAGCCTACACCCAAACTCGCTTGTACGGTACATGAGCGCCTGTAGCGAATGCAACCCGGCACGGGCAATGCCTGTCACGGGTAAACCGGCACCGTCGTCGTGTACGAGGAGCGTGAGCGACCGTTTGTCGTATCGTATCATGATTACCACGGTATCGGCGTGAGCATGTTGCGCCACATTCAACAAAGCCTCAATTAATACACGACGAATAAGTGGCGTAAAGAGTTCGTCATGGGGAGTCGGACGGCCAAGCAACACCACCCGCGTCGCAATTAATGCGTGTTGTTCGAAGCGCGTCGCATACTGGTGCGCCCACTCCGTGAGCGTGAGTGTGTCATCAATTGGTGTATACAAGGCCACACGCAACGATTCGACACGAGTACTGACGGCGACATCGGCATCCTGTACCGGCGTACGCGCCATGTCTGCCCACCACCGTCCAGGTGCACTGCTGTCTGTTGATGCACGCTGCGACAACTCGCGAAGCACTGGCTCATCGGAGAGGGGAAGTTTAGTCAAGGCATCCACGGATGAACGCATCCGATGAAGCATATGCGGCATGGTTGCCCCCACCAAAGCGGGACCTACAGCCACGAGCGCCCACCGCCACCAGATGTGAGCCAAGGTGCTACCGAAGGAGACGCCGAGTAGCGCCACCAGCATGAAGACTAACCCTGAACAGAGCAAACCGGCTAACAGTCCTCCACGCCACCCACTCACAATGGCAGGTAATGCCAATACGGCACAGGCATAGACGAAGAATGGGCTATTCCACGGGTCAGTAATCACGATGACCATGGCCGCAATAGCGACATCCGCACCGAGAATCCACGGTTGCCGTACTGCAGCACGCATGACAGGCTGCACGAACATCAGCAATACGAATGTTCCCAGTAACAAGGCGACCCACAAACTCCACCAGTCAAGGGGGCGCTGTTGTACGAACAACAACAGCGCCGTAAGTAGCAGGCCTACGCCTCGAGTACCGATTACATATGTATGATTCGAAATCGCGTGCATAGCATTATGTGTAGCTATTCTGGATTAAGCGCAGAATACGTGTACGTGTTATCTGAACTATACAGTAGCCAACCGGCCCCCGTCTTGGCATCTGCTACAGCATTGATTTGTGCACGTAATTCAGCATCACCATACGTCACAATTTGATCGTCAGGTACCCAGATGAGCGTAAAATCTTGGAGCCATGGGCGCAAGCGGGCACGTGTGTCTTGGTTCATCTGCTTCAAACCAAGTTGCATCGTACCGAGAATGATTTCGTATGGATAGGAAGCCGGATTGCTATACCCCATGTAGCCAGGCCCGTAGTGTGACGGGTAAACCATGGGACAGATGTAATCGGTAGTTTCACCCATAATCGGAATACTCTGACCGATGATGTCAATTGGCCCCTCTGTGGTAAAGCCAAACACGTCAACGGAGAGATAAGCACCTGCCACATTAATCGCCGGTTGTGCACGATTGAGTACCTGTTTAATGGTTTCATAGCGCATCTCTGGCGTCACATTCTCTTTCGACAGTTTGAGACGAGCCCCATCATCGGCACCAAATTCAAGTGACGGGAAACGAATGTAGTCGAAATTAATTTCGTCGAAGCCGGCCAAGCTCGCTTCCACGGAGAGCGCAATGTTGTAGTCCCACACGTTCTCGTTGAACGGGTCTAACCAAGCATATTTAATTGTTGCGGTCGGATAATCGTAAAATATGCCACCTTTGACACGATCCTGGGCCGCCCACTCTGGCTTTGCTTCGGCCAACACGTTGTCATGGCTAAACATGTGCACACGTGCAATCGTGTAGATGTTGCGTTTTTTGGCTTCTGCAAGTATCGCATTGATGTCGTAGTAGGGTTGTGAGAGCCCAAGTTCTTTGACAAGTGGCACCTGTGAATCGTAGTAGACCAACCCGAGGTCGTCGCGCAAGTCCGACTTCAAGTCAATCACAATCGCATTCAACTCGGTGCGTTCAATGTTGTCAAAGAACTTCTGCACCAAGCGTGGATTCGAAGCCACTGCCGCCGTGATGTATACCGCCTTGGCCGCAAATGGCTCCATCTTGAATTCACTCGGAATTTCCCCCTGTTTGATGGGCACAACCAACTTACGATAGCCAGGTGCAAGTACGAAGACATACCCAGCTTCGGGCAAACCCTTCAGCGTAAACGCACCATCCGGCGAGTCCATGCGAACACTTGCAACACCGGCTTTGGTCAGGTCTTCGGTGGCCACCACCGTCGCATGCTGGATGGGCGTCCCTGTTTCACCATCCACGATTGTTCCCTTGAGCACATCGGGACGCATTATTATGTCGAGCTTAGCTGTTGTGCTTGCATCTTTATCGAGCGTTGCATAGCCATCACGTGCAAACTGCACACTGGTGCGTGTACGCACATCTTTGAGTGCATAGGTACCTTGTGCATCTGTTTTGGCGGTCACGTCACCAGCGGTAACCACTACATCCGCCAGGGGTGCCCCACTATACTGGTCAGTCACAACACCGGTGAGCAGTCCACTCACCAATGCCACATCGCGTTGGGTTGTCTTGGTGAGTGATTCTTCATTTACGATGTAATCTGGCGCACTCATCTGCACGGTAAACGATTCGGGCACACCACGAAGTACATATTGTCCATCTGCACCCGTAGTCGTCGAAATTGCATCACTGACTTTGATGAGCACCCCGGCCAACGGTTGATTGCTCCAGGCATCGCGAATCACGCCACTCAGTGTATTGGGGCGCAGTGTGATGTCTACTGAAGCATCCGTAGCCGTCAGTTGATCGGGCCATTGTCGCTCTGCAAAGTTGAGTGTCACCGTCTCGTATGTATCGCTTGTGGCTGTCAACACGTTGGTGCGTTGCCAGCGCTCGATGACATATTTACCTGTCGCATCGGTCATGGCCTTGGTATTGCCAAGCTGCACCACCACCGAAGCCATCGGTTTCCCTGTATATGCATCCGTGACCATACCGGTCAACGGTACCGATTCACTCCCACATGCAACCAACACGAACAGACTCATGCACACCAATAGCAAACGCCATGTACTCAGACGGAAAAGCATCATCACAGGGGGTCCCTCCGGCCTAGTGTGTAGATTTCATGATAAGATGGGCGCAACGCCACGATGGTTGCACGGAGTGCGCTATACTAACGCACTTCTCTACATGATAAATGTTCAATACGAACACTGTCAATTTTTACAACATCAGCGTGGTGTATTATACGTCTCGCAGATTAGGAGAAACACATGACCATTGATCGTTCACGTGTTGGGAATCGTTCATACTGGCAAGAAACTCATGACCTGAATGTGCCCAGCATTCCGCTGCCTGCCCGAGCAGCACATGTAGTGGTGGGTGGTGGTGGTCTTGGAGCAGCAGCCGCCTATTTCTTGGCCAAAGCTGGGCAAGATGTCGTCCTTATAGAGCGCGAACATCCTGCGCACGGCGCAACAGGGCGAAACGGGGGGTTTATTGGGGTGGGGCCTGCCGAAGGATACGCAGGTGCAACTGCCCGTCTCGGGAAAGCGGCAGCGCAGCACATCATGGAGCTCACCCAACAAAATGGCCGCATTGCGCGCCAAATCATCCAAGAAGAAGGCATTGACTGCCACTTTCGCGAACCCGGGACACTCAATTTTTCTATTTCAGCACAAGACCACAAAGAGGCGGCTCACGCCGTTGCTGCCCTCAATGCAGATGGCTACGCCGGCGAACTTCTCGATCGTGCCCAAGTACAAGCCATGGTCAATACCCCACTCGGTGATGAAATCGTGGGTGCGATGTACATGCCCGGAAATGCGTTGATGCACTCAGCGCGCCTCGTGCGTGGGGTGGTAGAAGCCGCCATACGCCATGGTGCCAAACTAAGTATCGCCACCGTTGTACGCATTGACCAACGCGACGGCGATCGCGTGGTAGTCACCGACAAAGGCGAAATCCGTACACGGGCAGTGGTGCTCGGACTCAATGCCTGGAGCCGCCAGATTGCCCCAGCCTTCAACGGCATTATTACGCCGGTACGCGGGCAAATCATGAATACTGCACCTATTGCTCCCGTCTTTGCACACGGGATGGGCACCGACATCACCCCCACGGGTGAATACTGGCAACAGACGCTCGATGGTTCGATTGTGCTGGGGGGATGTCGTGCGGTGGCCGTCAATCGCGACGTTGACATGTACGACATTGGCATCACCGACGATGTGCAACACGCCCTAGACCAAGTATTGCCACGCCTCTTCCCCAAGCTTGCAGGTACACCAGTCACGCGACGGTGGGCAGGGATGATGGCGTTTACACCCGACTACGTGCCCGTCTGTGATGCCGTACCAGACATGCCGGGCGTGTGGTCTGCTGGTGGATTTTGTGGCTCAGGCATGCCGTTTCTCTTCGTACTCGGCAAATATCTGGCTCATGCTGCCATGACGATGCAGACGCCGACAGAACTTGCACCGTTGTCCTACATGCGCCCCACATTAGCCGCTTATCGCAAATAAACAGCATCCCCCCCGCTGGCACTCTGGCTCGCGGGGGGGGATCAGTATAATACGCGTTTTAGACCCCTAAACGATAGATACGGCGAGCATTGCTGTTCCACAGCTTCTTTTTGGCTTTGTCGGAAAGATGGCTGGTCAAGGAATCAACGGTGTGCACCCAATCTGCATACGTGGTTGATTGAAGCGAGACCGGCCAGTCACCACCAAACATGACCCGATCTTCGCCAAATACATCGAGCACATGCATCAGGTACGGCTGGAGATTGGCTGGTTTCCATGCGGCGTGATCGGCTTCGGTGGTCATACCGCTGATTTTACAGACCACATTGGGCAATGCAGCCATCTCACTCATCTGTTCACGCCACGGTGAGAGCACCCCACCTTTGATGTCGGGTTTGGCCACATGGTCTACGATGAACTGCACCTGTGGCACCCGGCGCACAAGCTCAACCGCTGCCGGCAGTTGATGATGAAAAATGCAAATATCGAAGCTAAAACCAAAATCGGCCAAAATTTCAATCCCACGAATCACATTCGGGCGTATAGCAAATTGGGCATCGGATTCCCCTTGGAATAAGCGCCGCACCCCTTTGAGTCGCGGTCCCAAGGCGGCAAGTGCCGCATAGTAAGTACGCGCTTGTTCACCATATTCCACTGGCGCTGCGGCTACGATGCCCTTGATTTTGGGCAACTGACGCGCCAATGTATTGATGTACTGTGCCTCTAAAATAGCATACTGCGGCTCTACGGCCACCTCGAGGTAAACAGCTGCTTCCACATTTATATCTCGGCTGTGTTGGGCAAATTCTTCGGCCAAAAAGCGCTTATTCAGCACATCATTACCATCGAGCCACGAGATACGGAAATGTGCCGGATCCCACAAATGCAAATGCGTGTCAACAATCGGGAAATCAGGCATAGATACCTCTATATCAATGAAAGGAAGAGCACTGTTATGATACCGACAGGGTGTCATATTGTCAATGCAAAATGATGCCCATACATTACGTTTCTGTCACAAAAGTGTTGAAACACTACAACTTTATTGTGCACGTTGGTGCCGCGCAGAAACGAGTAATTCTGCCCCTATCATCACAAGTAGACAGCAACATGCCAACATCAACGAAAGCAGTTGTGCTAACTGGAAATTCAACACCCCTGGTCGCCCGAGAAGCCGCGCAATATACACGGGTGCAGTGACTGCATCAGGACGTGTGAGCAACAGCGATGCCGCAAAATCACCGAGCGATATGGCGAACCCAAATAACGCGGCGGCGATAATCGCACGGCGAAGCAATGGCACTTCCACGCTATACCACTGACGCAATGGCGTTGCACCGAGTGTGGCAGCCGCCCATCCGTAGTGAAGTGCTAAGCGCTGACGAGCAAGTGTGAGTTGGCGCGTCATCAATGGCAATGCGATGACGACATGTGCGAGTACCACCAACCACCACGCCGTCAATACTCCCCACCCACCAAACCACAGCAAATATCCGAGCCCGAGTGTGACCGCACTGATTCCAACTGGCACAATGGTCAGCATACGTACCACTGCCGGCAACGTGCTACTCATCCATGCCACTACGAGAGCGATAATTGCCACCGCAAGTGCAATCAGTGCTGAACGCAATGTGGCTGCTACCGGGCTCATAAACAAGCCACTCCCGCGTACGGGCTGGTTGAGCAGGTGCCAGAGTGCACTCCAATCTGTCACGTATTGCAGGCGCCACACCACCACCACAAACGGAAGCACCACACACACCAATCCGCAGCCCTGAATCAGGTATGCAACGATGCGCGTTGCACCATGCGGTGGTATCTGATGATACCCGGCTGACGCATCGTACGGTTGCGGCGACTGCACGCGGTCGGCGATGAGTAATAGCCCCCCACTCAGCATGAGTTGGATGACTGCCAACCCGGCAGCCACATCGAGGCGCAACAATTGACTGGTTTGGCGCCATGTCTCAACTTCGAGCGATGGGACTTGTCCACCACCGAGGAGCAACACGACACCGAAGCTACCCACACAGTACAAAAAGACCAACGTGACTCCGGCCACGCATGCCGGGCGCAACAAGGGCCATTCGAGTGTCACAAAACGCCGCCATGGGTTGGCACCCAAGGCAGCAGCAGCGGCACCGTATCGCCCATGAATGCCATGCCATGCCTCGACCAACACACGCACGAGTACACCCGTGTTGTACCAGGCATGGACCAACACGACTAGTGAGAGCCCTTGTGGAACATGTAAACCGAGCACAGCAGCACACCAACTCTCGCGACCACACAACACGGCAAACATGGTGGCAACTACCGGTGCAGGCATCACAAACGGGACGGCAACGACCACTGCGAGTGCCGAAGCGGTCACCCCGGGGACTCGCACCATGGCCCATGCCATGGGCATCGCCAAAAGTACGACCAACCCGGTAGAAAGCGTAGCCTGCCACAGCGTGCCCCTGAGCACCGTCACCAGGTACGTGCGCGTCACTTCATCTGGCCAGACGAGCCCACGCCCTAGTACGCTTACCAACGGCGCAATAACAGCTACGACACTTAATACGACCACAAAAACAATCGCACACAGCCGCCACAGCGTGGTGCTGGTTATTTGCGGAGTTGTTGCCATACTGGTCCATCTGGATACTGATACTGTGCAATTGTCTCTGACTTCATTTCGATACTGTACCCGGGTAATTGTGGTGGCATGTAGTGACCACGTGTTATCACACATGGCTCGACGAAATGCTCATGGAGATGGTCAACATATTCGATGACACGCCCCTGTGTCGTACCAGTCACCGCAATATAGTCGAAAATGGAGAGGTGTTGCACGTATTCACAGAGCCCAACACCACCCGCATGCGGACAGACGGGAACGCCGAATTTGGCAGCCATGAGGATGATTGCCAAGACCTCGTTCACTCCACCCACACGACATGCATCAATTTGGCAAAACGAGATAGCATTGGCCTGCAGGAGTTGCTTGAATATGATGCGATTCTGCACATGTTCACCCGTTGCCACGCCAATTGGGGCCACTCCCCGTGCAATTGCCGCATGACCAAGCGCATCATCTGGACTCGTCGGCTCTTCGATCCACAGTGGCTGGTACGGTGCCAAGTGCCGCATCCATTCGATGGCTTGTGGCACATCCCACACTTGATTGGCATCCACCATCAAATAACGATCGGGACCGATGACCTCACGGATTAATTTGGCACGGCGCACATCGGAAGCAATATCAATGCCCACCTTCATCTTGATATGGGTGAACCCCGCAGCGATGGCCTCTTGGCAGAGCTGGCGTACTTTGTCGTCGCTGTACCCGATCCAGCCTGCAGATGTGGTGTATGCCGGATATCCCCGCGCCTGCATCTCGGCAATGCGTTGTGTGCGGTGAGGGAGTGATGCTTCGAGGATTGCGCGTGCGTCTGCGGGAGTCAACGCATCGGTAATATAGCGAAATGGTATACATTTAACCAGTTCGGTTGGTGTCATCTCCGCCAACAGCCGCCACAGTGGTTTGCCTTCGATGCGCGCATACAAATCCCAGACTGCATTCACCACTGCTGCCACCGCCAAATGGACGACACCTTTTTCGGGACCAACCCAGCGCAGTTGGCTATCTCCGACCATTTCGTACCAGAATGCACCGAGATCTGCCGTTATTGTGGCCATATCACGCCCTATCAAGCGCTGTGCCAAGGTCTGTGCAGCAGCCACACACCATTCATTGCCACGTCCAATTGTGAAGGTGAGTCCATAGCCTTTATACGCATCACTGTTGGTCTCTAGGATGACATATGCTGCCGAATAATCGGGATCACGATTCATGGCATCTGAACCATCGAGATGCAACGATGTCGGAAAGCGCACATCGTGGACACGCACAGCGGTAATCACAATTGGTGTAGCCATATTCCCCTCATACCTCATATACCATCACGAACGATTCGTTCATGAAATACTTTCTCGAGCACCAGTGTATCTGCCTCGTAGGCGCGTATCCGGTTGGAAACGATAAAATGCGTGGCATCACAACGAATCTCACTCCACGTTTCGATGCTGGTCTGCCAATCTCCTCGACTAATCCGGATTCGATGTTCGCATTCGGTGCGTGCACTGAGTGGATCACCGACATGAATGAAATATCGGTCTGCAGAGACGTGGTCGTAGCAGAGCCCGTCTTCACGTTGAAATGCTCCATGATCATTTTCGTCGTGAATTGCACATATACCCGTGGTCTGATCAACGACTTCGTAGCGACGCCGTGATTCAGCACGCACGTCGGTGATACCGACTTCTGGTGCTAACGCTACAGCCTCAAACGTGCGCGGTGCACACGCCGGTGTTGGTTCGTGGCGTATGGGCAAGGTAATCGCTGATGCCTGGGTATCGAGTTGCAACGTGACCAAACGCGGTGATGGCCATGCATGCGGCCAGTACACGGGACTCACTGCAATGCGCCAGCGATGCCCGACGGCCAAACGATGCCCAGCTGCATTCAGCCGGAAAGTGACAGTTTCGAAACGGCCTGGCACGAGTGGTTGCACGTCGTCGTGCCCGTGGCGATGGGTCAGATTGAGCAGACCACGTGCCACTAGCAACGACGATCCGTCGGGGGACACATCGCACAACCGCACTGCGACCAGCGCAGTCGGTTGGTCACTCGCAAGGCGCAATGTGACCTCTGGGAAGCCGAGAATGGACTGCGGCGTAGGAGTAACGGGGAGATCAACATACCACGCCCGCCCATCCTCGCCACGTTGGTCGGCAGCATAATCGCCAGGTAAAGCGTATGAACACCACATCCCCGCGTCACTGCCACTGCGCAAATCACTACCAATGGTCACCACCTGTGGGTGCACACCAAGGGCATGTTGCCACGGGTGCGTGTGTGGTGTGGGCCAGACTGGGTCGCCAACCCACGTCCCTGTGCGCTGCGCATACCACGTGGCGGGAGGCATCCACTCTTGGATGTAACTCGTCAGCATGGGGCCATCCATCACATCAGTCTGCTCACCAGCCAACCAATGTCGCCACCACTTGACGGCTTCCGCTTGGAACCCGATTGCGGGACCAGGTTTGCCAGCCTCGGGATATTTGTGGGCCCATGGACCCACCAATCCTTTGCGCGGCACGTCGAGCCCTTCGAGCAAGCGGAACACGGCGTTGGTATAGCCGTCAGCCCAGCCCCCTACCGCATACACGGGACACTGGATGTGACGGAAATCTTCGCACACGGAACCATGCTGCCAAAATGCATCGCGACGCTGATGTGATAACCATTCGTTGATGTAGGCCGGTGATTCTTCGATGCGGGTCAACCAGGCTTCACGCCACTGCGTTCCCAATACGTGGGGATCAGGTGGGCGACTATTGTATGCGAGCATCACCGATGCCCATGCCAACATGTCCACGGCCAGCATGCACCCACCCATGTAGTGCACATCGTCCGCATAGCGGTCGTCGGTCGAACAGACAGTGATAATCGCTTTGAGCGCTGGAGGTCGCCGTGCGGCCACCTGCAACGCATTAAAACCACCCCACGAAATCCCAAACATGCCGACATTGCCGTTGCACCACGGTTGGGCGGCAAGCCAGGCAATCACCGCCACAGCATCATCCTGCTCTTGGCGCAAATATTCACCGTACAAAATCCCATCTGAATCACCGCTACCACGCATGTCCACGCGTACCGCCGCAAATCCATGTGCGGCTAAATACGGATGACGCACCATGTCACGCCGCAACGTGCCATCAGCCCGGCGGTACGGCAGGTATTCGAGCACCGCAGGAATGTGCGTAGTACGCTGACGTGGCATCACGATACGCGCAGCAAGCCGTGCCCCATCGGGCATGGGAATCCAGACCGGATCATGAATTTCGAGTTGTGATTCATCGAAGTGCACAGCATCAGTGCGGGTCATGTGTCAACGCCTCCATGACAATATCTGCGGCACGCCAGCCACTGCTCAGAGCACCATGCACACTCGCCGACTGACCATCAATGGCAGTTGCTTCGCCGGCAAAATGGATTCGTCCGTGGCATGCAGCGAGTGCATCACGGTGACCGTGCGCCCCTACGGGTACCGAGCTGTAGCCGCCACGTATCCACGGATCTGCGAGCCAGTCTTCGACATGAGACCACACCAAAGGCGGGGGAGTGGCAAGCCCAAACGCCTGGGTGATATGTGCCACACAGGTCGCCACGATATCCGGCATACGTCGCATGTTGAGCGCTCGTTGGCCGGTAAACAACCCCATCAAGTAGGGCGAGCCAGCACGTGGCGTCCACCAGACTGGTGCTGGGTCGCTAAGCGTCAAAAAACTCATATCTGCGGGCCAAAATGGGTGTGCAAATTGCAATACGACTTTGAGCGCCGCATGCATGTCGAGTGCATCAATCGCCGCCATTTTCGTGTCACTGAGTGGTGGTGTAAAGGAAATCAGTCCTGCTTTGAGGATGGTGAGTGGCACAGTGACCACCACATGGCGGGCACTGCGCTCCCTGCCATCAGCAAAACGGACACGACAGTGAGAACCCGCATCAGTGAGAGCCACCACCGGCGTGTCACACCAAATTGGTACGCCATCAGCAAGATGATAGACGATTTGGCTATAGCCGGCTTCGATGTGGTGATCGTTCCCACCTAGATGTTCACTGGCCAATAAATCACTCTGCATCGCACGTACACTCTGACGCTCTGGCATCGTGGCCGCACTATGCGATAAGCGAATGTCGGCGAGGTGACGAGCCACCCCTTGATACCCCTGCACATCAAGCCACTGCGCAAAACTAATGTCTGGACCTGTATATGCAAGAAGTGCATCTTCAATGGTTTGGAGTGTGTGAAGTTGAGGGTCATGTGCGGCGAGTTGCGTCATGCGCTGCGTCTGCCGGCCATCCCATACCACACGACCATCCCAGCGCGCATCAACACTGGTCTGTAGTTTGAGTTGCTCGACAAACTGCCAAGTAGACACACTATCGCCGTGAATGAACTCTGCACCGAGCTCTATGACGTGACCTTGCGGACGTGGCAACGACTGCACACGACCACCAATCCCTGCACGAGCTTCGCAGACGAGCACGTCATGACCAGCATCACAAAGCATCCGTGCGGCACCAAGGCCAGCCATGCCAGCGCCAACCACAATGACGTCGTTGTCAACCATGGGAATCTCCTCGCTTAGCGTTGTGATTGCACGAATTCTTGCACGATGCGTTCTGCCCACTCATCGAGACTGGCATGCGATTGCAATGCGGTAACTGCATGCTGCCATACGGGTTGTGTCTGCATGCGTTCGACAACCAATCGCCCCACTGCACGTTGTAACGCCAACTGCTGCTGGTATTTGCGCCGGGCAGTCTGTGGATGGGCTGCGAGCCATGAGCCGTGGGCCAGCATCGCATCCACACACGCATCAATGCCCTGATTGTTGCGTACTGATACGGGCAACACGGGTATCTGCCATTGTGACTCGTCTTCGTGGTGCATGCGCACCAACGCACGCAGTTGCTGGAGTGTGGCCGGTGCATCCGCACGATCACTCTTGCTTACTACAATCATATCAGCCACTTCAAGCAGTCCGGCTTTAATAGATTGCACCTCGTCACCCATCCCGGGGGCTTCAACCAAGAGCACAGTATCAGCCACTTCGGCGACCGCCACATCGGATTGCCCGGCACCAACGGTTTCAAGGAGCACCACGGGAAAACCGGCAGCACGCATCAGTAGCGCGGCATCCGCAGTAGTCGCTGCTAACCCCCCGTACTGACCACGGTTTGCCATACTCCGAATAAAGACACCTGCATCGCCTGCAAGGTCGTACATGCGAATACGATCACCGAGCAATGAACCACCGGTAAGGGGCGATGATGGATCGACTGCGATAATCCCCACCATGATGTTGCGCGCCCGCAACGTTTGGGCTATCGCAGTCACCAAACTCGACTTTCCCGCACCAGGTGCACCAGTGATGCCGATCAACACGCCACCTGGCACCACACCGAGTGCGCGTCGTAGGGCGCGAGCAAACGCGCCACCGCGTTCGATGTGCGTCAGTGCGTGCGCCAAGGCACGCCGGTCACCGGCACGAATCAACTGCGCAAGTTGCTCGCTTTCGTGTGTCATACCGAACCGCGACGATGCGCAACTGTCTGTCGAATGAATGCCACAATCTCATCGGTATTCGTGCCAGGCCCATAGATGGCATCAATGCCGTGTTCGGTCTTGAGAATGTGACTATCTTCGGCAGGAATAATGCCACCCGCCACAATCACACAATGCCCGAGACCCGCATCTTTGAGCGAGCTGGCCACTTTGGGCAACAACGTCATGTGTGCACCTGACAGGATGGAAAGACCGACCACGTCAACATCTTCCTGAAGCGCTGCTTCCACGATCATGTGAGGCGTCTGTCCTATTCCCGTGTAGATGACATCCATACCCGCATCACGCAGGGCACGGGCGATGACTTTGGCACCACGATCGTGTCCATCAAGACCTGGTTTGGCGACAAGTACGCGGATAGGCAATTCATTGGTCATTTGCGGTCTCCTATGCGTTGCCCAAACAACGAGGGCCGTTGGACGTGTTGGACACCCGTATCTTCGAAATCGGCTTCACCGGGACGCATCCCCGGCTTTTGCTGTATCCACTCGTCACGCACCGTTTTTGCACGCTGAAAAAACGTGGTTACCGTGGCTTCGTCACCCTGTTGCACTGCATCACGAATCTCAATTAGCCGTTCGATGGCCGCATCGAGCCAACGCACCAACGCCGAACGATTGGTCATCACAATATCACGATGCATGGTGACATCACCGGACGCCAACCGTGTTGAATCACGAAATCCACCCGCAGCCAGTGCACTCATTTCACGCCATGACGATACCGACGACGTAATTTCCACCAGCATGGCCGCAGTCACAAAGGGCAAATGGGAAATCCCCGCAACATAGGCATCATGCTCGACGACATCCATGAAGTAGGCTTTGGCACCTACCCGTTCGACGAGTGCTTCGCAGACTGCAATCGCTTCGCCGGGGGTATTGGCGGTGGGACATAGACAGTACATGGCTCCTTTGAACAAATCCACCTTCGCCGATGACGGGCCACTCGTCTCACGCCCAGCCATGGGGTGCCCACCCACAAAAAACGTACTCGCAGGCAACAACTCGGCTGCCCACTTGGCAATGACTTCCTTGGTGCTGGTCACATCAGTAACAACCACTCCTGTTTGCAGGTGCGGTGCCATCTGCGTAAAGACGTGCGGGATGAGTTGTGCAGGCACAGCGACTACGACTAGGTGGGCATCTTTAACCGCATCCGCAATGGACGAAACCATCTTGTCAATGGCCAAACGTGCCCGAGCTTCCTTGAGATGCGCAGTATTCGTGTCGTATCCGACGACTTCCACGGCCCCCATGGGTGCTGTTTTATTGTCTGCGGCGCGAATCGCCTGTCCAAGCGATGTTCCAATTAAGCCCATACCGATAATTGCGATGCGAAACATTTCAACCTCCATAGCCGATTTAGCGTGTCATCGGTGGTTCAATAAACGAAAGAAAAATTACTTCGGTGATGATGACCATGAGAATCCACGGCACCACCAACAGCGGAATGAGCGCACGTAATCCGAATAACCCGAATAATCCGACACAGAGTACAGCGAGCTCACGCGCCTGACGCCAGGCACGCCGCACGTCATAGCGTTGGGCACGCCGAGCAAATGCCACCTTGCCAACCACAAAGGTTAATGGCAAACTGAGACTCGACACAAACCAGTAGATGGTCAAACATACGAGAATGTAGACGGGCACATCGGGTAGCCACAACAACGATGCAGTGGGCGCAGGCACGTACAACACGATTTGCACGAGCAAGAGCAAACCAACAATACCACGCACCGCAAAACCGCTGATGCGAAAGTAGTACTCGAGTGGTACAAACGTGAGCAAGCCGATGATGAACGATGTCCCTGCAACGAGGATTTGTGTGGGCTGATCCACACGCGACCAAACGCCGTTGGCAAGGGAAATGATGCCACCCAACCAGGCAAAACCGACCAGCACAAACCAGAGCAGGATGGTACTCCGTGCAACCGGTTGGTGGGTTTCATTGGTGGTAGGAGTTGTGCGATTTGTTGGTCGCGTACGCGTCATCACTGCTATTCCGACGAGCATTCACTTCTCATTCCATTATATCTGAAAACCACTGCACACATCACTCGTGTATAATCACGGTGTTCTTGCACTATCTTAATATTCGTTATGTCTATCAATCAACACAATACGGTGTAGTATCTGTGAGACGCACATTGCAGTGGAGGAGGACACATGGCAACGACCAAAGTAGGCATTGTGGGTGCTGGAAGTGTCGCACAACGGGGTATTTTGCCGCATCTAAATGTGGCCGATGTACGCGAACATGCCACACTTCATGCCATCTGCGACCCCGCCCCTGGGCGTGCGGTTGCAGCTGCCGAACAATACGCCATTGCACAAACGTTTACCGACTACGAAACTTTTTTGGCACAGGCCGATGTCGATGTCATATCACTCGCAACCCCGATAGGAATGCACTACGCCCAAGGCAAAGCGGCCATATTGGCGGGCAAGCACGTGCACTTCAACAAAACGATGACCACCACGAGTGCCGAAGCCACCGAATTAATTGAACTCGCCGCTCAAAAAGGGGTGAAAATTGTAGCCTCACCGGGGGAGATGAATCGCCCACACAACCAGGCCATCAAACAGATGCTGAATGACGGTGTGATCGGTGACTTGTGCTGGGCGGTGTGTGGGGCATCATTTGGGCGCTACCACGAAACGGAGGTTTATCGTACAGGGAACGACCCACTCACGAATGTGGACCCTTCGTGGTATTACCGCAAACCGGGGGGTGGTCCACTCTACGACATGACCGTCTACGCACTACATGGGCTGACTGGTATTTTGGGGCCAGCCAAACGGGTCACTGCCATGTCGGGGGTACGGCTACCGTTCCGCGAGTTTCGTGGCCAAATGCTGCCATGTGATGCCGATGATAATACCTTGATGCTGATTGATTTCGGCAACAACGTCTTTGCAATGGCCTACGGCACACCTGCTGGCGCTATCAGCGAAGATGACAGCTGTAGTTTTTTTGGCACCAAAGGACAAATCGTCGGGCTCGAGCTTAACAATCAGCCATTCTCGTACCCAGGGAGTGTCGTCGCAGATACCCATCCCGATGGGCGCTGGGGTGGTAATCAGTGGATTTTGCCGCACATCAGTGAGGCGCACCGGGCTATTCCCGAACAGCACGTTTTCACTGATATCATGCAACTCATCATGTGGATACGCGAAGGCGTACCGGCAGTGGCACAGGCCGAACATGCCCGCCATGTCATCGAAATCATCGAAGCCGGCTATCGGGCAGCGACGACGGGGCACACGCAACACCTTACAACCACGTTTACACACTGATTATTGGGATGCAATAGACGGGGAGCAACGGCTCCATCGTATGCAAAGGAGTAATGTATGGCAACCACCAAAGTTGGCGTCGTCGGGGCGGGCAGTGTGGCACAACGTGGCATCATGCCACATCTGAGCATTGCGACACCTGTTACCCTGCAAGCAGTCTGTGATCCGGCACTAGGTCGTGCCGACGCCGCTGCAGAAAAGTTCTCCATTCCACAGGCATTTACCGACTACGAGACATTTTTGGCACAGGCCGACGTAGATGTGATTTCACTGGCTACGCCCATCGGGATGCACTACGCCCAAGGCAAAGCGGCCATCCTAGCAGGCAAACATGTGCACTTCAACAAGACGATGACTACCACGAGTGCCGAAGCCACCGAATTAATTGAACTCGCCGCCAAAAAAGGGGTGAAACTCGTTGCTTCCCCGGGAGAGATGAATCGTCCACACAACCAGGCCATCAAACAGATGCTGAGTGACGGCGTCATCGGTGATTTGTGCTGGGCGGTGTGTGGGGCATCATTTGGGCGCTATCACGAAAACGAAGTCTATCGCACCGGCAACGATCCGCTGACCAACATTGACCCGTCGTGGTACTATCGCAAGCCGGGTGGTGGTCCGCTCTACGACATGACCGTCTACGCCCTGCATGGACTGACTGGTATTTTGGGGGCAGCCAAACGAGTCACTGCAATGTCCGGGGTGCGCTTGCCGTTCCGCGAGTTTCGCGGGCAGATGGTGCCGTGCGACGCCGATGACAACACGTTAATCCTGATTGATTTTGGCAATAACGTCTTCGCCATGGCCTACGGCACACCAGCGGGAAGCGTGAGCGAAGGGTTCAGTGGAAGCTATTTTGGCACCAAAGGCAACATTGTTGGATTGAAACTCAACGGGCAACTCTTTGACTATCCGGGGAGTGCCGTTGCCGACACCCATCCCCACGGGCGCTGGGCGGGGAATCAGTGGATACTGCCACATGTAAATGGTGCACACCGCGACATTGATGAGCATCACGTCTACGAAGACATCATGCAACTCGTGGATTGGGTGCGGGGTGGAGCACCAGCGGTGGGTTCAGCCGAGCATGCGCGTCATGTCATCGAAATCATCGAGGCTGGCTTGCGTGCTGCAGAAACAGGTCAAACACAGCACCTGACGACGACGTTTTAGGCAGGGAAATCGAGACGACGAAACCAATTTATGTTGGTTTTGTCGTCTCAGCTAATTTTAAATTGTGATAAAATAAACGAAGACGTATGTAGCATCAGGTGTATCCTTGGCACTACCCTTGTCTGACACGGGTTTCATGTGGCCGTGATACATCTAATTCATACGCCGGATGCGTATGGAGTAGTACAGGTAGGTGCGCTCACACAATCAATCATGTTGTAGTGACTGATTGTGGCGGAGCACCATCGGAGTGTAGAAAGGGACCAGATGGCTCAGGTATTTACTCGGCGAGCGAACACAATCGCCAGGTTGAGTATCTTTGTTGGTATCCCGTTGGTACTCGCCTTGCTCAGCGCGGCTTGGTGGTACTACACGCGGTCCGACTGGATACGCGACGTCGGACCGGCACATGCAGTCGTGCAGCCAGGTGGTGGCTTTAGTCATCAACTGCACATCGGCGGCCTCAAGATGGACTGTCGCTACTGCCACACCGCAGTTGAAGTCTCATCGTCGGCCAACATTCCTCCCACAGAAACGTGTATGGGATGTCATTCACAGGTGTTACCACAGAGTCCGAAGTTGGAATTTATCCGCACCAGTTATGCAGAGAACATGCCCGTCCAGTGGAACAAGGTGCACGACTTGCCCAAGTTCGTGTATTTCAACCACAGCATCCACGTTGACAAAGGCGTGGGCTGTTCGACGTGTCACGGCAACATTGCCACCATGGCAGTGGTGTACAAGACCGAAGCCCTCTACATGAATTGGTGTTTGAATTGTCATCGCAACCCAGAGCAATTCTTGCGCCCGCAGTCTGAAATCTACAACACGGCATGGCAGCCGCCTGCGGATCAAATCGCCCAAGGGTTGAAGCTGAAAGAGCAGTACGGGATCCGTTCATCGTATCAGCTCACCAACTGTTCGATTTGTCACCGATAGAGCGAGACACAGCAGACATGAGCAAAGAATCACTCGACATCCAAGGGAGCAGCGGACAGAGCTACTGGCGTAGCCTCGAAGAGCTGTCACAATCAGCAGAGTTCCGTGCCCGGCTCGAGCGCGAGTTCCCCCGTGAGGCCGCCGAATTGCGCGACCCAGTTAGTCGCCGTTCGTTCCTCAAGCTAATGGGGGCATCAATGGCACTCTCCAGCCTTGTTGGCTGTCAGTTTGCCCTCAAACAACCACAAGAAAAGATCGTCCCGTATGTGCGCCAGCCGGAGCAAGTCATCCCCGGTCGGTCACTCTACTTTGCGACGAGCATGACCGTACAGGGGTACGGCATCGGGTTGTTGGCCGAAAGTCATGAAGGACGTCCAACCAAAGTCGAAGGCAACGCCTTCCACCCCGCTAGTCGTGGCAGCAGTGATGCGTGGATACAAGCATCCGTACTGACCATGTACGATCCCGATCGCTCACAACAAATTCTCAAGGCGGGTCAACCTGCCAGCTGGGAAGATGCATTCACCGCACTGGGGAGCGCCTATGCGCAAGCCGGGAGTGGGCTACGCATCCTGACCGAGCCCACTGCATCACCGTCATTGGTTGCCGCAATACAAGAGGTCGTTGGTGCAGGTGCCAAGTGGTACCAGTACGACGCCTTGAGTGGCGACAACACGCGTGCTGGTGCTCAAGCCGCATTCGGCAGTGCAGTCAACACCATCTATGCCTTCGACAAGGCGGATGTGGTTGTGGCACTCGACAGCGACTTTACCCACGGCTCAGCCACATCGATTCGTTATGCACAGGATGTAGCCAGCAAGCGCCGCATCACCAGTGACGAGCCAGTGATGAGCCGCATCTACGTGGCCGAGCCCACCCCCAGCAACACGGGGGCACTGGCTGACCATCGTCTGGCTGTGAAATCAGGAGACATTGCGGCTGTAACACAAGCCATTGCTGCGGCAGTAGGCGTCAGTGTGGCCGCACCCACACTCCCCGAAGCAACTCAGAAATGGGTCGCCACGGCGGTCGCAGATCTGCAAGCTGCTACAGGCAAGTCGGTGGTCATTGCTGGCGAAACCCAACCAGCCGCCGTCCATGCGCTAGTACACGCCATCAATGCGGCGCTCGCCAATGTGGGAAGCACGGTCAACTACACTGCTCCCATCATTGACGCAGACACCGGTGCCGCCTCACTCAAGGCACTCGTTGATGAAATTAATGCGGGTGCAGTAAGCATGCTCGTCATTGCAGATGTCAACGTGGTCTATTCGGCTCCTGCAGATCTCAACATGGCAGAAGCACTCAAGAAAGTCGCCACTGTGGTACATCTTGGGCTCTACAACGATGAAACAGCAGCTGCGTCCACGTGGCACATCCATGCCACCCACTATCTCGAAAGCTGGGGTGATACCCGTGCCTACAACGGTGTGGTGTCATTGCAACAGCCGCTCATTGCGCCACTCTACGATGGCAAGCACCTCAGCGAAGTGCTGAATGCACTCACTGGCAAGCGTGTGTCAGCCCATGATGCTGTCAAAGGCCATTGGCAGGCGCAACTCGGTCTCGACGGTTTTACCTTCGACAAAGCGTGGCAAACCGCTCTGCACGATGGCATCGTGGCAGGCGCAAGTGCAATTGGCAGCACGCCAGTCACACTCGGGACAGTCGGTGCAGCCGCCGGTGCCAGCAGTGACGGTCTAGAGCTCATCTTCCGTGCCGACCCATCGTTGCGCGACGGTTCTGCCGCCAACAATGGCTGGCTCCAAGAAGTCCCCAAGCCATTCAGCAAACTGGTATGGGACAACAGCGCCCAGGTCAGCCCTGAGACGGCCAGCAAGTTGGGTGTCAAGACCGAGGACGTGGTCACATTGACGATCAACGGTCGCAGTGTGGAGGCGCCCATCAACGTGGTGCCCGGACAAGCCAACGACACGGTCGTCGTGCATCTCGGGTTTGGGCGCACCCAAGCCGGTAAGGTCGGCAACGGTGTCGGGTTCAACAGCTACGCACTGCGTAGCAGTGATGCCATGTGGGTAGCCAACGGTGTAACCGTAAGCAAAACCGACAAAACCTACAAGCTCGCCACGACCCAATCGCACTACAACTTGGAAGGCCGCGACTTCGACATTCTGCATGCGAAAACATTAGCAGAATACCTCGAAGAGAAGAAGGCCGGTGTCAAGCACAAGAAGCATGAAATCTACTCACTCTTCCCCGCATACGACTACTCGAAGGGGTATCAGTGGGGGATGACGATTGATTTGAACGCATGTAACGGTTGTAATGCGTGTGTGGTTGCCTGCCAAGCAGAAAACAACATTCCCGTCGTCGGGAAAGAAGAAATCTGGCGTGGGCGCGAGATGCAGTGGATCCGCATTGACACCTACTTTAGTGGTGACAGTAGCAATCCCACCATCTACCAGCAGCCGATTGCATGTATGCAGTGTGAACATGCGCCATGTGAAATCGTCTGTCCAGTGGCAGCTACGGTGCACGATTCTGAAGGTATCAACAACATGGTGTACAACCGCTGTGTGGGTACCAAGTACTGCTCAAACAACTGTCCATACAAAGTGCGTCGCTTCAACTTTTTCCAGTATGCAGACGAAGAGACCCCCTCGCTCAAACTGCAGCGCAACCCGGATGTCACGGTGCGTGTACGTGGTGTGATGGAAAAGTGCAACTACTGTCTACAACGCATCAACGAAGCACGTATCGATGCCACACGCGAGGATCGTGTTATCCAAGACGGCGAAGTCGTCACTGCTTGTCAGCAGGCGTGTCCTTCACAGGCCATCGTCTTTGGCAACATCAACGACACCTCGTCACAGGTTGCCAAACTGAAAGCACTCGAGACCAAGTTTACTGTCCTTGATTCGCTCAACACCAAACCACGCACGAGCTACATGATCAAGTTCACGAACTCCAATCCCGAGCTCAGCGGAAAAACGGAGTAGCAGATGCAATCATCACAACCGCTCAAACCACCCGTCGTTGAAACATACGACGAATTACTCGGGCCAGGGGAAACGTACACGTCTGTAACCGCCAAAATCGGCGACATCGTGCTCTACCCGTTGCTCAAGACGCCGTGGGGCTGGATTGGTGGCTTTGTGGCCGCTGGTCTTTTCCTCATGCTCTATTTGTACTCGCTGGCAACGCTCTTCACCGTGGGTATTGGTATCTGGGGTATCAACATTCCGGTGGCCTGGGGCTTCGACATCATCAACTTTGTGTGGTGGATTGGTATCGGTCACGCTGGGACATTGATTTCGGCTATCTTGTTGCTCTTCCGCCAAGACTGGCGTACGTCAATCAACCGTGCCGCCGAAGCCATGACCATCTTTGCGGTGGCCTGTGCCGGCATCTACCCGTTGGTGCACACGGGGCGACCATGGCTCGACTACTGGTTCTTGCCCTACCCGAGCACACTCGGCATGTGGCCACAGTTCCGTAGCCCACTCGAGTGGGACGTCTTCGCCATCTCAACGTATGCCACCGTATCGGTCCTCTTCTGGTTTGTGGGGCTCATCCCCGACCTCGCCACATTGCGAGACCGAGCACAGCATCCCATCGCCAAAATCTTCTACGGCATTTTGTCACTGGGCTGGCGTGGGGCTGCCAAACACTGGCAGCGCTACGAAATGGCCTCGTTGATTCTGGCCGGGTTGTCTACACCACTCGTGCTCTCAGTGCACTCCATCATCTCGTTCGACTTTGCCGTTTCACAGTTGCCTGGCTGGCACGTCACCGTCTTCCCGCCCTACTTCGTGGCCGGTGCAGTCTACTGTGGGTTCGCCATGGTCATCCTGTTGATGATTCCCATTCGTAGCTGGTTCGGGCTACACGGTCTGATTACCATGCGGCACTTTGATGTCATGAGCAAAGTCATGCTTGCCTCAGGCCTCATTGTGACCTACGGTTACTTCGGTGAGATTTTTTACTCGTGGTATTCGGGGAACATCTACGAATACTACCTGATTGTGAGTCGCACCACCGGGCCATGGGCATGGTCGTACTGGGCCTTGATCCTCTTCAACGTGCTCGTTCCGCAGTTGTTGTGGTCCAAAAAGTTCCGCACCAACCTCCCTGTGCTCTTCTTCATTTCAATTTGTATCAACATTGGGATGTGGTTCGAGCGGTGGGTCATCATCGTGCTCAGCCTCAAACGTGACTTCATTCCCACGTCATGGGGCGTCTACACCCCCACGTTCTACGACTGGGCCACCTACATCGGGTCGTTCGGGTTGTTCTTTGTGCTCTTCTTCTTGTTCGTGCGGCTCTTGCCGATGGTCGCCATCTTCGAAGTACGCGACCTCGTCCACAAGACGGAGCACAAAGCGCACGACAAAAAAGAAGGTCATGGGCACGCTGGTGCATAAGGGGCGTGTGCAGGCAATTGCCACACACCACGGTTAATGAGAGGTTTGCATGTTCAAACGCAAGTCAAACGCAGCAGAAGCCGCATCCGCCGCACCAGCCACCTATGGCATCATGGCGGAGTTCAGCGACTCAGATAGCATCATTGCTGCTGCATACAAGGTACGTGACGCCGGGTACACCGTCGTCGAAGCCTACACGCACATCCCTGTCCATGGGCTCGCAGAAGCACTCGGACACCGGCCGACGCGGCTACCGTGGGGGGTGTTCTTGTTCGGGCTGTTGGGTGCGAGTGGGTTGTTCGGGTTTATGACCTGGGTGAATGTGGTTGATTACCCGATGAACATCGGAGGTCGCCCATTCTTTAGCTGGCCGGCATTTATTCCGATTACCTTCGAAGGAATGGTGCTGGGTGCAGCGTATAGCGCCGTTTTTGGGTTGATTGCAATCTGTGGCTTGCCACTCTTGTATCACCCCGTCTTCAACACGCCTGGATTTGAACGCGCTACGCTGAATGGCTTCTTTTTGTGTATCGAAGCCAAAGATCCGCAGTATGACGCTGCAAAAGCAACAACACTCCTCAAGAGCGTTGGTGCCACTGCCGTCAATGAGATCAGTGAGTGAGGAATCCATGCAATTGACCAAAACTTCACTCCAGCGGGGGATGGCGCGATTAGCACTGTTTGCGGTGTTCGGGTTGGTGTTGGCCGCATGTCACCTCGACATGTACGACCAGCCCAAATACAAGGCACTCCAAGCCAGCGACTTTTTCGCTGACGGTGCATCGGCTCGTCCGTTGGTAGATGGCACAGTCGCACGCGACCACTTGCAGCTCGATGAAACAACCATCGGCCGCGTGGGTGGCGACCCGAGTGCCGAGTACATTACCACCAATCCCCTCACCATTGATGAGGCAGTGCTGACACGTGGTGCAGAGCGCTACAAGGTCTACTGTGCATCATGTCATGGCGCCAAAGGCGATGGCAAGGGTCTCGTCGCAGGTCCCTATTCCAAGGGTCCACTCGGACTCAAGCCGCCGCCCCTCTTTGATGTGGCAGCACTCAAAGAAATGACGGCCAAGGGTGGCAACTTCAACCTTGCTGATGCGCCTGACGGGTACTACTACGACGTGATTACGCACGGTGTGGCCAACCCCGCCTACGACGCAAGCAAGCCCATTAGCGGTGAAAATTCGCCTTACACCATGTTCCCGGCGAATTTCCGCATCCAAAAGGTCAGTGATCGCTGGGCCATCATCGCGTACATTCGCGAGATGCAAAAGAACCCACCGGAAAAGTAGTGTGAGCCGCTCGGCGGCGGAATCCGTCGCCGAGCAATCGGTAAGGAAACAACTGTGGCAGAACAAACTGACAACCTGCGCGCAACTCTGAACACGATTCAGCAACGTGCCCTTATCGTCGGTGGCGTCGCCCTCGCACTAACGGCTGTGGGGATTGCGCTCAGTTCGACGAGTCAGGTACTTCAATCGTACCTATTTGCCTTTCTTTTCTTCTTCGGAATTTCTGCGGGGAGCATGTTCTTGCTCCAACTCCAACACCTCACCAGTGGTGTCTGGGGTCTGATGATTCGCCGCTTCACCGAAGCCAGCGTACTAGTCATCCCCTGGATGGCCGTCCTGTTCATCCCGATTGCGGCTGGGTTGAGCTTGCTCTACCCGTGGACGGATCCACACGTCCTCGCCGAAGAAGCGGTCGTTGCAGCCAAGGCACCGTACCTCAACGTACCGTTCTTTCTGGCGCGTACCGTCTTTTACTTCGTGGCATGGTACTGGCTGGTTACTCGGCTTCGCCGCTTGTCAATCGAACAAGAGAACGCACCCAAAAGCGAAAGCGTGTCGTTCCGCGATAAGCTGGCGGTTACCAGCGGACCCGGCTTGGCCGCACACATCATGATCTGGACATTTGCGGCCACCGACTGGGGTATGTCACTCGAGCCAGCCTGGGCATCATCCATGTACCCGGTTGCGTGGATGGTCGGTCAAGTCCTCACTAACTTCGCCATCTGGATTATCGTGCTGTGGATGCTGTCGCGCAACAAACTGCTCGGGTACGAAGTGCCCGTGGACCGCTTGCACGACCTCGGTAAATTCACTTTTGCCTTTACCGTGTTGTGGACCTATCTCAACTTCTCACAGTACCTCATTCTCTGGTCAGGGAACGTGCCGGAGTTCACTCCGTGGTACTACTACCGGTCACATTACGGCTGGGAATACATTTCAATTGCGCTCATCTTCGGGCACTTCTTCTTGCCCTTCTTCTTGTTGATTTCACGCCACACCAAGCGCAATTTCAATGTGGTATCACGTATCGCCATGTGGATTGTTGCCATCGAAATCGTCTACGTCTTCTGGTTGATTAACCCCGCATTCCACCACAAGGGTATCCACATTCACTGGACACACTTGACGGCGTTTGCAGGTGTTGGTGGCATGTGGATTTACCTCTTCTTGCGTTACTTGAAGCAGTTGCCACTGCTCCCACCCAACGACCACCGTATCCCCGAGCTCGAGGCACAGCTCAACGACCATGGCCATGGCCACGCACCCGCCAAGGCTGCCAACCACTAGCTAATGTCACAAGAGCGCCCAGGGAAGATCTCTCTTCCCTGGGCGCTCTCTGTATTTCCTTATGTGCCTCTCATGATTGATTCATCATCATCAACGACAATAAACACATACCAGATGAGGTGTTCCTCATCACCCTCAGCGCCGATACCTCTTCTTCCTCATCATCCTCTATTTCCCCTTCCCTCAGTGAGCACACGGCGATAACTCACTGAGGGCTTCTTCTTTTTTGAACTCATGCACACGCAGATATACATCACCCCCCTACGATGCGCCATTGCATCGTAGGGGGGTGATGGGGGACTCGCAAATTAGTTGCGGCTATCGGGCATGTGTGAACGCAGGTTGCGTCGTGACAACATCTCCATGGCTGCCAACAGCGTGTCAGTGTCGAGTGAAGAAGCCTCAGCTTGAATCTGCAGGCGTGTATGCGTACCACGAATACCCAGATCCTGAAGCACTTGCTGCGCTTCGGGAATCTGCGTCATGACGTCGTCGCCGAATGATTGCTCAATGTGTGTGTGGTCCATGTGTTGGCCTCCTTGCCAATCAAAATACTCACCACCCACATCATAGCATATGTTTTGTATATTTCAACCAATAGACGTGCTTATTTTTTGTGCATAATATACAAATTTCTGCAAATACACCGCAGATCACCATCTACCAATTCGTTGTAGCCACACGGTGTGCGTGCTACGATGCACAAAAATCAGGAAATAGGCTGTGATTATTCACGGGAGGCGGGCATCAGCATATGCATCTATTTGCCGAAAGGGCTTTCTCGTGATAGGATAGCACAGCGTAAGTCAAATGTGGGAGTAACACGAGATGAGTATTTTGGTAGATCGCAATACCCGCCTGGTCGTACAGGGTATCACTGGTCGCGAAGGTGAATTTCACACACGCCAAATGAAGGCCTACGGCACGAACGTGGTAGCTGGTGTGGTTCCAGGACGCGCTGGACAGAGTGCCATTGATGGCCAAGTACCGATCTATAATAGTGTCGCAGATGCAGTACGTGAGCAGGGTGCAAACACGTCAATTATCTACGTTCCTGCTCCGTTTGCTCCAGACGCCGTGCGCGAAGCCGCAGCTGCCGGAGTCAAGCTCATCGTCTGTATTACCGAAGGAATCCCAGCCAACGACATGGTGAGCACGTATGCCTTTGTCAAAGAAAAGGGTGCCCGCCTCGTTGGGCCCAACTGCCCAGGCCTCTTGACCCCAGGACAAGCCAAAGTGGGGATTATCCCGGGCAACATTGCCACCCCTGGCCCGGTTGGTATCGTCTCCAAAAGTGGTACGCTGACCTACGAAGCAGTAGATGCACTCACACGCATCGGGCTAGGTCAGAGCACGATTGTGGGCATCGGTGGTGACCCAATTATTGGCACCAATTACATTGACGTACTCGAACAATTCCAAGCCGACCCCGACACCAAAGCGATTGTGCTGATTGGTGAAATTGGTGGCACTGCCGAACAAGATGCAGCACGCTACATCAGTAAGCATGTGACCAAACCGGTGGTAGGCTTTATTGCAGGGCGCACCGCACCTGCAGGCAAGCGCATGGGGCATGCAGGTGCCATCATTTCCGGTGGCGAAGGGACTGCCCAAGAAAAAATCGAAGCGCTCCAGGCTGTTGGTGCCAAAGTGGCAGAATTACCCACGGACATTGCACGCCTGGTCAAAGAATCCATGGGACTCTAGGGAAACGCGTTGTTACACGTGCGGCGACATACCGGTCAGCGGTATGTCGCCGCCTGTCTTTCTGGGGAGGAGCTACAGTGACAGCACATCTCTGGTACGAAGATTATACGATCGGTGAACGCTTTGTCACCCCGGCACGCACCATCGGCGAAACGGAAGTGAGCCTGTTCGCTATGCTCACCGGCGATTTTAATCGCTTGCACACTGATGCAGAATACATGAAAGATTCCATCTTTGGCGAACGAATTGCACACGGACTCCTGGGGATGGCGATTGTGAATGGGCTGAAATACCGGACTGCCATCAACCCGGATAGTATTGTGGCGTTTCTCGGGGTGAATTGGAACTTCGTAGCACCCATCATGTTCAACGATACGATACACGCAGTCATGCAAGTAGAAAGCATGCGCGAAACGCGCCACGCTGACCGCGGCATCATCGTGTATGCCGTAGAGGTGTGCAATCAGCGTGGCGACGTGGTACAAAAGGGAACCATGACCATGATGCTCAAACGGCGCACCACGGCCGACTAGTGCTTATTCGAGATAGGCTTGCAGACGTGCACCAAGCTGTGGCGAGCGCAACTGGCGCAACGCATCGGCTTCGATTTGACGGGTACGTTCGCGCGTTATCCCAAACGCCACCCCGACTTCCTCGAGGGTGCGGCGCTGACCGTCATGCATGCCATAGCGCATCTGTAGTATGGCACGTTCGCGTTCTGGTAGTTCGTTGAGCACGTTGGCCACATCAATTTGGAGCATGTGCCGAATGGCGATATCGTTGGGTGAATCGCTGTGCTCATCTGCGAGTAGCTCACCAATATGCCCCTCGCCATCGTTGCTAATCGGCTGTTCGAGCGAAATCGGCTGTGCAGAGGCCTGGAGCAGGCGACGCACCTTGCGGTCGGAGATACCCAGCTCTGC
>JBEANH010000013.1:0-44268 GCA_041165505.1 Chloroflexota bacterium | reverse complement strand
ACCAACACCACAAGCAAGGCGAGTGGCGCTGCAATCAGTGATGGTTTACACAGCAAGGCCAAGGCCACGAGCACTGTCCCCGCATTGAGTCGCCCACGCCAGGCCAGATATACGCCCCAGATGCCTAGTGCTACGCCGAGCATGTCTACGCGCATCACCCCACTCCACTCACGCACAATCGGGATGGCGAGCCACGTGGCTGCCGCCAGCCAGCGCGTGGCAGTGGCCCACCGTGATTCGTGGGGTTGCGCATTGAGTTGTGCGATGGCCACAAAAACGGCAATTCCTGCGAGTGTTGATATGAGCCGCCCGGCCTGGAGGATGGGGAGCATCCAGCCGATGATGGCACTCACGAGTAAGTACATGGGGGGGTAGTTGACAACGACAAATGGAACCTGTCCTGGGTCACCGTACAACGTGGCAATGGTACCACCCTGATGCAAATACTGTACCTGGCGCAACAGGGGACCTTCGCCGTAATCAATGGGAAAGGCGTAGGCGATGCGCTGTACAACCATGACCAGATAGAGTGGGAGTTGCCAGAGTACGAGTGCACTTGCAGCGAACATGGCCACAATGCGCATAATCTGCTGTCTATTCACGCGGTATTCCCCTGTTGCTGTAGCAGTAGGCTCGAAACGTCGGCGGTGAGCGCCGTCGTGGTGTCTATGGATATCATACTCTACGTTCGGAAGCTGGCTATGCACCCGGTGAAAAAATCTATGGTATAGTAAACACGTTTGCGGGGGGGCAGTGTGGCTACTCCGTGTGTCAGATTCCTTCTTCTTATCAAGAGGTGAACCTTGAGCGCTACGAGTGCTGACCTGTTGTTTACGCCTGTACCATCCCGAATTGCCCGCCTGCGTGATCTCGCATACAACTACTGGTGGGCGTGGAATCCCCAAGCCACCGATTTGTTTGCCCGCATTGATGCCCATCTGTGGGAAGCCATCTACCACAACCCCGTCCAGTTTCTGCGCAATGTGCGCCAGCGTGATTTGGTCAAAGTCAGCAACGACCCACATTGGTTGGCTGATTATGATGCGGTAATCGTGGCATTTGACGCCTACATGAACCGCAAAGACACGTGGTTCAAACGCACCTACCCCACCGAAAAAGCCACTATTGCCTATTTCTCTGCGGAATTCGGCCTGCACGAATCCTTGCCCATCTATTCGGGTGGACTCGGTATTTTGGCAGGTGATCACATCAAAGAAGCCAGCGACCTCGATTTGCCGTTGGTGGCGGTCGGCTTCATCTACCCACAGGGATACTTCCGGCAACGTCTCGACCATAGTGGTTGGCAAGAGGCGCTCTACAGCAAGATGAACTTTGCCGATATCCCCGCACGTCCCGCATTAACCCCTGCTGGCGACGAAGTCGTGGTTGATGTCGAGTTGCCTGGGCGCACCATTTATGCCAAAGTCTACCATTTGCAGATTGGACGTGTCACTCTCTACTTGATGGATACCGACATCCATCCCAACAGTGCAAGTGATCGCGAATTGTCGGCTCGGCTCTATGGCGGTGACCACGATTTGCGGGTTGCCCAGGAGCTTGTACTGGGGATTGGCGGGGTGCGTGCGCTGCGTCAGCTGGGAATTGCACCATCGGTGTGGCACATGAACGAAGGGCATTCCGCCTTTCTTGTGCTCGAACTCGCCCGTGAGTTGGTCGCCCAAGGGGTGCCATTCATGCAGGCCTTTGACAAAGTCCGCGACCAGGCCGTCTTTACCACGCATACGCCGGTACCTGCGGGCAATGACGCCTTTTCACTCGATTTAATTGACAAATATTTCGCCAAGTTCTGGGATCAATTAGGTATCAGCCGCGATGCCTTCATGAACATCGCCATGCAACAGCAATCGTGGGGACCCAGCTTTGCGATGACAGTGCTCGCACTGCGGTTGTCCGAAATGCACAACGGCGTCAGCAAGTTGCACGGTCATGTGGCACGTGGTATGTGGCAATGGCTCTATCCAGGTAAGTCGCTCGATGAAGTGCCAATTACCTCGGTCACCAATGGCATCCACACATCGTCATGGCTGGCACCACAGATGCGCACCCTGTTTGATCGTGTGCTGGGAACGGACTGGTACGAGCGGCTCGATACTCCGGCCACGTGGCAGGCACTTAAAACCAGCGACAACGCGGAATTCTGGCAGGCACGGCTCGCCCTCAAACGCACTTTGGTCGAGTTTGTGCGTGAGCGTTTGGCTCAACGCCATACGCGCCTCGGCTTCCCGCCAGTGACATGGCCCATGTTCGATGACACCATCCTCACTATCGGCTTTGCACGGCGCTTTGCCACCTACAAACGTGCCACGTTGTTGTTCCGTGACCCGGAGCGCCTCAAGGCGATTATCAATAACCCGGAGCGCCCCATTCAGTTGGTCTTTGCCGGCAAAGCACACCCAGCCGACGAGCCCGGCAAGCACTTCATCCAAGACGTCTACCGCCGATCCCAGGAGCCGGGCTTTGCCGGGCGCATCATCTTCCTCGAAGAATACGACATGTGTGTGGCACGTGCCCTGGTACAGGGTGTGGATGTATGGCTCAACACACCGCGCCGCCCGTACGAGGCGAGTGGTACGAGTGGCCAAAAAGCCAGTCTCAACGGTATCCCCAATCTGAGTATTCTCGATGGTTGGTGGCCGGAAGCCTACGATGGGAGCAATGGCTGGGCGATTGGGGAAGAACGTGAATACGATAACACCGATCACCAAGACTGGGAAGACGCACAACACCTCTACCAGTTGCTCGAGCACGAAGTCGCCCCGGCCTACTACGATCGTGATGCACACGGGGTGTCGGCGCGTTGGGTGACCATCGCCAAAAACGCCATTGCGACGGTGGCACCACAGTTCAGCACACAGCGCATGCTCAAGGAATACGTCAACCGCTTGTACTTGCCGGTGTCCAAGTAACGGCTCCATTGGCACCCCCCACGCCTACTGGGCGTGGGGGGTGTTGTGTTAGAGGGGCTTTTTGCTGGGGGTGCCTGCAGGGCGCGGGTATGTACCAGGAGTGACACGGTGTTTGACGATACGCACCATGGTGCGTGCGTCGAGCCCGGGTGCGGTCACGTCAATGACATCGCGTAAATGTCCGCCGAGGATCTGAATGGCATGAGCGGCAGCATCAACTTCGACCTGTGGTGTGGGTCCTTTGGGCGTGTAGACTTTACCGCCGATGCGTACAAGTGGGAGCAAATATTCTACGAGGACGCGTAATTCGGCGACTGCACGCGCAGTCGCCACGTCGAATTGGGCGCGATAGCGTGGATCTTGCCCGAGCACCTCGGCACGGGCACTGACGACGTGCACATTGTCGAGCCCGAGGTGCGTGGCTACATGCTGCAGGAACGTGCATTTTTTGGCGATACTCTCAACCAACGTGACCTGCGTATCGGGCCACATGATGGCGAGAATCATCCCTGGAATACCGCCCCCACTCCCCACATCAATCAGGCGTGCAGGTGGTGTGGGAAAAAGGGGGAGGTAGGTCAACGCATCAAGTGCGTGTTTGTGCACCATGGCCACCGGGTCAGTGATGGCAGTCAAATTGACCCGTTCGTTCCACAGTTGAAGTTCGTGTAAATATGCGGCGAGCAACGTGTAGTGCTCGGCGGGAATCGTGAGCTTACGCGTGTTGGCGTAGTCATACAATACGTCGAAATGCGCAATCACGCCTTGCTCCTGTATAGCTGATGGTGGGTTATGTATGCGGCAATGCGTGGCGGTACCAACGCATCAATGGCGCTGCCGTGCTGGCACCGTGTGCGGATGTCACTACTCGATACGGCGATCCCCGGCCACTCGATGACCTGGATGTGCAGGTTGGGGAGTGCGGCAGTCACTGCATGCACATCAAACGGCATTGCCACACGACTGAGCACTGTTACTGCGCAGTATTCCCCTAATGCCTGTGCCTGATACCACTGTGGCAGAAGTGCGGCTGCATCGCTCCCTAGGATGAGCACAAGCTGATGTGTCGGGGTGGCAAGTGCACGGAGCGTGTCAATCGTGTACGATGGACCACTGCGGCGTAGCTCAATGTCGCTCCACGTATAGGCGGGGGTATCTGCGAGTGCGAGCTCGAGCATGGCCACACGGTGGTGGTCATTGGCCAATGGCGCAGGTTTGTGTGGTGGTGTGCGATTGGGGATAAACTGGATCTGGTCAATGTGCGCATGGCGGAGTGCCGTCGCAGCAATGGCGAGATGCCCGTTGTGGATGGGGTCAAAAGTGCCGCCGACTATACCAATGCGCATCAACGCCCCTCGCGCTCTTGTGCCCCAGCTTGGATGAGTTCCCAGGTAAGCCAGATGACGTCTTGCTGATCGCTGGGAATAAGGTCGTCAATGTAGGGAGTCACCAATTCACCCACATCACCCCGATTGAGCAAAAACGAGCTTTCTCCGAGGCGTTCGTAGATGCGGATCGCGAGCAAATCAACTAACTCGTGCAGGTCTTCTGCAGAGAGTGCTCCCCCGGTGGCGTATTTTCGTCCGCGTACTGGCATGAGCGCTAGTCCTCGTCGTCATCAATCTGTACGGCACGAGTGTGCATCCGTTGCACGGTGCGGGCTTCGTGTTGCTTGGGGAGGCGTGCCACCTGATCGTGCTGACGTTGCCCGTCTTCACTCTGGTCATCGGGGACGGCGAGTGCCGTGCTTTCGAGACTTTCGGTGATGTAGTCGAGTACATCACGAACCTCCGCATTATCCTCGAGCAATCCGTCAAAGGGCATCGAAACACCGCTGACGCTGCGTACCGTTTGGCCGACCTCGCGCAGTGTATTGTCAATGCCAGCCACCAACGACCGCATCACTGCTGCAAGTTCTTGGCGCTCTTGGACGGTCAAGTTGGCAAAGCCAATCAAGGCTTTTTCTTGGGCACGCAGCAGTGTAGCACGTAGAATTGCAATATCGGCTTGTGTCTGGAGCTCGTAGCGTTTGACGAGATGTGCCTGTCTGACTTGTTCGACGAGCTCATCCGATGAGACTGGTGTCCACAGCAACGCAGGGATGATGATAAACCCGATGATGCCGATGAGGACCTGCTGATATACCAGCCCAGCATCGGATACGATGGGCTGTGCGGCCCACCAGCTCCACTGGATTTGGAACGAGTAGTAGATGAGATAGAGGGCCGCACCAATGATGACCGGGTACCCCCAGGTGCGGGCATTGATTTTTTGCAAGAGCATCCCAGCCGGAGACCACGGGATGAGAAATGACACGAGGCTTGGTGGTGCTAGTACCAAAATCGCGGTAAAGGCAATGGCCACAATCTGGTTGTCGGTGAGTTGTGATTGCACACCCCACCAATAGGCGGCCGACCCACCCATGGAAATCAGCGCCAGGATGGCGAGGAGCGTTTTTGAGGTAAACTGCATGGGACCAGGACGCCGGCGTTGTTGGCCCCGTACCATGTCCAGATATTTGCTCGTCATGGGTCACTCCTTACACGCTACACTCGCCGCCATCGCATGGTTATGGCGTTGGTACTATAGTATCACCTGCTGGGACAAATGCACGCACACTGGCCGCATAACCTGCCTCGTTCATGCGCGTAATCAGTGCCCGTGAAATCGAAGTCAATCCGTAGTCTTGGTTGATGGTGTAATCAACTTCGTATGCTGACTGGTTATTTGACGTCAAGACGAGTTGTGCGGTTGCAAGAAAGTCGCCATTGAGATAACCAATTTCGACAACCTGCCCGTTGCGCGGGTCAAGCCACAACAGCGGGGTGGGGACCAGAGTTGTTAAGCGTTGTGGTGCCTCGTACGCAGTACGGCTACTCACAAAGGCGCTCCATCGTTCATCACCTGTCGGTGTGGCACGAATAACCGGGGTAATCACCACATCAATCACGAGCGCACTGGTGGGACTCATTTCAGCGACGACAGCAGCATCAGCCACATTCGTGGCAACAGGCGTAGCGACATCGCCCGTGTCGGGCGCCAGTGTTGCCTGGATGTCACCAGCACGTGTAGGCTGCACCGTGTCTACCAGGCGAGTGCCACTGGGACGCGGCGTGCGGTTGTTGATTTGAATCGGTTGACCACAACCGGCAGCCACCAAGAGCACCACACTGATGCACAAAATGCGCCAAAACCGGCCATGGAAGTATGTTGGTGTTTTCAAAGAAATATCCAATAACGTGGGCATGTATTACTGTTGATTCTATGTGGTTGTGTCATGCTTGTCAAGGATAATTTACTTGACACCAAACCGTATTCGGGCTATTCTAGACGACGGTATATGTGTGTGCATACAGACGGTTGTCATATGCGGCGTGTCGCAATCCATGTGGTGCCGTTTGCATCTTAAGGAAGAGAATCATGACAATAGACTCCAAGTCGGCATCCGGTGGGTCTCCATTTGCATCAGACGAGATCATGACCTTTACCATCGCCGGTGAGTCGCAGAGTGCGTTTGTGAGTCAGTTTGCAGAACGACTCCGTGATACGATTATCGCCAAGGGGCATATTTTCCGTCCCAACGCCATTGATGCATCGGGCGAAGTCAACGACGAAATGCCGTTACGCTTGGTGCTGAATCGTTGTGATGTCGAAAGCCCACGCCCAGTCAAGCGCCGTGGTCAGGGCACATTTGTGGCTTCAATATTTGAGGGCGCAGGCAACGAAGCAAGTGTGATGCATGCCGCATATCCGTTGCTGGTGCGCTCAATTTCCAACCTCATCATCTACAATACGGTCATCAACGGTGTGCGTGAAAGCCACTTCATCACGCCCGAACAAGGGCACTACGTGGTGCGCCACGACAACGATTTGGCCGCTACCTACCAACGCCTGTACGAGCGCGTACAACCGTTGGCCTGTAGCCATCTGGTCATCAACAATGATTTCGTTCCCAACTTGCCAGAAGCCCTCTGGAAGGGTGAGGAACCGATGTGGCAGATTTGCACCGCCGGAGTCAAGCTTGACCAGATGGGATTGTTGCCGTCACCGACGCGCATCGAAGATTATCTGACCGAAAACGACCTGCGCATGGTGCGTCGCCTCTACAACATTGGCGGTCTCAGCTACGGCAACTTGAGTGCCCGGGCCCACCACAACCCCGACTACTTTTGGATGTCGGCGTCGGGTGTTGACAAGAGCAAGCTCAAGGATGTTGGTCGTGACGTGCTGTTGGTGACCGAATATGTCCCCGATCAGCTGATGATTCGTCTGAGCGTTCCCAAAGATGTCGAGCCACGCCGCGTGTCGGTGGACGCCATTGAGCACTGGATGATCTACAAAGAGCATCCATCTGTGGGCGCCATCGTACACATCCACGCTTGGTGGAGTGACCCCATTCCGTCTACGCAGGTCAACTACCCGTGTGGTACCTACGAAATCGCTGCCGAAGTAGCCGAGCTGGTGCGCCGTGCCCCGGATCCGTCACGTGCGGTCATCGGTCTCAAAAATCATGGGTTGACGATTACCGGTCACTCGATTGATGAAATTTTCCAGCGCATTGACGGCAAAATCGTCCCACAAGTTCCCATGAACTAATTGTTACACGGAGCAATGCAATAAGCGGGGGTGGCACACTGCCACCCCCGCTGGTGTGTTGTACGGCGTCTACGAAAGTTGCTGTTGTAGACTGCGTATGGCCAAAAAGACGGAAAGTACGGTGAGCGCCAAAATCATCAGCGATGTGTACAAACCGAATAACCCGATCATGGATGTCGCTGCTCCGATGCCGATGCCGATGCCACACGCCACAATCATGGCGCGCCCTCGTTTGTTGACGATGCGTACAGTGAGTTGCGCGGTCAACCCGCCGGTCAAGAACCCACCAGCGAGATAGAGCATGGGACCGATAAAGGGTACCCCCAACAAAAACACCAGTGGGATGGGGATGATTGCCGCCAAACAAAAGCCGATGACGCCACCAGCTAACCAGTGTATCCAAGTGCTCCGGTAGCGTTCCGGAATCCGCTTGTAGTAGCATTCACGGCACAACTGCCCGACTTCGTTGGGAATAACACAGCGTACACACATGGGACGATTGCATCCCGTACAACGCAACGTGGCTTCGAATTCGCGGTGAACGGGGCAGGCCACTGGCTCATGGGCGGTGGGTGTCGGAGCCGCCTCGTTGACGGCATTGGTGTCAATGCTGTCAGTGCTATCCACGACCACGATTTTTTGCCCCGCGGTAATGAGTCGTTCGACTTCTGCGTGTGCGGCCTGTACGGCCTCATTATCGGGGGCAACGTGTATGGCGTGTGCCAACAGGCGTTTGCGTTCGCTCACAATAGATACGAGCTGTGCCAGTGCCAACAACGATTCGACGTCATCGGGATGCTGTGCGAGCACGGCACGGTAGTAGTTGCGGGCGGCTACGGTATCGCCACGTTGTGCTGCTTTGACCGCCGCTTCGCGGAGGAGATGTTGCATCGTCGGTTGCGCCATGTGTCTACAGTCCTAGAGCGGCATAATCCGCTGCATAAAGCGTAATTTATCCTGTGTTTGAAAACTTCCACCACCTTCGTGGCGGTTGTACGGCCACACACTCATTTCTTTGCTGCCTTGCCATGCATTGTAGGCGGCATACACCGTGGATGGTGGGCAGATGTCGTCCATGAGTCCCACCGAAAAGAGGGCTTGTGCCTTGGCCCGCTTGGCAAAATTGACTCCATCGAAGTAACTCAGCGTCTCAAAGACCTGACCAATGGCGTCACGATGTGTCTTGAGATAGCGACTAATCTCGTGATAGGGATCCGAATCTGTAATCTCGGTGGCACGACGGTAGTGGCACAAAAACGGCACATCGGGCATGGCTGCGACCACGTCGGGGACAAGCCCTGCTGCCGCAATTGCAATTCCACCGCCTTGGCTTCCCCCGGTGACCACAATTTTGCTGGTGTCTACGGCAGCATGGCTTCGTGCGGTTTCGATGGCACGGACGGCATCACAAAAAACACGACGATAATAGTAGGTCTCTTTGTTGCGGATACCGCGTGTCATGAAGCCGGGATGATGTGGATTGCTCCCCTCGGGCTCGGGGTCTGGGGTGTCCCCTTTGGACCACGCACTCCCCTGCCCACGGGTGTCCATGACCAGATGTGCATAGCCCTGGCTACTCCACAGCAACCAATCGTTGGGGAAGCTGCGACCACCGCCATAGCCGATATATTCAACCACACACGGCAACTTGCCACTGCGTTGTCGGGGCAACAGTAGCCATCCTTTGACGGTTTGTCCACCCCAGCCTGCAAAGCTCACATCAAAGACTTCTACGGTGCGATAACTCCCCGCATACGGCGCGAATTGCGGGTTGAGGGCATGGCGACGCGTGTCACTCAGACTTGCCTGCCAAAAGGCATCGAAATCGCGTGCTTCGGCAACGTCTGGACGGTACTGCTCGAGTTGTGATTGTGGCATGTCAAACAAGGCCATGGTGATGCTCCTTTGCAACAACGATACTGCCTATTGTAGATGAATCCTGCGTGCGAATGGCACATACATAAATGAATATTCGGTGACGATACCGGCGCCCTATGTATCGTAACGCCATGCAACTTCACTGGGGAGCCAACCGAGTCTCTCAAATTGGGCGATTTGGGGGGCACTGGGGAGCATGGTCAATACTTCTGCGACTGGGACGTGGACGAAGCCCATGTGCTGCCAAAAATCCCCGGCATCCGTGCTAAAACAGTAGATGTGGCGGATACCCTGCTGTTGTGCCGCGGTAATCAAGGCCACGGTGAGCTGCCGCCCGAGTCCGTGTCCACGTGCGCTGGTTGCGACGATGGCGCTCCGCAAGAGCCATGCACTATCCCCCTGCTCTGCGCCAATACATGCCACCACCCGCCCATGAGCGTCACAACTCACCCACCACTGATTTCTGGCGTGACCGAATAGGGGGGGCACCATCTGATAGTCGTCAATCAATGTGGCGATGGATGGATGGTCGGCGCCGGTGGCAGCCCGCAGCGTATACATGGCAGATTACGACACCTTTCCTGCGGGTAGCGTCAGCGTATCACTATCGAGCACAATCGTGTATGGCCCGTCATTGGTCAGTGTCACCTGCATTTCGGCACCAAATTGTCCCGTTGCCACGCGTACCCCTGCCTCACGTAGCAGGGTTGCCATGGCTTCCACGAGTGGTGCGGCCTCGTTCGGTGGCGCTGCTAGGGCATAGCCGGGGCGCCGCCCACGGCTAATATCGGCGTAGAGGGTGAACTGTGATACGAGTAATACGGCGCCACCGTGATCGACGAGTGAGATGTTTGGCTTGCCACTTTCGTCGTCAAAAATGCGTAATTCGAGGATTTTGCGCCCAATTTGGCTGACTTGTGTGGCTCCATCACCATGTCCGATGCCGAGCAGTACGAGCATGCCGGACTCAATTTGTCCAACGATTTCATCGTGGACACGGACGTGCGCATGGGTGACGCGTTGAATGACTGCGCGCATAAGTGACTCGCTCTACTCATCATCCGATTTTGCGTTGCGACGTGGTGCCGGACCAAGTGCTGCATCAATGGCATCATACACTGACCGTGCTTGTACGACCTGCATGCCATCAATGTGTACCGGTGTCTGCAACGGTGGGCATACCGCCTTGGTAAATCCGAGTTTGGCCGCTTCTGCGAGGCGCCGTTCGAGTTGGCTAACGTTGCGCAGTTCACCACTCAGTCCGATTTCACCAATCAGCACCGTATCATTGGCTACGCGTTGATTGCGAAACGACGATGCAATTGCCGTTGATACGGCCAAATCAGCGGCTGGCTCGCCAATTTTGAGTCCACCCACAATATTCACGTAGACGTCTTGATTAAAAAGTGGCAGACCGACACGTTTGCCGAGCACGGCGAGGAGCATTTGGAGGCGATTAATGTCAAAGCCGTTGACGGTACGCCGTGGCTGGGGATTTGCCGTGTTTGACGTCAACCCCTGGATTTCCACCAGGATGGGTCGCGTTCCCTCCATGGTCACGGCAACGGCGGAGCCAGGTGTATTGGCCGATCGTTCTGCCAAAAAGACCTGCGACGGGTTCGCAATTTCTTTGAGTCCATTACTCGTCATCTCAAAGATGCCAACTTCATCGGTAGAACCAAAGCGGTTTTTGACACCACGGAGCATGCGGTACTGATGAAAGCGCTCACCTTCGAGGTAGAGCACCACATCCACGATATGCTCGAGCATGCGTGGCCCGGCAATGGCACCTTCTTTGGTGACATGACCGACGATGATGATGGGGATATTGAGCTCTTTGGCGATGCGCAATAGGCGAAGGGCACCTTCACGTACTTGGCCAACAGAGCCAGCGGCAGAGGTGAGTTCTTCGAGATAGACGGTTTGAATGGAGTCAACAATCACCAACCCGGGGCGTTGGGCTTCGATATGGCTGATAGCGGTGTCGAGGTGTGTTTCGGATGAAATCCACAATCGCTCCGGATTGAGTCCCATGCGATCGGCACGTAGTTTGATTTGTTGTGCGGATTCTTCGGCCGAGATGTATAGCGCCTCGCCCACATGGGCTGCAAAATGTGCAGCGCTCTGGAGCAACAGACTCGATTTGCCGATACCAGGTTCACCCCCGATGAGCACGAGGCTACCGGGTACGAGCCCGCCACCGAGGACGCGTGCAAATTCTTGGTAGAGCACAGGCAAACGTGAGACGCCACCACTAGGAATGGCGTTGAGGAGCGTGGGTGCACCACCGCCACTCACCACAACAGAGCGACGTGTGCTACTCGGGGCATCACGTCGCTCTATTTGCTCGACCAGCGTGCCCCAACCTCCACAGTTGGGGCAGCGGCCCATTTCACGCGCTTGATGTGCGCCGCATTGTTGACAGACAAAGACGGTGCGTGTTTTGGCCATGAACGTTGTCTAACTATGCCAACGAATCGAGCACTGGCTCGGCGGCGTGTTGGGCGCTTAGCCGCAAGTACGATTCACCGTTGTCGAGTGTGGCCACATCCACCACAATCGTATCACCTGCGACGAAGCGACCGTCGAGCACACCTTCGGAGAGGGGGTCTTCGATGAGATTGGTGATGATACGGCGCAACGGGCGTGCTCCAAAGGCTGGGTCATACCCGCGCTTGGCCAGTAAGTCACAGGCTTCATCGGTAACCGCCAAGACCAAACGATGCTCGTTGAGCTGTACCTGTACCCGTTTGAGCATGTAGCGTGTGATTTGGCGAATTTCTTCGTTGGTCAACGCATGGAAGATGATGGTGGCATCGAGCCGGTTGAGGAACTCGGGCCGGAAGACTTGGCGCAAGGCGTCGTTGACGCGATTGCGCAGGTCTTTGTTGGCAATTTCTCCATCTTTGCCAATAAAGCCGATACGCGAGGCACCACGAATCTGCTCGGTACCCACGTTGGACGTCATAATGATGATGGTATTGCGGAAATCAACCCGGCGTCCCTTGCCATCCGTCAAATAACCATCTTCGAGGACTTGCAACAACATGTTGTAGGTGTCGGGGTGTGCCTTTTCGATTTCGTCGAAGAGTACCACCGAATATGGCTTGCGGCGCACGGCGTCAGTCAACTGTCCACCATCGCCGTAGCCCACATATCCTGGGGGTGACCCCACCAAGCGTGATGCCGTGTGGCGCTCTTGGAACTCCGACATGTCTATTTTGATGAGGTGTTCTTCGGAGCCAAACATGAATTCTGCGAGTGCCTTGGCTAGCTCTGTTTTGCCTACGCCAGTTGGTCCGAGGAAGATGAAACTGCCAATCGGTCGGCGCGGATCTTTGAGCCCCGCCCGGGCACGGCGCACCGCCTTGGAGATGGTGACCACGGCTTCGCTTTGGCCGATAACGCGTGAATGGAGTACTTCCTCCATTTTGAGCAATCGAACGGTCTCGTCGCCGGTGAGGCGGGTCACGGGGATGCCTGTCCACATGGCAACAACTGCGGCAATGTCCTCTTCGGTGACATATGGCGCAGCCGCTTGGCTCGACCCTTCGGCCATGCCATGATCGCGTTCGAGCTGTGCCACACGTTGTTTCATCACCTCGTGGCGTTCACGGAGTGTCTCGACCAATTCGTGCTGGCCCTGTGCTTCGGCTGCTTCGATTTCGTTGGCAATGGCCTCGAGACCACGCAACGCATCGCGCAACACCGATGGTGTCGAGCTGCGTGTCATGCGCACACGGGCTGACGCTTCGTCAATTAGGTCAATCGCTTTGTCGGGCAAAAAGCGGTCTGGCACATAGCGTGACGACAGATATGCAGCTGCTTGGATGGCTTCATCGCTAATCTGGAGCTGGTGGAAATCCTCGTAGCGCGACTTGATGCCACGCAGAATCTGAATGGTATCTTCTTCGTTGGGTTGGTCAACGGTCACCGGCTGGAAGCGCCGCTCAAGGGCGGCGTCGCGTTCGATGTACTTGCGGTATTCGTCGAGGGTGGTGGCACCGATGGTCTGCAATTCACCTCGTGACAACGCCGGTTTGAGGATATTGGCGGCGTCGAGGGTTCCCTCGGCACCACCCGCACCAATGATGGTGTGGAATTCGTCAATGAACAGGATACAACGCGTCTCTTTGATTTCGTCAACGACTTTTTTGAGGCGCTCTTCGAATTGGCCGCGATACTTGGTACCTGCCACCAAGGCGCCCATGTCGAGTGAAACGACGCGCTTGCCACGCAGACTATCGGGTACTTCACCCGCCACGATGCGTTGTGCTAACCCCTCAACAATGGCCGTTTTCCCCACACCCGGCTCACCAATCAAGGCCGGGTTGTTTTTGGTGCGACGTGACAAAATCTGGATGACGCGGTCAATTTCGCGGCTGCGCCCGATAACCGGGTCGAGTCGCCCACCTTCGGCCATTTCGGTGAGGTCGGTGCCGAGGGCATCGAGATATGGTGTTTTGCCTTTACTGGCCGGCGTTGAGGTACTGCTCCCACTTGCTGACGCCCCACCACTGGTGCTCGCACGCTCTGGTGGCGTAGGCGTTGATCCACTTCCACCCCCCCCAGTCGCACCACTCGCACTCCCCCCTTGGCGGAGTACGCGCATCACACTCGTTTTGATTTGATCGAGCGAAACGCCCAGCATGTCGAGCACACCCGTTGCGACTCCTTCGCCGTTGCGAATCAGACCAAGCAACAGGTGCTCGGTGCCGATATAGTTGTGGTTGAGCCGTTTGGCTTCGTCAATGGCAAAGGAAATTACACTTTTGGCTCGTGCAGAGAGCTCTTTGTCGGGGCGTGATTCGCCCTCGCCAACACCAACAATAAACTCAACAGAATGCCGCGCTTGGGCGAGTTGTACACCCAAATCTTCGAGTACGCGGGCTGCAACCCCCTCACCCTCACGAATGAGGCCGAGCAGGATGTGTTCGGTACCAACGTAGGAGTGGTTGAGCGCACGTGCTTCTTCGGTGGCGTAGTGCAAGACCTGTTTGGCTCGCTTGGTAAACTTATCGTAGGCACTCGACATAACAACTACTCCCGTCACCATTCACCGGAGTGAACAGCGCTATGATTCATCTGCCGTACTACCGTCAGGCTCGAGTTTCAGACTGAGCCCAATGCGTCGGCGCCCAGATTCTACCCGTACAACACGCACTGTCACACTGTTGCCCACCCCGAGGTCGGGGCGGAGCTCGGCCGGTGTATTATTGAGCTCTGAGACATGGATGAGCCCTTCAATGCCGTCGGTCAAGCGCACAAACGTACCAAAGGGCGCCGCCTGTGTGACCGTCCCTGTGATGATTTGATCTGCATGGAACAAGGCATCCGCATTGCTCCATGGCTCGGGTTGGGTGCGTTTGATGGAGAGCGCAATCCGCCGATGATCGGCGTCCACACTCATTACCGTGACGGTTGTGCGATCCCCAACACGGAACAAATCACTCGGATGCCGCACACGGCTCCACGAGAGCTCCGACAGGTGGACGAGCCCATCCGCACCGCCAATGTCTACAAATATGCCGAAATCACATACGGAGGTCACGAGACCTTCACGTACGTCGTTGACGGCAATTTCACTCAACAGCACATCTTTGCGCTGGTCACGAGTGGCCGCATTCGCTTGTCGTTCCGAGAGAATGAGGCGATTGCGTTGGCGACTCATTTCAACAATCTTGAGTCGTACCGTGCTTCCCACCATGCGGGCCATGTCGGTCTGCTTTTGTGCTTCGTTGCCACGCCCCACACCAGTGATTTGGGAGGTGGGAATAAATCCGCGCACACCGTCGAGATTGACGAGCAATCCGCCCTTGTTGTAGTTGACAATGGTTGCTTCGATGGTGCCACCCTCGTCAGCGATGCGCTGTAGATTGCGCCAGCTGAGTTCTTGGCGCGCACGGTCGAGTGACAATACGACACGGCCTTGGTCATCCTCGGGCTGCACAACAAAGACCAATAGCGTGCTACCGACAACGAGTGCATCGCGCTCACTCTGGGTCAGGGTGTGCATCTCACGGGGGAGAATCACCCCCTCGGATTTGTGGTTGATGTCAACCAATACCTCGTCGGGACGGAGTGCCATAATCACACCGTCAAAGGTGTCACCGTACTGGAGCGAGCGCACACGTGCACTATGCTCGTCGAGCAACTGCGCAAAATAGTCGCTACTACGGGGGTCTGGCGAACGGGTATCAGATGAAGCGGAGACGGCGAGTGGCTCTTCCATGGTTCTTCCTCTGTGGCTGAGGCGAAGTGCACCGCACGAAAATGTTTATACTAGTCTAAATTATACGGAATTCAATGCGAAAAGGCAAGATGATGAGTCGTATACTCATCGTTGTTTCATGTTGTGTTGTATGAAAAATATCACACCAGCGCTACTGTTTTTGCCAGCAATAGTGGCGCGCTACGGTCAGGCATCCTGCACGCGTGTATGTGTGGTCTGCCACCGCATTCGCATGCCATGCTTCAACCCAGGCATCCCTCAATCCGGCTTGTTGGGCAATGCGGAGTCCATGGGTGATAGCTGCGCGGGCCAAGCCACGCCCCTGATGTGCGGGATGTGTTGCCACCGGCTCAATAATCACGAGTTGCGCTTCGGGATACCAGGTCATGCCCACACTGCATACCACGTCGTCCGTGGGGCTGAGCACAATCCAATCACTCGTTTCACGGTAATCGGGCATTAGTTGCTGAAAGTTGGCATATTCGGCCGCACTGTGCGTGGTGCGCCCAAAGGCCTGATTGAGGAGCGCGGCCATTTGTGCACCACGGCGTGCAGTACGATCCATGGTGCTGATGTGATAGCCTGCAGGGAGCGGACTAGGCACGAGGTGCTGTTGCCGTAGGTCGCAATATTTCTGGAGCATATGTACCGGCTGCTGCGTATAGCCATGGGCAACCAAGAGTTGCTGCAGGTGTACATCATCGTCGTGACACCAGATGCTGGGGGGGTGAGGTGCTCGCTGGCTCGTGACCCACGCCACCATCTCAGCAACGAGCACGTGGTGATCGGGATGCGTCTGGATGTATTGATGTGCGGCATCTTCACACAGCACGGCACCCACAATCTGTTGGTTGGCGTCGTACCAAATATGCCAGTCTGCCTGGAGATGCGCCAGGGTGGCGCTGGCTTCGGCAGGGTGCCTGTGATAAATGTGACCGAGTAGACGGCGCGGTTCCCAATTGCGCAATCTGCCGTAACGCCTGTATGTATCGAGTAAAAATGTGCGGAGCTGGGGCAACAACTGATGACCGTGATAGGGCATGTGCGTGTATGACATCACAACACCGGGTGATTAACTAGGCTTGGTGGGTGCGTGGATGCGGTACCGCGTACCCATGGGCCGCATCCCCCACAAAGTAGACGAGTGAATGGGTCGCAGTAAAGTAGGCGCGTACCGCAGTGCCGACCGCATACTTTTGATCGTGTGGTAGTTTGCAGCTCAGCATTTGCCCGGATGTCAGCGTGAGTTGGTAGTGGTAGACGGTTCCTTCGTAGTGACGACTACTGATTTGGGCGTTGGTGTGACCTTCGCCCACACCAAAGCCGATATCGTCGTAGCGTGCCAGAATGGTATGGCTGTGGTCGCGTGTGGGTGCGTCGCTTACCACCGGGGTGAGTGTCAACATGCCGAGTTCACTCCACAGACCGTCGGTGTGCGGTGTAACGTTGACAAAATTGGCTTGCCCCATGAAACGCGCCGCAAAGGCCGTACGTGGTGCCACAAACAGTGTTTCAGGGGTGTCAATTTGATGGAGCCTACCATCATTGAGCAACGCAATGCGGTCGGCGATGGCGAGTGCTTCGGATTGATCGTGGGTCACAATAATGGCCGATGTACTCGTTGCCCGGAGAATATCACGCAATTCTCCTCGTACGTGGTCACGGATGGCCGCATCGAGATTGCTGAACGGCTCATCGAAGAGAATCACCGATGGCTCGGGTGCAAGCGCCCGGGCAATCGCTACCCGCTGCTGTTGCCCACCTGAAAGCTGATGCGGGAAGCGATCTGCAAACCCCGTGAGGCCTACACGATGCAACACGGCATGCATGCGTTCGCGTTGTTCGTGTTTGGGATACGCATGCAAGGCGAAGCGCACATTGTCGGCTACTGTCATATGTGGAAAAAGGGCATAATCCTGAAACACCATGCCTACCCGGCGTGTCTCTGGGGGGAGTGGCCGATTGCGATTGGTGACACACACGCCACGAATATAGATTTCCCCCTCGTCGGGCAGCTCGAGTCCGGCAATCAAGCGCAGGGTGGTTGTTTTTCCCGAACCACTCGGCCCAAGCAATACGAGAATTTCGCCACCATGCAATTCGAGTGTTAAATCATGCACAATCGGGTGTGTGGCTGTGCTCGGATGCCGGGTCACATGCTGTAATCGAATAACCGGTTCGCTCATTGCTTCCTCGGCTGACAGGTCAATTGGATTTTTGATGGTTGCGTAGTACAAATGCCACGGGAAGGCATGCACAGGCAATCAGCAAAAGTGCGGGGATAGCAGCGGCCGTATAGAGTCCATCACTTGCCGGCATCCAAATCCGTACTGCTAGTGTATCAAATCCTGCAGGGCGGAGCAGGAGTGTGGCCGGCAATTCTTTGAGCATCCCCAAAAAGAGCAACGCCCAGCTTGCCCGGAGCCCGGGGGTGGCAAGTGGCAACACCACGTAGCGGAGCACCTGCAAGGCGGAGTGCCCTAGACTGCGCCCCACCTCTTCGAGTGTTGGGGCAATTTGTTCAAATGCGGCATCCAGGCTTTGTACGGCTTGCGGTAGAAATCGGATGATGTAGGCAAAGCTCAACGGTAGCAAACCGCCAATCATCCACGGGATTCCTTGGTTGGTGACCAGAATGATGCTCAGCGCTACCACCACTCCGGGTAACGCATACCCTGCTTGGCTGAGACGTGCCACAATGCCACCGAGCATCCCACCGCGCCGGAGCAACAGCGCAGGTGCCACGGCGAGTATGGTGGTAAGCGTGGCAATGAGTGCCACATACAGCACGTTGTATGCGCCAGTGCCCATTAGCTGCATCACGGGTATTTGGCTGGCGCGTTCGGTGGGGGATGGCACACTACTGCTCCAGTAGAGCAATGTGCCGATGGGGGCCACCAAGGCACACCCGGTAATTGTGGCCAATAGGAGCTGTGCCACGTAATGCCAGCCCCCCAACGATTGCCGAATCACTGGGCGCCACGAGCGGTTGATTTGTGCCCCACCGCGTCCTACTAGGCGTTCCTCGAGCACCAACAAGCCGAGGGTGGCAATGATGAGTGGCATGCTGAGCAAGGCGGCACCCGCCCGATCGATTTGCCCGGTAAATCGCCCATAAATGGCCGTGCTAAAGGTGGGGAGCCGCAACAATGACGGCACTCCAAAATCAGCGAGTGCATACAACATGACGAGCAACATGCCCCCACCCACCGCTGGTGCAAGCAATGGCAGCGTGACATGTCTGAGGCGATGTACCCAGTGTGCGCCACTCAATTGTGCAATTTCGCGGAGATGATGACTCCCTTGGCGGAGCACGGCAGAGACGGGTAAGTAGACGTATGGAGAGAGACACAACGCCAAAATGACAGCACTCCCCCCCACGCCAAAGATGGCATTAAATGGAATATCGCCGTACGCCACCCATTGGTGTTCCACCAACCAGCGTTCAACGATACCGCGTGGGCGTAGCAGTGCCAACGTGCAAATCCCCAAGACGTAAGGGGGCATGACCAGGGGCAAGACCGCCACAATGCGCCAGAGGCTCCCCCCACGGAGTGCCATGCGCTCGATGAGCAATGCCTGGCCTGTGCCGATGATGCCACTCAAGAGCGCCGCACACAGCGCAAGCAACACGGTATTGCGAATCAGTGTCCACAAAAGTGGCCACGGTGGAAATGGTGTGGTGCCAGATGCTTCGAGCGCTCTGATGACCGTGTAGGCCGCTGGGATGACCCCCAGCAGTGCTACCACGCTAGCAATAATCCAGATGATGTGTGGTGGTCGGCGCCCACCATCTTGTCTGCCGTACCATGTTGCCATATCTTATGGAATCCCCACTGATTGCATGAGCTTGACGGCTTGAGGTGCATCGGTGGCCGCCTGTTGCATGTCCACAGTAGCAACCCGTAACGTGCGCAAATCAACACTGTGTGGTGCAAGTGCTACTCCAGGCACCACGGGAAACTCCATGTTGACCGTGGCAAACAACGTTTGAATCTCTGGACGAAACAAAAATTCGGCAAAAATACGGGCCGCCTCGGGATGGGGTGCGTTGCGTAGCTGTGCCACCGTAGACGTGTTCATCATTACCCCAATCTCTCCCTCACCTTGGTCGGGATAAATCGCAGCCACCTGGTTGTTGCTCGTTTCTTGCTGTTGGAGCAAGTAGTGGTAATGATTCGCAACCCCAATGGCAAATTCACCAGCGCCAACCGCTTTGCGCAAATCGGTGGCACTCGCAAAGAACGTCACCTTGTTGGCAACCAAGCCGGCTAGCCAGCGCTGGGTGGCTGGCTCGCCGATCAAGGCAATCATGGCTGCAACCTGTGCTTGCATGGGACCATTGCTGGAATCGGCGATGGCAACTTTGCCCGCCCAGCGTGGCTGAGTCAGGTCGAACAATGATGTGGGAGCGTCGTCTGCGGCCACCAGATTGGTGTTGTACATGATGACTCGTGCCCGTGCAGTCACCGATGTCCAACGCCCTTTGGCGTCTTTGAGATGTGCCGGGATTGTTGCCGTTCCTGCAATGGGAGTCGCCAAAAAGACATCATCATCGCTCAGGTTGATGTGGGTGAGCATATCCGTGCTCAGAAAAATATCGGCTTGCGGCTGTGCCCGTTCTTCGAGAATGGCAGCGGCTAGTTCGTTGTTTTTGCCCGATTTGAGAATGACGTTGATATGGGGATATTCGCGTTGGAATGCCTGTATGACTGGCATGATGAGTGCCTCGGTTCGTCCGCTGTAGATGACGACATGTTGGGGTGCAACCGTCGGAATGGCCGAGGTAGTCCGCACATATTCACCACATGCGGTGTGCGACAACATGAACCATAACAGGCAAATAATCGTGACCCGCATCCGACGATGATGGAAAAACATGCGAATCCTCAGGGGTGTAGACTTCACCATGTCATTATACAGGCAAGGAGTTGCTGGTATGTGCAGCAACTCCTTGTGACGCGACTGTGACAATCCGTGGTGAGGTCCGGCGTGTTAGGGGATACCGGCAGCGTTCATCAGCTGGAGCGCAGTATCCACGCCAGTTGCCGTTTGGGTCATATCAGTGACCGCAATACGCAACGATTCGAGTGGAGTGACCCCCTCCGCCACGGCCACCCCGGCGATAATCGGATACTCGTAGTTGGCTTCTGCAAAGAGTTTTTGTGCTTCAGGTGTGAACAGAAACTCCGCAAATAGACGCGCATTGTCGGCATTGACGGCACCTTGAATCTGCCCGACGACTGTCGTGTTGATCATGGTGCCCAGTTGCCCATCACCTTGGTCCGGATAGACCACGGCAACCTGGTTATCACTTGCTTCCCGCTTTTGTAGCTCGTAGTAGTAGTGGTTCACAATCCCGATGGCAAATTCACCGGCACCGACCGCTTTGCGTACATCCGTGTGCCCGCCAAAAAACGTGGTTTCGTTGGCCACCAGCCCAGCGAGCCAGGTTTGTGTGGCCTCGGTGCCAACCAGCTCGTTCATCATGGCTACTTGGGCCTGCATCGAGCCGTTGGTCGAATTCGCCGCGGCAATTTTCCCCTTCCACTTGGGGTCGGTCAGGTCGAACATGGATGTGGGCGCCTCGGCCGCACTCACAAGGGTCGTGTTGTACATGATCACCCGTGCCCGGCTCGTGATTGAGGTCCAACTGCCATCATTCGCCTTCAGGTTGGCCGGTACTGATTCGCTACCGGCAATAGGTGCTGGGGCAAATACACCCTGGTTGCGCAGGTTGATGTGGGTCAGCATGTCAGTGCTGATGAAAAGGTCTGCCTGTGGATTCGCCTTTTCTTCGAGGAGTGCGGCTGCAAGTTCACTGTTTTTGCCTGCTTTGACACTCACCGTTATCTGTGGATGCTGTGCTTGAAATGCAGCAATCACCGGTTGGATGAGTGCTTCACTGCGCCCACTGTAGATGACCAAACGACCACCAGTATCCGTAGGGGGCGCGGTGGTTTCCGCACCTTCAGGAGGTACGGATGCACTACATCCAACCAACAACCATAGTCCAATCATCAACTGCAAAACCCGCAGCATTGCGTGCTTACCCATCGCGTAACTCCTCCCTAGTTGATATGCAACGATTGCATATGTAGCACAGCATACTCGGTCTGAATGATTTTTGCAACTTATATCCGTGTAAAATGCTTTTATCGAATATATCCTATTACGAGTGGGGAAAAATCATGTCATCGTAGAGGGCAATTCGCGTAAAAAACCGCGAAATATCTCCCACGTTGCAGTAAATCATCCTTTCTGATATACTAGCGCGCGATATTTCGCCTACAGTGTTGAGTATGAATGTACTCGTGTACTGCGTAGAGAAGGGTGCCCATGGTTGTCGCCATGCCATCAGTTATTGTGGCTCATCTGGCACCAGACCTTGATTGTATCGCTGCCATATGGATATTCAAGCGGTTTGGTGGTGTTACTGATGTGCAGTTGCAGTTTGTACCGGCAGGTACGACACTCAACAACAAGCCGGTAGACAGTGACCCACAAGTCATTCATGTTGATACCGGACTTGGGCGTTTCGACCATCATCAACGGCATGTACGCACCCTCAGCGCAGCCGAGCTAGTACGCCGCACGGTAGCACCGCACGACAAGGTGCTTGAGCGTGTGGTCAAGCAGGTAACGCTCATTGACAATGCGATTGCCATTGATCGGCAAGGGTGTGATTTGGGGCGGCTCGCAGATGCCTTCAATCTGCTCCACGAAGACGACCCATTGCGGGTGGTGGAGTTGATGTTGCCTAATCTCGATGCCTGGTATGCACATGAGCAACGGCAGATGGAAATCGGCGAGTCGTATGTCAATCGCATTGAATTTAGTTCGCCGTGGGGGCGAGGAATGGCAATGCAGAGCCCATACGGTGGTTCGTCGTCGTTGGCATACCGTGCGGGTGCGGTGGTCTACGTGTATCGCGAGGAATTGCATGGGTGGACGGGGGTGGCCGCACAGGCACGTTCATCGGTCAATCTCACCGCCTTGTACGAGCGCCTGCGGGTCGTTGATGCACAAGCCGACTGGTATTTGCATCCGAGCAAACGGTTGTTGTTGTGTGGCACGGCCAAAGCCCCGGTACAGCATACATCGCATTTGTCGCTCCGCGAGTTGGTTGCTGTCATCGAAGAGTTGAGTGACGTCGTACGCTAAACGCCAGAGTGGTCGTTTTGCTCGATATAGTTGTGAGTATTGTTATTAGTTACGCTGTGGTATACAGCGATGTTTGTAGGAGACCCGCCATGCAAAAGCGCCGTGGCGCCACATCGGCAGGAGCCCCTGCCACTAGTTCGCTAAGGAGCACCATGTCAAGTACGCCTCTTTCTCGTGCACGCAAAGAACTCGGTGACGCACATCTGGTCGAGCTTTATCGCCAGATGATGTTGATTCGTCGTTTCGAAGAAAAATGTCAGGAGATGTACACGCGCTCAAAAATCGGTGGATTCTTGCACCTGTATGTCGGTGAAGAAGCCACCGGTGTTGGTGCTATCTCCAATCTCCAACCACAAGACCACATTTTCACTCATTATCGTGATCACGGTCACGCCATTGCGCGTGGGCTCGACATCAACGCCCTGATGGCCGAGTTGTTTGGGCGTGATACGGGTTCTGGGCGTGGTCTAGGTGGCTCGATGCACTTTGCTGACGTCACCAAAAACTTCTGGGGTGGGTATGCCATCGTCGGTAGTCACCTGTTGCTGGCAGTGGGGGTCGGATTAGCCTGCCAAATGCAAAAGACCAATGGCGTGGTCATGGTCTTCTTTGGTGATGGCGCAACCAACGGTGGTGAATTCTACGAAGCACTTAATTTCGCACAACTCTGGAAGTTACCCGTCGTGTTTGTGTGTGAAAACAATCTCTACGCCATGGGCACTCCACTCGAAGTGCACTCTGCAGTGACCGAAATCTACCGCAAGGCGAGCGCATTTGACATGAAGGCGATGCGCATTGACGGGAACGATGTCCTCGAAGTACGTGAGCAAGTCGGCGAGGCCGTTGACTATGCGCGTTCGGGCAAGGGCCCCGTGCTGGTGGAAGCAATGACGTACCGCTTCCGTGGCCATTCAGCGCAAGACACGCAAAAGTACCGTAGCAAAGAAGATGTCGAGCAGCATCGCCAACAAGACCCGGTGATGCGCTTCCGCCAGAGCTTGATTGATGTGGGGGTGCAAACCGCCGCAGAAATTGATGCCCTCGATGCCGTCATTGACGAACAAGTCGAAGAATCCGTCCGTTTTGCGGACGAGAGCCCCGTACCTGGCAATGAATGGCTGACCGACCAAGGAATCTATGCGGCTCCGCTCGAAACACCAACAGTGGATCCAAATATCATCTAGTGCACGAACCTTTGGTGCGCCAACGCATCAATGAAGGAGATATTCAATGGCTGTAATGACTGTACGCGAAGCGCTCCAAAAGGCGCTCCACGAAGCAATGGCTGATGAGCGCACCTTTATCATCGGCGAAGATATCGGCCACTACGGGAGCACCTACGGTGTCACTGCCGGCTTCCTCGAAAAGTATGGCCCTGATCGGTTGCGCGATGCACCAATCGCCGAAGCTGGGATTTTGGGGGTTGCCATTGGTGCGGCCATGGCTGGCATGCGTCCCATTGCTGAAATCATGTCGGTCAACTTTTCGTTGTTGGCATTTGACATGATCATCAACCACGCCGCCAAAATCTACAGCATGTTCGGTGGCAAGTTTTCTGTGCCACTCGTCATGCGTACCACCAACGGTTGGACACAGCTCTCTGCCACGCACTCACAAACATTTGATTCCATGTTTGCGCATATCCCCGGTCTCAAGGTGGTGGCACCTGCCACACCTGCGGACATGCTGGGGCTGTTCCGTGCTTCCATGGCAGATCCCGACCCTGTCATCTTTATCGAGCACACCCTGATGTATGGCATCAAGGGTGAAGTGCCCGATGGCGATTATGTGATTCCCATTGGCAAGTCGGTTCTTTCCCGCGAAGGGCGCCATATTACGGTTGTCACCTATTCACGCATGGTGCATTTGGCGCATCAGGCGGCTGACATTTTGGCCCAAGAAGGCATCGAAGTCGAAATCGTTGACCTGCGCACCTTGCGTCCGCTCGACATGAGCGTGGCACTTGAAAGCTTCAAGAAGACGAATCGTGCAGTGGTTGTCACCGAAGACTGGCAGTCGTACGGTACGTCGGCAGAAATCGCCACGCGGCTCTACGAGCATGGCTTCGATTATCTCGATGCACCCATTCAGCGCGTCAACTTCCGCGAAGTACCCATGCCCTATGCCAAGAACCTCGAACAACAGGTGGTGGTGACCACCGAGCGTATTGTCGCGGCTATCAGAAAAGTCTTGCATCGCACGTAATTGCGACGACTGGAAGGAATGATCATGGCTGATATTACGATGCCAAAGATGGGCTTTGATATGACCGAAGGTACCATCGTACGCTGGATCAAAAAAGTCGGCGATCACGTCAACAAAGGCGAAGCCGTTGCTGAAATCGAAACCGACAAAGTCACCATCGAGATTGAATCGTTTGTGAGTGGCACCATTGCAGAAATTGTCACTCCCGAAGGATCACGCGTACCCGTCGGTGGTGTGATTGCGCGCACTGGGAGTGCAGGTGGTGCTACTGCAACACCTGCGGTTGCTCCGGTTGCGACACCGGCTGTAGCTGCCCCTGTTGCTCCGGCTGCCGCACCAGTGGCTGCCGTTGCCCCGTCAGGCGCAACGGGTGGTGCCGTCAAGGCGTCACCAATCGCCAAGCGCATGGCACGTGAGCATGGGCTCGATTTGGCGGCCATCCCCGGTAGTGGACCCCAAGGGCGTGTCGTCCGTGACGATGTGACTGCAGCATTGGCCGGTCGGCCAGCACAGCCGATTGCCCCGGTACGTGCGCCGGTTGCGACTACTGCACCAGCCCCCGCTACTCCTGCGCTCCCATCGGCTGCTGCGGGCAGTACGGTGGTGCCACTCAGCAATATGCGGCGCACCATTACCCGGCGCCTCACTCAGAGCTGGCAGACTGCACCCCATTTCTACATCACCATGGACGTTGACATGGGTGCCGCCCTTGCGCTCCGCAAGCAGATTAATGCGCCGTTGCCCAAGGAACAGCAGATTTCCATCAACGACATGATCGTCAAGGCGTGTGGTGTGGCACTCGCTGCCTACCCCAACCTCAATGCGTCGTTTGTTGAAGAGGGCATCCAGCTCAATCCGTCGGTCAATGTATCCATCGCTGTGGCCCTCGACAGCGGCTTGGTCGCCCCCGTGGTCACCAATGCGGATAGTCGCTCGCTCAGCGGGATTTCACGCGAGGCCAAGCACCTCATTGCATTAGCCCGTGATGGCAAGCTGGGTGGTGAACACTTGCAGGGTGGCACCTTTACGGTGAGCAATTTGGGCATGTATGGTGTCACCGAATTCGATGCCATCATCACCCCACCGCAATGCGCTATTCTAGCTGTGGGTGCGGTGCGCCGCGTGCCCGTCTTCAAGGGTGACAGCGACGAAGTCATTGCCGCTAATCTGTGTGCCATCACGGTGTCCGCCGATCATCGGATTACCGATGGCGCCGAAGCCGCCAAGTTTGTTGGCGAAATCAAGCGCCTGCTCGAGAATCCGTTGGCGATGCTCATCTAGGCTGTATGCAGACCACGCCCCCCACGCTCCATGCTGAGCGTGGGGGGCGTAGTGTATATGAGATTTATTTGGACTGTTCGTCAATGTGGCGTACAACGTCGCTCATTGACAAGATTCCTGTTGGCCAGACGCGTCCGTCGTTGCGTTCTTCGACGACCACCAAGCGGTGGATGTGGTTGCGATTGAGGAGCCGAATGGCGCGGTCAAGCTCCATGTCGGGCATACAGGTGATGACACTACGCGTCATGATGTTGACCACGGGGCCGAGCATGACTTGCTCATATGCGGCGCCATCTTTCCAGGCACGCAACAGGTCGGTCTGCGACAAAATCCCCGCCAGATGCCCTGGCCCCTCGGTAATCACCACTGCATGGATACGATACCGATTGATGAGTGCCATGGCATCAGCAACGCTCGTTTCCACCGGACAAGAAATCACACCGACATGCATTGCATCACGGACAAGTTGGGTAGCCATGGGACGCTCCTTTGTGCTCGCCGATACTATCATGCAATAGCATCGCTTCTCGCTTATAATATGAAATACGGATACGAATGACAAGACGATGTATGAATATCGTCGTAGTGAGGAGTAGGATTACATGGCTGATGCACATCCACATCTGCACGCTGCGGATGTGACCGTTGAGTGGCTCCAATCCCTCAACTATACCCTTGTTCCATCGTCGCGCCCTGCTACCATTGATGGCGTCTACGTCAAAGATTTGCGCACCCATCTCGACGGACGTGGTGACGTTATCGAGCTGTGGAGTCGCCCGTGGGTTGACAACGAGGGGCTCGTGGTCCCCATGCACGTCTACCAGAGTGCGACTGACTTTGGGGTCACGAAGTGCTGGCACTTGCACAACACCCATACCGACCAGTTCACGGTCACACGGGGCAAACTCCAAGTCGTCTTGGTGGATATTCGTCCATGGTCGCCCACGTTTGGGCATGTAAACTCCGTGATTTTGGGTACTGCGCGCCCCAAACTCATCAAAATCCCACCCATGGTGATGCATGGCTGGAAAGCCTTGAGTCAGCCAGAAGTCATCGTGGTCAACTTGCAGTCACATGTATACGACGCTGCCGATGAATTCAAGTTCCCGTGGAATTGTGTCCTCGAACATGCTTGGGAACCACTCAACGGTTAAGTGCTATGCCATTTCGAAGGCATGCGGAATGTGAGTGATTCCCCGTGGAGTCACAATCACCACATCGTAGCGCCACATGCTATGACTCGAAAAGTCAGCTTGTGTCTGCAAAAATGCCTGAGCCGTATTGAGCAGGCGTTGCCGTTTGCGTGGTCCAATAGAAGTCACCGCACTCTGTGCATCGCGGCGCATACGGACTTCCACGAACACCCAGCTGTTACCATCTTTGGCGATAATGTCAATTTCGCCATAGCGACACTGCCAATTACAGCGATAGACGGACAGGCCGTGGCGTTCGATGAACGCCGCGGCCTGTGTTTCTGCGTGCGACCCTTGTTGGCGTCGCGTCTGCATTACGGGTAAATCCCACGCGTGTAGTAGGCGTTGGCGGTGCGATCAACGGCTTGTAGGTAGGCAGCAGTGCGGAGCTGGGTGCGCCGTGCCTGTGCCATTTGGTTGACCGACTCAAAGGCCCCCACCATGATCCGCTCGAGCTGCGCATTGACTTCGCGCTCCGTCCAAAAGAACTCTTGCAAGCCTTGGACCCACTCGAAGTAGCTCACGGTCACCCCACCCGCATTGGCCAGAATATCGGGGATAACCAACACACCCCGGTCGTGCAGAATCATGTCGGCATCGGGGGTTGTCGGCCCGTTGGCGGCTTCCACCACAATGCGCGCTTTGATGCGGTCCGCATTTCGCTTGGTAATCTGGTTTTCGATGGCCGCAGGAATCAAGATATCACAGGGCAATTCTAGCAATTCTTCGTTGGTAACTGCATCACCACCCGGCGCCCCTGCCACTGTCCCCGTTTTGAGATAGTGTGTCTGTAGCGCATTCAAATCAATGCCCTTGGGATTGGCAATCCCACCACCACGATCTGCGACTCCCACAATTTTGGCACCCATTTCGCTCAACAAGCGCGCCGATGTGCCACCCACGTTGCCAAAGCCTTGGATGACGACTTTGGCTCCCGCAATGCTCACATTAGCCTGCTCACAGGCTTCACGTAAAACATACACGAGCCCGCGTGCAGTGGCCTCGTTGCGCCCATGCGAGCCTCCAATATTGATGGGCTTGCCAGTCACCACTGCAGGCACCGTATGCCCGCGATGCATGGAATAGGTGTCCATGATCCAGGCCATAATCTGCGCATTGGTACCGATGTCTGGCGCAGGAATGTCCACGTCAGGACCAATCAAAAAGCTGATTTCGGTGGCATAGCGGCGAGTCAGACGCTCTACTTCGCCACGTGAGAGGAGTGCCGGATCAACAACCACCGCGCCTTTGGCACCCCCATAGGGGATATTGACTACCGCACATTTCCACGACATGAGCATGGCTAGTGCCCGGACCTCGTCAATGTCCGTGTCTGGGTGATAGCGGATGCCTCCCTTGGCAGGACCGCGAGTTGTATTATGTTGGACTCGATATCCTGTAAACATTTCAATGCGCCCGTCATCCATTTTGACGGGAAAATTCACCGTGAATTCACGGTGTGGAACACGCAGTAATTTGCGATATCCGGGTTCTAAATTGAGAATGTCTGCGGCGATGTCAAATTGTCGTTGGGCATTGACATACGCATTCTCTACATGTGGCGCCATCGCTGTTCCTCCTTGAGCAGTGATAGTAACAAAGAATTTCAGTCATCCATCCAGACCAGCTACAGTATAGCACGCACGCCGTCTACTGTGTGGTTCGTGCACGGATACGCGTGTATGCACGTTGTATTAACGGGTTGTGCCACTCGCTGTATGCCGCTACTACGACCATCACACAGGCGCCGATGCACGCATGGACGAGTACCGGTATGCTCCCCAGCTGTGTGCTACCCCAGCTCACCCCGACTACGAGAAGCGTACTCCCCCCCGCAATACCCATGGCACGCCACGGCAACGCCAGACCGGCTCGGCGTAGTGTGGGCCATATGGTGGCCATCAAGGCTACCTCGGTCAGCACCGTGACTGCAGCAGCTGCGAGTGCCCCGTACTGTGGAATCAGGATGAGATTGCACGAGATGTTGACTATTGTGCCAATTGCAAATGCGACGGTAATCGTCTTTTGCTGCTGGATTGCAATCAATGCATACTGCAAAACACCGGTAATATATGACAACGGAAGATACCAAATGAGTACACGCAAAGCGTTTGCGGCATCTGGTAAATATGCATCACCACCCAAGAGCCAAATCAACTGATCTGCGAGAATGGTCACAAGGACGACCCCTAGCCATGCCAGCCACTGGAGTAGGGTGATGGCCTGGCGCACCAATGGTGCAAGTGTATCTCGTTGATGCACGGCGCGATGTGCGAGCAGAGGAAAGAGTGCGCCGACCACATAGGGTGGGATAATCTGGGTCATCGAGATGACCTTGTAGGCTGCATCATAGAGCCCGAGCACATAGTCGCCAGAAACGCTGCGCAAGATGACCGCATCAAAGCGAAAAAAGATGGTCAAGAGCAGGCTGTTGAGCAGGAGTGGTACCCCGGCAATCCACAGCTGGCGCATATCGTGCCAATCCCACTGTGGCCATGCCACAAACAAGATGCGGTGTTGTAGGTACCACAACACGATTGCATTGAGGCAGGTGGTTGCGAACGCCACTGCGGCCATGCCGACGATCCGGGAGTCACTATCGGGGAGCCACCAAAGTACCGCCACTCCGATGAGGGTACGGGTGATACTCGCAATCACGGTTACGAGGGCGGGTATTTCCATGCGTTGTGCGGCCTGAAACGACGCACTCACTGCTGCGGCAGTACCTGCCGGCCAGAGATGTGCCAAGAGCAACCACAAGGCGAGCATGCTCCCTGCGGTGAGTGGCGGCATCACATCGCGGAGTAGCCATACTGCGAGGAGGGTGAGGGGGGTGAGCACTGCGGCCATCAGCCAACGCATGCTCACACTCATCCCAAACATGCGTGGGGCGCGCTCGGGGTGGGCGGCAGCTTCTCGTACGGCGAGATCGTTGAGCCCCCAGTTGACGATGGTCACCAAATACATGCTCGTAATGAGTGCCACAAAACTCCATGCGCCACTTGCTGTGGGTCCGAGAGCACGCAACGTAATGGCTGCAAAGCCGAGGTCGAGCACTTTCCCAAAGAGATTGGCCACAATCGGAATACTACTGTTTTTGATGAAGCGTGACGTCTGACTAGCGCTTGTTTCGTTCCACATGCGCCGCCACCCCCACGGAATGAGTAGGAGCAGGGGGATACATGCGATTGTTGCAAGCAGAAAGATGCTGGTATTACTCATGGCCATACCTCGCTCACCCGAATGCGGGTGGGATTGTGTAGGGTAATCGTGATGGTGCCGTGCAACTGCTCGTGCCACAGCGTTTCGTGCGATAGACGGCGCTGCGCCATGCTCAAGCGTGCAGCTGGTTGCTGGGTCTGTCCACTACTATACAAGACTCCCGCAGGGTGCAATACACGATGCAACTGCCAAGGTGGGGTAATCTGCCATGCATAACTAAGCAGGCATGGTGTCTGTGGGCAGTGGCCGATTGGTGCTAACGCATCGAGTTGTTGGCTGGTTGCACCGTGTGCCACGAGCAGACTCCCATGCGGCCAGATCACCCAGAGCATGTTGGCAGCCACTACCTGGAATGCCACATTGTCATGGTACCACTGACTGCCAACAGGGCGCTGATGACAGTGCACGTGTGGTTGTTGACAGAGTGTGGTCACCCCTGTCGCTGCGGCTGGGAGCACGTTGATATGGGTGATTCCATGATCCACGAGTGAAGCAAGTGCACCCTGCCAGGCGGTGCCATGCTGGGTCAGAATAACCACATCGGCACTCCGTGTTTGCCAGATTGCACTCTGTGCCCCGAGGAACTCAAGGAGCGCTGGGGCATCGTTGCTCGTATCAATTAAGATGCGTTGCCCCGTGTTGGTGGTAACCACCAGCACATCACCGGTGATGGCTGGGGCACTGAGTGTGCCACCTGCATCCCCCATCAGGCTCCGCCACCACAACGCACCAGCCATGCTGAGCAGGATGATGAGTGCTGGGAAATATTTGACTGCCATACCACACCTCCATGTACCGTACACGAACGTGAGTATGGCAGTCAGTCATTACGCAGGCATTACGCGATGTTAGCGCAGTGCAGTGACTTCGATTTCGACTTTGGCATCGCGTGGCAAACGGGCAACCTGTACCGTTGAACGGGCAGGTGGGTTGCTGGTGAAATATTGTGCGTAGACCGCATTCATGGCCGCAAAATCACCCATGTCCTGCAAGAAGACGGTGACTTTGACCACTTTTTCCAAAGAGCTACCTGCTGCGGCCAAGACAGCTTTGATGTTGGTGAGCACTTGCGTGGTTTGGGCGGTGACATCGCCATCAACCATCACACCTGCAGGGGTGAGTGGGATCTGCCCGGAGCAGTAGACCATGGTGTCGGTCATGACTGCTTGTGAGTATGGTCCGATGGCTGGTGCAGCTTGGTCGGTTGAAACAATCGTGCGTGACATGATGCTATCCCTTTAATACGTGAACTACGAAACCGTCTTTATTGTACTCCACTTTGCACGCTATGCGATGTGTGTGCGTGCATCAACGTGGTCAAAAAATGGTCAACGTCGGCAGGTGAATTCAAGAAGATGATGCGTTTGCCAGCCAGGGCAGCGAAGCGTGATTTGAGTGCAGGAATGCGTTTAGGATAGTTCCAAATAAATGTCAAAAATTCCCACGTCAGATGCTCTGTGCAATCGGCACCCATGTCGGGTCGAGTTCGGTTGTGGTATTGGATGCGCCGTGCTATTACACGATACAAACAGCGCCAACGTGGTATGTTGAGCACGATGACGGTGTCTGCGTGGGCCAGGCGCACATCGAGGGTGCTGGTATAGTTGCCATCCATGATCCACTGTGGTTGAGTCACAATCGCATGTTGGCGGGCAATCAACGTGTCGCGATCAACGGCATGCCAGTGTGGTTGCCAAAAAAGTTGGTCAATGTGAGTGACTGGAATGTCGAGGATGTGACCAATGCGGCGTGCCAGTGTGGACTTACCAGCGCCGCCAGATCCGAGAATCATGATTCGTTGCATGGGGGTAGTCTTTCTTCAAACCTAGCGCATATTGTACCAAAGCAGATAGGGTATAATCGAACCATGTTCATGCGATAGTATAGCCATGCGTGTGTGCGTGTGAGAAGAGGTGTGGTATGACGTTGAACAATCGAGTGGTGGTCATTACCGGTGCTTCGAGTGGCTTTGGTGCCGATATTGCCCGGCGCGCAGTTGCTGCTGGTGCGCGAGTCGTGCTCGCAGCACGTTCAACCGACAAGCTTCAGGCATTGGTTGCCGAGCTGGGTGGTCAGAGCAAGGCGATTGCAGTGACTGCCGATGTCACCAGCGATGCAGATGTGGCGCGTCTGGTCAGTGAAGCAGAAGCATTTGGCCCCGTTGACATCCTCATCAATAATGCGGGTTTTGGCTTTATTGATTCGTTTGTAGATGCGCCACTCAGCGATTTACAACGCATGATGGACGTGAACGTCTACGGTGCAGTCCGTTGTACCAAGGCCTTTTTGCCATTGATGATGGCACGTAAACAGGGTCAGATTATCATGATGGCATCCATTGCAGGTCTCGCTGCTGCGCGTAACATGGCCTTTTACTGTGCCAGTAAATTCGCATTGGTCGCCATCAGCCGGACGCTCCAACAGGAATTAACAGGTACCGGTGTCTACTGTAGTGTCATCTGTCCAGGTGTGGCACAAACCGGCTTTCAACAGAATGCCCCCAACGAAAAATATCCACGGGCAGCAGCACTGAGTACCTGTACGAGTGCGCAAGTCGCAGATACGGTGGTTGCCAGCATGCATCAGCGCCGCATGGGTGAGATTATTATCCCCTGGCATAGTGCGTTGCTCATGCGGTTTGGTGCGGCCTTCCCAGGGGTTGCCCGAGCCATCATGAACCTGATTGGCTAGGGTACGGAATGTGGTACGATGAATTGTCGTACGCAATCATGGTTGTGATGTTATAACGGGTATGGTGAACAGGTATGCCAAGGAATCGCCTCGCACAACGGATCCACGATGTGCCGCCGTCGGGAATACGGCGTTTTTTCGATATTGCCGCGCAAATGCAAGATGTGGTTTCACTGGGGATTGGTGAGCCTGATTTTGTGACACCGGCACATATTCGTGATGCCGCCATTGATTCGATTCAGGCCGGCAAAACCGCCTATACGTCGAATTCTGGCTTGTACGAGCTACGCCATGCCATTGCTACGCATATCAAGGCCCATACCGGTGTGCAGTACGACCCCGAAGAAGAAATCCTGGTCACCGTGGGAGTCAGTGAAGCTCTCCAACAAGCCATGTTGGCACTCATCAATCCGGGTGACGAAGTCATCATTCCAGAGCCGTGTTTCGTGGCGTATACGGCGTGTGTCGTCTTTGCGGGTGGCATACCAGTGACAATCCCGACCTATGCGGCCAACGACTTCGCGGTTGATCCTGCGGCTATTGTGGCTGCGATTACACCACGCACCAAAGCCATCTTGATTGGATATCCCAATAACCCGACGGGTGCTGTCATTGACGCGCCGACAATGCAGGCGATTGTAGACATTGCCCAACGCCACGAACTGGTGCTGTTGTCCGATGAAATCTATGACCGCCTCGTCTACGGTACTCCACATGTGAGTGCGGTAACGGCACACGGTGCACGAGATGTGACCGTGTTGATGGGTGGCTTTTCCAAGGCCTATGCGATGACTGGCTGGCGACTGGGTTGGCTGGCTGCACCCGCAGATATCTGTGGTGCTGTGCGCAAGGTCCATCAGTACGGTATTATGTCGGCGCCGACTGCCGCACAATATGCGGGGTTGGCTGCCTTGCGTAATGGCGAGCCCGATGTCCAGGCCATGGTACATGAATACGACAAGCGCCGCCAAGTGTTGCTCGCCGGATTGCGCCGTATCGGTCTACCCACGCACGAACCCAAGGGGGCTTTCTATGTATTCCCCCAAGTAGGGCATCTCGGTTTGAGTAGTAGTGACTTTTGTGAGCGCCTCTTACAAGAGTCTCACGTTGCGATTATTCCTGGGGATGTCTTTGGTCCGAGTGGTGCCGGCTATGCGCGGTTGTGTTATGCCGCATCCATGACCCATATCGAAACCGCACTTGAGCGAATCGAGCAGTTTGTTCATCGTATTACGTAGACGAGGTTTGCATGCGTTTGTCTGTAATCATGCCTTGTTATAACGAGGCCGAGAGTCTGCCGGCAATACTTGCCAAAGTGCGTGCCGTGCCCATCGAAAAAGAAATCATCGTCATTGATGATTGCTCGCGTGATAGCACTCCCGACGTATTGCGCCAAGAGCAACTTCAGCATCCCGACTTGCGGGTCATTCGGCATGAAGTCAATCGTGGTAAAGGGGCTGCAGTACGCACTGGTATCGCTGCTGCTGCTGGCGATGTCATCATCATCCAGGATGCCGACCTCGAATATGACCCCAACGACTACCACGAAGTGGTGACACCGATTTTTGATGGGCGAGTGGGGGTCGTCTTTGGGTCACGGTTTATGGGGCGACACACGGGCATGTACTTTTGGAATGCGCTGGGCAACAAATTCCTGACCTTCTTGACCAACTTTTTGTTTAATTGTTGGTTGTCTGACATGGAAACATGCTACAAAGCGTTCCGTGCCGATATCATCAAACACATTCCCCTTGAAAGCAACGATTTCCGTATCGAGCCCGAAATCACTGCCAAAATCTTGCTTCGGAAACACCGCATCTACGAAGTCCCCGTAAGCTACATGGGGCGCACCTATGAAGAGGGGAAAAAAATGAAACCCTCACAGGGATTTTGGGCGATTTGGGCCTTGTTTAAATACCGCTTTTTTGCGTAAATGCAGGAGGTTCGTGCAATGATGCAGGACTACTTCACCAGTTTGGCGCGACTCTTGGCGACGGTGGATACGGCCACCAGTGAGCGCATCCTGGATACGTTGTGGCAGACCTACCAGCGCGACAGTAGCGTGATTGTCTGTGGAAATGGTGGCTCGGCTGCCACCGCCTCACACTTTGTGTGTGACCTCGGTAAATGGACGGTGGTCGAGGGCAAGCGCCGCTTTCGTGCACTTGCCCTCACCGATAATATGCCGCTTGTGACGGCGTGGGGCAACGATACCGCCTACGAGCACGTCTTCGTAGAGCAAATTCCCATGCTGTATCGCCCTGGTGACACGTTGGTGGCGATTTCGGGGAGTGGGAATTCGCCCAACGTCTTGCGTGTCAGTGAATGGGTGCAAGCCAATGGCGGGCAAGTCATCGGTATGAGTGGCTTTGGTGGGGGCAAACTTGCTGCACGCGCCGATGTGCCATTTGTGGTGCAGAGCTCGTTTATGCCCGAAGTCGAAGACGTGCATATCGCCTTGTGTCATGCCCTCGCTGTCAACTTGGCGCATCGGATTCGTGCCTCATGAGTTACGTACTCGGACTCGATTTTGGTGGCACCAAACTGGCCGCTGGTATCGTTGATACCACCACCGGCCAGGTCGTCGTGTCTGGGCGTTGTGCCACTCCAGCCGGTGGTGCCACCCATGGTTTTGCGGCCATGGTGGCCCTTGCAGACGGTTTGCGGGCACAGGTTGCCACCCCGATTACTGCGGTGGGCGTCTCGTTTGGTGGCCCCGTAGAAGCCGATGGCCGCACGGTGCGCTTGTCCATGCATATCCCCGGCTGGGAGGGGTTTGCGCTAGCCACACGGTGCGAATCCCACTTTGGTGTACCATGTGTCATCGCCAATGATGCTGATGCAGCAGGTCTCGCCGAATATCGCTTTGGTGCTGGCCAGGGATGCACCCACATGCTCTACTTGACGGTGAGCACGGGGATCGGTGGTGGGGTTATCATCAATGGGGCACTTCATCGTGGTGAGCATGCGTGGGCTGGTGAAGTCGGCCACATGATCCTCAAGCCCGATGGCCCTGCCTGTGCGTGTGGAGGGAACGGTTGTCTCGAGTCGTTGTCGTCGGGACTGTCAATTGCACGTGATGCACGTGTCAACATCCCACCGTCGCTCTGTGACCGTGATCCGGCCTCGATTACCGCGCGTGATGTGGCCATGGCTGCCGCCAATGGCGACGTGGTGGCACAACAGCTCTGGGATACCGCAGTCGCGTGGTTGGGAGTGGGGATTGCGTCGGCAAGTAATTTGCTTAATCCGGGTATCATTGTCATCGGTGGTGGACTCACCGGTGCCGGTGAGCAACTGTTTGCGCCGTTGCGCACGATGATGGCGTATCGCGCACTCTCCAAGCAGGTGCTACTCAAACCGGCCGCACTCGGTGATGCGGTGGGCATCATGGGTGGGGCCGCCTTGTGCATGTAAGTGGCGTGTGTATAGGCCGGGCGGCGCACTGCGCCGCCCGGCCTGCATGTTTATCGCTGGTTGTCGCCGTTGCGCTGGTTGGCTATGCGCTCGAGCATTTCAATTTTTTCGCGTAGCATGGTGATTTCGGTGCCATCAATTCCACGATGCAACAGTTCAGCGAGTTGCTCGCGGAGGTAGTGCAGATCTTTGATGGATGTCCGCTTGCTCATGCCACTCCACGACTCGCTCCGTTTGGCCCGCCAATCATCAATGTGACTACGCATCTCATCAGCGAGTTGGGAATAGATCGGGAAGCGGGTAAAGATGTCGCTCCGCGCCTGCATTTGCAACACGTAGGCCTGTGCTGCGGTGTAGTTGCGTTCCCGGTTGAGTCGTTGCGCTTCACTCCGCACATAGGCCATATCAACGAGCACCGCTTCGTACTCGATTTCGCCGTTGATTGGAGCCTGTGCCGCCAACGCAGGTGTGGTCACTTGCAACTGTGCACTACTCGTGACCTGTGCAGGGGTGTCGTCGTTGGCTGTCCCGCTTAGCGTGGCACTGAGGGTAATCTCACGCTGTGCGGTGATCTGGAGCGGAGTCAGACGCACATAGAGGGTGCGTTGCTCGCGGGCAATCATGCTCCCCACCGCCACGACAATGTCGTTGTCCACGTGTTTGTGTGGCAACTGCCCGATCAACTCTGCACTAAACCCGGCAGGGATGGTGATACGCAGGTTCACATCACGATAGGTTACGTCGAAGAGTTCGCTGAGTTCGTTGCTGAAATAGCGCTCGATGTCCGCAGAGTTCTCAATAAACTGATGTGTGCCAAGGCCTGCCTCAGCGATACGACGCAATTCGCGTTCTGCATACCCTTGCCCGAGCCCATACGTGCTGACGCTGATGCCACGGTTGTGGTAATCACGAGCCATGGTTTCGAGGCTTTCGATGTCGGTAATGCCTACGTTTGCCAACCCGTCTGTGAGGAGCATGATGTGGCCAATCATGCCCGAATGCTGTGCGTGTTGGGTGAGCATATGCGTGGCAGCACACTGCCATCCTTCAGAGAGATTCGTACTCCCCCCAGAGCGCACGGCATCAAGCCCGTGGAGCATCAATGAACGACGCGCTGTGGTTACACGGTTTGCATCGGCAATGGTCGTCGCCGAATTGTCGAAGGTGACAATCGTGCAGAAATCAATATCTGTGAGGCGTTGCACGATGCGCCGACATGCGTCTACTGCATCATTGAGCTTTTTGCCAGCCATCGATCCACTCTGGTCTATCACCAAACCGATGTTGAGTGGCAAGCGGGGCTGCTGCTGTTGGCTACTCTCTGGTGCGGTTATCTGCACACGCATGATAACATCGGTACCCAGTGTGGCATTGGGCTGGCGTGGGGTGATTAGTGTGCGATTGAAATCAACAATGACGCTTGGCATGATTTTCCTCCTTCTTCTGAACAGAATTTTTAACTGTGTTAATTATCACGTGCTATCAAATTAATGGGATTAATAACATAGCAACGTAATGATAACAGTAATTACTGTAATTGTCAAATCAAAAAAAGCATTGTAATCATATTTGAAAAATACACTCAGATGTGATATACTAGTTATTAACGTAACACGTCTACAAAATTATTGAATTAACCTATGCATAGAAAGGAAAACCATTTTCAATTGTAAAGTAAAAATTCGCATCCAAGCTGTTGTTATGCCATCACGAGGAGGTGCACTGTGACCTACGATGCCATGCGTGTATTACTACGCGTTGCCCTGATGAAACGTGCCTTATTTGACATCCATATCGAGACCAGTCGTGCACAGCAGGCCACGCGCAAGAATCTGCAGAGCAACATTCACTTCAGCCAAATCATGGCAGACACCGCACACGCCTACGACGTGGTGGCACGCCTCTACACCAAACTCGAGGAATGGCGGGCACAGCATACCCCACAGCTCCAGATGCCAGCGTCCGATACGGCTCTCGATATGGCAACGATTGCTGCGTTCATAAGTCGCATCTCTACGCAGGTTGACATCGAAACACTCGCACATGGTGCATTCCCTGGTGTGGGCAAGGCAGGTGACTGTACGTGGGCGGGACCACACCCTGGCATGCACAGCGACATCAGTCAATTGGATGCGACACTCGAATCCGATGATGGTGCATCCGTAGCAGATGACGATGATGATTTACCTGTGGGAAACGACGACGATGATTACGACGACGACGATTACCCGTACCGCACCCATTCCACAGAGCTGAGTGAGCCTGATGCGTACGATGTGTTTTTGGGGTGGACGATGTCTTCCCATCAACAACAGGGGAATCATCCTCGTGATGATTTTGCCTGCGGTGATTTGGCCCCATCGTGGAGCGATGCGAGTCACACTGAGCTCACCAGCCAAGAATACCAACTCTTGTTTGGTTTGATACCACCGGCAACTCCGCGGTACAAAATCAACATCTTCGGTGAACCGATTATTCCGCCACCAGCAGATGACGATGATGATTCCCCTGATTACAACGTCCCTGGCGCCCCTCTCGGCTAAACGACAGAATGCCCCCCCATGCGCATGTGCATGGGGGGGCATTGGGGATGTAGACTTATGGGCGGCGGCGTAGCATGGCGTTGAGGCGTCGCAAATCACCACCATCAATGTGTCGGTCATCGCGGAAATGCAACTCGATGCCATCGTCAATGACCACGCGATACCAGCGGTGTGTATCGTTGCTTGGTGCAGGTACTTCGCTGATTTCTGCTTCTGCAGGCGCGTGTGATCCGTGTATGACTTGTGGTACGTAGTGCTGGGCAACAGCGTAGGCCATCCCCGACTCGTTCACTGTGGCCACTGGCTGCGGTACACTTTCGATGAGCTCACGGAGCTCTGCATCACCGAGCCCGGCTAGCCGTGCCCGAATAACACGCAACGGCATATAACTGGACTTGAGGTGTGCTGCTGCGTGGAGCTGCAACAAATGGCGTTCGGTGTAGCGTGGCATTCGCACCTTGTCAACAGGTGCATCAATCAGCCCTTCATCGGTGTAGTAACGGATGGTGCGCTGAGTGACTCCGGCACGCTCTGCTAACTGGCGAATAGTCATGAGTTGACGGTTCATGGAGCTCTACTTTTGTGTATATCGGAAAACAGGGTATATCTTTACCCTATTTTTATCGTATCACTTTCGCCTTGTTTCGTCAAATAAATGGAATAATTTATTGAATAAAGTAAACATCAAAAAGATGTGTTTTGTTGGAATTTGTACGAATTTTTGTGGAATTGTGTAAACACAAAAGAAACGAGCAGGTGATTCACCCCATGAATCACCTGCTCGTTTGGCGTGTCCGCATGTGTCGCTAGATACGGCGTACCAAGGGGCGTGCATCGTGGAATGCAACGACTTCGACGCTATCATTCACCGTGACCACATCCGTAGCAATGGCTCCCCATTCAACGCCGTTGACCCGCACGCGCACCGTGTTGTTTTCGCCCACGGCGATACACGTGCCGTGCTGTCCAATGAGCATCGTCTGCAGATCATTGAGTTGATTCTGGTTTTTGTTGACACGTGCATAGATACGATTTCCCACGATAGCGCTTGCGATGGTGAGTATTGCAAATACGAGCAATAGCCATACGCCTAATGCGGGAAAGGCGAGTGCTACTGCTGCGGTTGCAAGTGCTGCAATACCAATCCACAGCGCATAGACCCCTGGAATAAACGGCTCAATGATGAGCAGGATGATACCGATTGCGCCCCACACGTAGCTATGCTGGAACATTACTTTTTGTCCGTCTGCTTGAGTGTTTCTGTAATTGCCGTCATCATCCCAGCCAAGTTGCTCAGCTCGGTGGGGACTACTATCATGCGCGCGGCCGGTGAATCACCGAGCTTCTGCAGGGCGTCCACGTAGCGTTGGGCCACAAAGTACTGCAGGGCGGCTTCGGGGTTGCCCACCGACGTCACCAACGATTTGGTTGCTTCTGCTTCGGCAACTGCGAGGCGTTCGCGTGCTTCGGCTTGGCGGCGTGCGGCTTCGAGGTCGCCCTCGGCCTCGAGAATTTTGGCCTGCTTCTGTCCTTCGGCTTCGAGGATTTGTGCTTGGCGCACCCCTTCGGCGGTGAGGATTTTGGCGCGCTTTTCGCGGTCAGCGGTGAGCTGCATGGCCATGGCACGGGTGATATCCTCGGGTGGGAGCACATCTTTGACATCCACGCGGGTGACTTTGGTGCCCCACGACTGGGTGGCGTGATCCACTGCGGCCAACAGGTGCGTATTGATTTGGTCGCGCTTGGAGAGCACTTCGTCGAGTTCCATGCTACCGAGTGCGGTACGCAAGTTGGTTAGCGCCAAGTTGATAATCGAGGCTTGCAAGTTAAACACCTGGTAGGCGGCCAAGCTGGTGTCGTAGACCTGATAAAAGAGTACCCCGTCCACCCGAACTGTCGCGTTATCGCGGGTGATGACAACCTGTGACGGGATATCGAGGACTTGTTCTTGCACGTTGACACGCCGACCGATGCGGTCAATGAACGGAATAATCAGACTCATACCAGGTTTGAGCACCACACGAAAGCGCCCGAGACGCTCTACCGTCCACTCATACCCTTGAGGAACAATTTTGATACCGGTAATAACGAGTGCAAGTGCCAACATGACCAACAAGGCCAAACAAAACAAAATTTCCATGATATACCCCTTTAATCTCGCCCAATCCATACAACAGTAGACGCTTTCTAGTGTACTACTGTTGCATTGAATTGGCTATACACAAATCCACATTACCATTGTGCCGTCGTGCGGTTACATACCCACAAATGGAGCAGTTGTGATGGGTGGAATTGATGCGTTGCAGGAGTACGCTGCGCCACAGGAATCACGCGACCGCTGGATGCGTTCCCCTGGAATGCGTTTCTGAGGAACCCACGCAGTTGCTCCCAGGCCTTCTGTTGATTGCCTCCCATGGCGATTTCATCTATGCTTTTCACAAAAGCATGTCCTTCACCTGCATAGATGGTAATTTCGTTGGGGACACCTGCTGCGTTTAATCCATCTTCGAATGCGTTGACTTCGCTGATGGGGATCATACCGTCTTCGGCACCAAAAATGCCCAAGACGGGCCCAGATACTTGTTTGAGTAATGTGGGATCACTGATAGTGGAGCCATAAAACACGGCTGTTGCTGTGATAGCTGGCGTATTGACACTATAGTTGATGGCCGTGCCACCACCAAAACAAAACCCCATGATTGCCACTTTTTTGGCGTCTGCATCGGGTTGATTTTGAATCCACAACATGACTGCATCTAAGTCACGGTTGATTTGTGCGGTATCGGTGGTGCTGACCTGCCAAATCGCCGTGGGGATCCAATCTGTGGTGTTGTTGCGAAAGAGGTTGGGTGCCACCACAATGTAGCCGTCTTGGGCCAGGGCATCCGCCTTGCCCGCAATTTCTGATTTGAGCCCCCACCATTCATGCACCATGATGACGACGGGGAATGGTCCAGATCCACTCGGACGCGCCACATAGGCGCGTATCGCCGGGTCACTGCCGTTGGGGATGACCGTGTTGGTGATAGTATCGAGGCGGTTCATGCCTACTCCACGATCAATGATAATCGAGGCGGCCACCACCACAATACTCCCCACGAGAATCCCAGCAATCCATTTGACGACGGTCAGGATATGTTTCATCGCGTTACTCCTTGGTACGAACATTCACGGTTGCACAATAAGTGTGAGATCAACGCCGTTTTGCTGATTCGACACGAGAAAGAAGCGGACTGTGTCTTGACGAGATGAGGCCTGTAGAATCACCACGGTGGTGTCCGCCTGTATGACGTTGCTTTGCCATCCGTTGGTTGCAAGAAACGTGGCGAGTTCTGGGGCAGCGGTTGCGAGGGGCGTAGTACTCTCCGCCAGGAGTGCTCCGCCGTACGGTCGGCGATTTTGCCAGTGTGCAGGCAGGGGGATTTCGGCGTAAATGGCATCACTACAACGTGGTGGGAGCACGATTGCGGTGGCATCGCGGTACGTCTGATACTGCCAGACCACGTCGCCGGTGATTACCTCGCCGCCGGGCAAGAGTATTTTGCCCCGCCCACGTCCCGTCATGCTGGTGAGTTGTCCTTGTACGTCACGTTGCGCTTGGGCAGAGAATTGTTGCCACGTGGCGCCACCCGTGTTGCTGGTGAGCACATCACCATCCATGTAAAACCCGCTGAGCGGACCGAGGATGTCCCGCATGCTAATCGTGGGTAACATGCTGCCATCACGCACACATCCATCGTCGTACTGCCAAGTGTGTGTGGGTGTGGTGATGGTATTGAGTGTACCACTAAACGGGATGAGCCAATTGGGTGTCATGGTGCCACGACTGATGATGCGTTGTTGGCTGAAATCACCTTGGCGGTGAGTAGTGATGCGTAATTCACCGGAGACCGATTGCCCATTGCTATTGGTGGCATCCCGCACCGTGAGCGTCAACGTGTGTGCCATGTCGGTATGTTCATCGTCAATGCGCAGGCGTGTTGCATCCCGCTCACTTGTCGTGGCGGTACAGGCCAGCAATGAAACGAGTGTGCACATCAGGATGGTGGCGTGAATGATGTGACGCATGGCTAGCGGTTAATCCACTTGGTCATATAAGTCACCCCGTCATACCCGAATCCGAGTGTCTCATAGAAGGCGCAAACATGTGCGTTGTCACTGCGTACCAGCAAATTGAGCTTCTCGCACCCCTGTGCACGTAGGCGTGCAATTGTCTCGTCAACGAGGAATCTCCCTAGTCCACGCCCCTGATAGGCAGGATGCACCGCCAAGTGGTTGAGCCAACCGCGCCGCCCATCATCGCTGGCCAGTACCGATGCAATGATGGTATCGTCGCCTGTGCAGACTACCATGGCCAGATTGCCCGAAATACCCAGATGGCGCCGGATGCCGACCTCGGTGTCGCTGGGACTGAGTGCTAACCCGGCGGTGCGCCATAACGCGATGAGCGTGGCAAGATCGGCGAGCACGATGGGGCGCAACACCATGCCATCAGCGAGCATGCGGTGCTGTCGTTGCGGTTCATAGACGCCCACGACTTGGAGCCAGTGGGGTGTCTGAAGTGGATTGGTGCGTAACTCCATGCCGATGTGACGCATTACCGCCTGCGATGCTACATTGTCGTATTCGGTGGTGGCAATGACACGCCGCAAGCCGAGGCTGCCACACGCGTAATCACGTAGCAGGCGTGCTGCTGCGGTGGCATAGCCGAGGCGGCGGTACTGGGGCAACACACTCCAAAACATGCCCACCTCGGCATGCGTATAGCCGTCGTTGGCACCAATTCCCACCTGGCCATAGACGTCAACACACGGTACCAACCCGATGGCTCCCACCACCACATCGTCGCTGGTGCGCACCACGGCACGCTCGCCGTACGGCGGCTGGTCGAGGCGTGCCAAGGTCTGCTCGTTGGCAAT